>JADFZM010000075.1 GCA_015232535.1 Candidatus Omnitrophota bacterium
GAAGCCAATATGTTAAGAAAAGCGCTTAAGGGTATAGAGGTTGTAGTGGGGGCGAGGAGATTCCTAAATGCGCAAAAATATTTAAGGCATTATGATGCTGATGTTTTTATTTTGGATGACGGTTACCAGCATTACCAGTTAGCCCGTGATTTGGATATTTTAGCGGTAGATACGACAAACCCTTTTGGGAACGGCCGGCTTATCCCAAGAGGAATCCTAAGAGAGCCTTTGGAATCGCTTAAGAGAGCGCAGATATTTATCTTAACGAAAACGGACATCGGATTCCAAAACCTTGCCAAGGTTAAGGAAACTATAAAGCAATTGAATACAAACGCCCCTATTATCGAGACCATCCATAAGCCAAAAGAACTTGTTGGCTTAAAAGACGGCGATAAAAAGCCGATTAACTTTTTGCAGGGCAAGGAGGTCGGAGTGTTTTGCAGCATTGCCGATCCCTATTCATTCGAGAAAACATTGTCTAGGCTAGGGGCGAAAGTAAAACAATCCCGGTATTTTCTGGATCATCATTATTATTTGCCACGGGAAATAAAAAATATTATTGATCAGTGCCGAAGCAAGAAAATAAATCTATTAATCACAACCGAGAAGGATGCTGCTAAGCTTGAGGAGCTGATGGTCGAGATCAGCTGGGAAGGATTGGAGATATATTATTTGAAAATAGGCATTGAAGTGCTAAACGGCAAGGAAAAACTTTTTGAAAGAATTAATAATTTACAATTTCGTTAGGATATTCGCTTTTTTTATCCGATTGCTACCTCTGACGCTTTCTTTATTTATCGGGAAGTCCATAGGAGTTATAGCTTATATCTTTGATAGCCGCCATCGCATACGTGCTTATTCAAATATCAAGATGGCTTTCTCGGCATCAAAGACTCCTCAAGAGATAGATGCGATCACCCGCGGCCTTTTCATAAGTTACGGCCAGAATTTGATCGAGCTTTTGCGCATGCCTCTTTTGAATGAAAAGAAGTTCAACGAGCTTGTAAGGATAGAGGGGCGGGAGAATATTTCCGAATCGCGGGGTAAAGGCAAAGGAGTGATATTGCTTGCTATGCATTTTGGAAGTTGGGAAATAGCCAGTTTGTCCTGCGCTATGCTCGGGTATCCGTATCGTGTAATTGTAAAACCGCAGGAAAGGCATTCCAGGCTCGATGAGCTTTTAAACAGTTACCGTTCATGCGGGGGATCGGTTATTTTCACCAGCGGAATGGGGGCGAGGGATTTCATCAATAGCTTAAAAAACAACGAAGTTATCGGCATGGTTGTTGACCAAGGCGGTAAAGACGGGGTTTTGGTCAACTTTTTAGGGCGCAAAGCGGCGATGTCGGTTGGGGCCATCCGCATGGGGCTTAAATTGGACGTCCCGATATGTTTTTCCGTTATTATGAGGGAAAATGGGAAATTTCATAAGATGATTATCGAGAAGCCGCTTGAGCTTGTAAAAACCGGCGATATGGAGAAGGATTTACAGGCTAATCTGGTTAAGATAGTCAAAAGGATGGAGCATTACATTAAAGAACGCCCGCATGAATATATGTGGTTTTACAAGGTGTGGAAGTATTCAACTGAGTCAAATATAATTGTTATTAGCGACGGAAAGGCCGGCCATTTCCGTCAATCGGAATCAATAGCCTCCAGCCTGCAGAAAGTTTTGGCCGAAAGAGATATAGTTTCCTCGGTACAGACCGTCAAGGTTTTCTTTAAGTCCAAGACCCATCGGTTGTTTTTCACTTTTTTAAGTTTATTTGCCAGGCCTTTTTTATATCCGGCCGGAGCCTTGCCTTTTTTAAGAAAGTTTATAACCGAAGATTCTTATTCGCAACTGATAAGCCTAAGGGCGGATTATGTGATTTCATGCGGCTCTTCCTTGGCCGGAGCAAATATATTCCTTTCGGGCGACATTAACGCTAAGAATATCTCCATTTTAAAGCCGAGCATCTTTGATTTTTCAAACTATAATTTGGTTATCCTTCCGGAACATGATACGAAAAAAGGAACCTTTAAAAAGAGAGAAAATGTCATTATCACCAAAGCGGCCTGTAATTTGATAGACCCGGCATACCTGAACATACAAAAGGATTTGTTATTAAGCAGGTTTCCGCATCTTAAGAATATGAACAGGTTTAAACTCGGGGTTTTGATAGGCGGCCCGTCGAAAGATATCTATATATCTGAAAATCAAATAAAGATCTTGCTGCATCAGCTCAAAGAGGTGGCTAATGAGATAAACGCGGACATTTTATTAACAACTTCCAGGCGCACAAGCGAAGCTATCGAACAAGTGATCACTAAAGAATTGAAAAAGCATGAGCGCTGCCCGCTTTTAATAATTGCTAATAGGGAAAATTATCCCGAGACGGTCGGCGGTATTCTGGGTTTGGCCGATATCGTAATCACCTCCGGGGATAGTATTTCCATGGTTTCGGAGGCGGCTTCATCGGGTAAGAACACAATTGTGTTTTTACCAAAGGTATTGAAGAGTCTTTTCGGGAAGGAAAGCAAACACATTGATTTCCTTAAATCATTGGATAAAGAAGGGTATATATTGGCGAGGGAGGCGGGAAGAGTTGGGCAGGCGGTGTATGATGTGGCTAAAAACAAAATTAAGACTAATTGCCTAGGCGATAATGCCGTTATTGCCGAAGCATTGAGAATGCTAATTTAAATCATATGCGAATACTTCAAATATTACCGGAGCTCAACGTCGGGGGGGTAGAAAGAGGCACGGTTGATTTCGCGAAATATCTCGTCGAACGCGGGCACGGTTCGGTTGTAGTTTCTAACGGTGGATCGTTGGTCGAAAGCTTAGAGCAAAGCGGTTCGAAACATTATTCTTTCCCTGTACACCGAAAGAATTTATGGGTGATGTTCAGGATGGTTAAGGTTTTAAGGTCAATAATCATCAAGGAGAAAATCGACGTTGTCCATGCCCGTTCGCGGGTCCCTGCCTGGATAGCCTATTTTGCTTGCCGTAGGACCGAAGCGGTTTTCATAACCACCTGTCACGGCCATTATAAAAACAGGTTATTCAGCCAGGTCATGGGCTGGTCTAAGCTGGTCATCGTGCCCAGCCATTCAGTCGGGCAATTTATGATGCGGAATTACGGTGTTTCCTCCAAAAGCTTGCGGTATATACCTAGAAGCGTCGATCGCGATTATTTCGCGGCGAGGCCGACTCCCGCTCGAAACGAGTCCAAATGCATTATCTCTATTGTCGGACGCATAACTCCTTTAAAAGGGCATAAGTTTTTTCTCAGAGCTATGGTTAAGGTAATTCGCAATATCCCTTTTGCTAAGATCTGGATAATCGGTGAGAGCCCGCAGAAAAAACCCGGATATAGAAAAGAACTGGAGCTGCTGGTCAGGCATTTAGGCATTGAGCGCAACGTTGAGTTTTTGGGGAACAGGAAAGATATACCCGAGCTTTTGGCAAAAACAGATGTATTGGTAATGTCATCGATTGAGCCGGAGTCTTTCGGCCGGGTTATCCTTGAAGGCCAAGCTGTCGGAGTTCCGGTTATTGCCACAAAAGTCGGAGGGGTGGTAGACATTATCGACCATGAGGTAAACGGTCTTTTAGTCGCTCCAAAAGATGTTGAAGCAATGGCAAACCAGGTTATAAGGGTTATAAAAAATAAAGATATAGCCGATACTCTGGTAAGAAACGCCAAGGAAAAGATCAAGAATAATTTTCTCCTTGAACATATGGCCGAAAAGACGATTGCTGTTTATGAAGAATTGCTTAAATCCACAAACATACTGGTCATTAAGTTGAGTTCGATAGGAGATGTTATTTTATCAACGGCTTCTTTGCGCTCTATCCGCTCAAAACTTTCGCAAGCGAAGATTTATTGCCTGGTGGGGTCTGATTCACGAAAGGTCCTGCATAAATGCCCATATATCGACGGGATGATAATCTATGACCAGAAAAAAGATAAAGGCATAACGGGCCTTTTGCATTTCTCCCGCAGATTAAGAAAATACCGTTTTGACAAGATAGTAGATCTGCAGAATAACCGCACCAGCCATATTTTATCTTTCTTAAGTTTTCCAAAAGAAAGCTACGGTTACGATAACGGCAAGTGGGGATTCCTTTTAGCCAATGCGATCAAGAACGTAAAGCAAAATATCCCGCCTGTCGAGCATCAGTTTCAGGTGCTTAAAATGTTGGGGATTAAATATACGGAGGAACAAAGTTATCTGGAGCTTTGGCCTTCGCCCAAGGACGATTTATATGTGCAGGAACTTTTGGATAGCGAATGGCTGGGAAACGCCCGTTATATCGTAGGGGTCAATATATCGGCGTCCGCTAATTGGCCGACCAAGAATTGGCCTCTGGAATATATAGCCGAATTGGCGAATGAACTGAGTAAGAAAAATGTCCGGATCCTGATAACCGGATCAGAAAAAGATATTGCTTGGGCCAGGCACCTACAGTCTATGGTTAAGACTAAATTAGCTGTTTTTACCGGAAAGACCGATATAATGCAGTTGGCCGGATTAATAAAAAGATGCAGCCTTTATTTAACTCCCGATTCAGCTCCGCTACATGTAGCCTCGGCGGTGGGGACAAAAACCATAGCTTTTTTCGGGCCGACGGCTTCCCGAAGGCATTCGCCTCCGGATAAAAATACGCTGAAAATATTTGAAAAGAAGCTTACTTGCACCCCTTGCTATAGCGGAAAATGTAAAATATTGACTCATGCCTGTATGCGAGAGATAAAGCCCTCCGAGGTTTTAGAATGCGTTTATGAATTGTTGGAGATAAAGAAATGAAGGTGCTATTTTTAACAACTCATTTGAACGCCGGGGGGATCACCAGTTATCTTCTTAATCTAGGCAAGGCTTTGATAAAAAACGGGCATGAAGCGATTGTTGCCTCAAGCTCAGGGGATATGGAAGAAGAATTCTCCCGCGCGGGGATCATGACAGCGGCTTTTAATATAAAAACTAAATCGGAACTTTCATTCAAAATATATTTTGCGCTTCCGAAAATTATAAGATTAATTAAAGAGCAGAAAGTTAGCATTTTACATTCCCATACCAGGATCACTCAGGTTATCGGCTCTATTTTGCATATTTTTACCGGGGTAAAACATATATCGACTTGCCACGGTTATTTTAAGCCGAAGCTTTCCAGAAAGTTATTTCCTTGCTGGGGATCGAAAGTCATAGCTATTAGCCCGCAGGTAAGGGATCATCTTCTGAATGATTTTAAGTTGGATAAAGGAATGGTTGTTTTGGCGCCAAGCGGTATTGATGTTGATGCGTTTTGTCTTATAAGCGAAGATGGCCGCAGGTTAAAAAAAGATCAATTTGGCTTAAATGCTTTTACGGTTATCGGTATTATAGCTAGGCTTTCCGAAGTCAAGGGGCAGGATATCCTTATAAGGGCTTTTAAACGCGTTTCCGAAGTTCAGCAAAATGTTATGTTGGCCCTGGTAGGAGAAGGAAAATTTGAAGATGAGCTTAAAAAGCTGGCTGTTTCCCTGAAGTTGGAAGATAAAATTAAATTTATCCCTACGGTTAACAGGACTGCGGATATTTTGCAGATGTTCGATGTTTTTGTGATGCCTTCGAGGCAAGAAGGTTTGGGCTTAGGAATCATGGAGGCGTTGGCTAGCGGGTTACCTGTTGTTGCTTCGAATATAGGAGGGATACCGTCTCTCATCGAAAATAATGTTACCGGTTTATTATTCGAGCCGGGGGATGATGAGCAACTAGCCTATGCTTTGATAAGGCTTATCGATGATAAAGTCCTTTGCAAAAAACTAAGGGTAGCCGGAAGGGAAAGGATCGAACAAAAATTTTCTCTGGATCAAATGGCTTCGAGGATAATCGGGATATATGAAGAAAATACTGGTAATTAATGTTAACTGGCTGGGCGATGTTATTTTTTCATCCCCGGTTTTTAAGGCGATAAAGGCGAAATATCCGCAAGCCTCGGTTACCTGCCTTGGGCCTTTACGGGTTAAGGAAATACTGGAGGCGAATCAGTTCATTGATAATATTATCCTATTTGATGACAAAGGAAAAGAACGGAGTTTATTGGCAAAATTAATGCTTGTGTTGCGGCTGCGCCGGGAAAAATTTGACCTGGCTATTATTTTGCACCGTTCTATGACCAGAGCTCTTTTTTGCTTTCTTGCCGGAATAAAAGTTCGGGTTGGGTATGATACGAAAAACAGGAGGCGCTTGCTAACCTGTCCTATCAAAGAGCCGAAAGAAGATTTACACCGGTCAGATTATTATTTAAACCTTATAGAGAAATTCGGGATAAATGTAGATGATCGCCGCGCGTTTTTATCCGTAAAGGAGGAGGCAGCCGATAAGGCAGGTAAGATCCTTAAAAATAGCGGGGTGGATGAGGGAGATTATAAAGTGGTTATAAACCCCGGAGGTAATTGGGGATTAAAGAGGTGGCCGAAGGAGAATTTTACCTCCTTAATCAGGAAGCTTAATTTTGACGGAGATAAAAAGATAATAATCTCCGGGAGCGATAAAGATGCAGATTTGGCAAATGAAATCGTTCATAGCCTTAATTTCATGCCGATTATTTTGTGCGGAAAATTAAAAACGGAGGAGCTGATAGCTTTTTTAAGTAAAGTCGATTGTGTTGTCTCGGGTGATTCGGGGCCTTTACATATCGCAAATGCGCTGGGAACGGCTACAGTCGGTATATTTGGGCCTACTAGCAGGAAAATAACCTCGCCCCGCGGGGTAGGGCGCTCGGTGATTTTGCAGGAGGATATCGGCTGTAATAGAGAGCCTTGTTATTTTCTGGAGTGCCCGCGCAATTTATGCATGGAGGCTGTGACGGCAGAGGAAGTGTATCAAGCTGTTAATATGATCAAAAAAGGAGCTTGATTTGCTTAAGTTGCAAAAGGAAAAAATAAAGAAGATCCTGGTCGTAAGCTTAACGAATATCGGGGATGTCATATTGACCCTTCCGGTAATCGATATTCTCTTGCGGGATTTTCCTTCGGCTAAAATATCCGTTATTATCGGCCCTAAGGCGGCAACTCTTTTTAGCCAAAATCCGTTTTTGGATAAAATTTATATTTTTAACAAAAACCAGCCTCTTTTGAAAACTATTAAGTGGGTCCTGTGGTTAAGGAAGCAAGAATTCGATATGGTTATTGACCTTCGTAACACGGCAATACCGTTTTTCCTAAATCCGCCGTACCGCACATCTTTATTTAGCGAAAAAGTTAATGCTCATAAGAAAGAAAAACACCTGAATCGGTTAAGCACTTTAATGGCTGTAGGCGGAAATCCACCCGATAAAATTTCGATTTATGTCGGCAAAGAAGACAAGGCCTATGTGGATACTCTTCTGGGTGATAATAATCTTGTAAGTAAAACAATATGCCTAATTTCTCCCGGAGCGGCATCAGAGGCTAAACGATGGGGCGAAAATAATTTTGCCGAGACTGTTTTGTACCTCGAGAAGAATAAGAAACTTAATGTGGCATTTGTAGGGGATGAGCATGATAGGGAGATTGCTGAAAAAATAAATAAGTTATCCGGCATCGGGGCGGTCAATTTCTGCGGAAGGACTACATTACTTCAGCTGGCTGAATTGATCAAAAGATCATCTCTAGTCCTGGCGAATGACAGTGCGGTTATGCATTTGGCAAGTTATCTGGATGTGCCGATACTGGCTATTTTCGGTCCTACCGACCCTTTTCTTTACGGGCCGTGGGGAAAAGGAGGGGTTTATTTATCCGATAAGAGTAATTGTGCCCCATGCCTTAATCGTAAATCGAAAAGTCCTCATATTTGCCTCGATAATATAACAGTTAAAAAAGTGATTGAAGCTTTACCTTATAAATAAGCGAGACTTGCTATGGAAAGATTTTCAAGAATTCTGATAATTCGTACTGACCGCATAGGAGATGTCGTCTTGACTACTCCGTCCATAAGGGCTATAAGGAAGAAATATCCAAACGCAAAGATCACTTTGCTTGTTGCCCCCCAGACAATTTCCTTAATAAACGATAACCCGCATTTTGACGATGTCATTTTTGACGACCGACAAGGAATAAACCGGAATTTCTTCGGGTTTTTGAGGCTCGTTAGCTTGGTCAGGTCGAAGAAATTTGATTTAGCTATAAATTTTCACACAAAAAAAAGAACTAATCTTTTGTGTTTTTTAGCCGGCATTCCTAAGCGCTTAGGCTATAAGGATAAAAATTACGGTTTTCTTCTTAACCTTCAGGGTAAAGACGAGCGGCATCTCGGGAAAATGCAC
Organism: Candidatus Omnitrophota bacterium; assembly: GCA_015232535.1. Classification (GTDB taxonomy): domain Bacteria; phylum Omnitrophota; class Gorgyraeia; order Zapsychrales; family Zapsychraceae; genus JADFZM01. The sequence goes on from JADFZM010000075.1 coordinate 8,276, forward strand.
GAGGCCCAATATTGTCTTTCGCTTCTTAAGGCCTTGGGGATAAATTCTGAAGATCTCGGTCTGGATATTTCTATTCAAAAGGATTCGGAAGAATGGTTTAAGAATTTGCTGCGGGTCAAAGGGTTCCTAAAGGATAAAAAATTAATCGGTATTCATCCCGGGGGCAGTGACCCGACCCGAAGGTGGCCGCAGGAAAATTTTATCCGTGTAATTAACGAGGTTAAAGCCAAATATGACTGCCATTTTATCTTTATTGGCGATAAAGAAATCGAGGAAACTAGCAATAAAATGTTGAAAGTAAGCTCCTCTGATATTTTGAATTTGATAGGAAAAACAACTGTAAGCCAGCTAGTTAGCATTATAAAATCGTGCGATATCCTAATATCTAACGATTCCGGCCCTGTCCATATCGCCGCAGCATTGAATGTTCCTGTTGTAGCTATCTTTACCCGTAATCAGCCAGGCATAAACAAAGAGCGATGGAGGCCTCTGAACGATAACTCCATATCAATAAGTGTCCCTTTAGAGGATAAGCTGGATTTCTCAAAAGCGGGAAAAATAGACCCCAGAAGTCTGCAAAATATTCCCATAAGCCATGTCCTAGAAGCAGTTGACTCCCTAATTAAACTGTGCTAGAATCAGCATTTCTCAAACAGTAAATAATAGATAACTATAAGTATTATTTGATGAATAACTTTGCCAAGATAGTTTCCGGTTTTTCCAAAAAAAGTATTATGGTTATCGGAGATATTATGCTTGACCGATACATACAAGGTTCGGTCACTAGAATATCTCCGGAAGCCCCTGTCCCGATTGTTTTAGAAGACAGGTCTTTTTATCTACCAGGGGGGGCGTCCAATGTTGCCAATAACCTTAAGAGCTTGGGCGTAAAAGTTTCTCAAATAGGCCGTATAGGTAATGATTTGGAAGGAGGCCTGCTCAAAAGGGAGCTTAAAAGGAAGGGGATAGATATCTCCGGCGTATTTATCGACAATAAGGCGCCGACGATAACCAAGACAAGGGTTATTGCCCAGCAACAGCAAATAGTCAGGATCGACCGCGAGCGGACCGCCCAAAAACCGGACCAGAAACTCTTAGAAAAAATATTTTCTATGATCGAATCAGAGATCGACCTCTATGATGCTGTCATTATATCTGATTATGGTAAGGGGATAGTCACCCCCGATCTGGTTTCCTTTGTTTGTTCTCTGAGTCTGAAGAAGGGGAAGATAATAACGGTTGACCCGAAAGTC
>JADFZM010000076.1 GCA_015232535.1 Candidatus Omnitrophota bacterium
AGGGTAGGGGGGGTAGATTTAGCGAATACCGGGGAGAAGGAGAAAATATACAATGAATACTTGGATACGCTTAAAAAAGGCGTCTATGACTATATAAAAGAAGATTATGACCCGCAAACGCAAACTGTTGTAAGCAGGCAATATTTTTCAGGAGGGGTTGAGTTAGCCAAAAACATTGATATTGCTATGTTAAGCGACGGAACGGCTCAAAAAGCCAGGGAGTATATCGGAGAAAGCGGAAGAATCTTGGAAGTGCAAGGAGGGGTGGAGATTCAAACAAGGGGGACGGAAAGGCCCTCTTCGCCAGTTGAAAAACAAAGGCCGCTTTTAGTCCCACGTGCATTCGGTGAAAAGGCGGTGATTGCTAAGGCAAATTATCTCGAAGGGGAGAAAGAGGGGGCAAGGGAACTTTCATTGGAGATAACCGGAGGCAAAACTCCGCTTGAAGCATTTAAAGAATTTATTTCATTCATTGACCAGTATAAAGATTCCGAGAATGTATTGCTTACTTTGCGGCCGTTTATAAAATATGTGAGCAGATTTATTTCTTCTCTCGCATACAGACTCAACGATGATTTTGAGAAGGAAATAGTCACGCCGCAGGTCCTTTACGAATTAAGCGATGAATTAAAACAGGTTTATAATGTAATCTCCGGAAGTGTTCCGCTTGATAACAATCAAAGAACAAAGATATTAGTAAATATCAAGGAATCCTTTGGGAAGGTTTCGGATATTGTGATTTTGAGATTGTTAGACAGCTTTTATAAAGATTTTGAATTCTATTTAACTTTATTTGGGAGTGACATTTCAGGCTGGGAAGATATAAGGATAAATTTTGTGGTTAATTCCCCGAATATGTTTGAAATTAATTATCAAGGCGCTGGGCTTGGGCATGTCTTGGAGGTGGATGTTATTTCTTTCTTAGGGTCCGGGTCAGAAGTAAAGAATTTTGCCTGGCGAAAGATGGTAAAAGAATTGAAGTTTGAAGCTTTTATGCAGGAGGTTTTAGTCGATACCGAAGCAGGGTATTTTATGTACGCGAATAGGCCTTTAATGAGGGAAATATTCACATTGCTGGTTTATATGGAAAAAGACGTTGACTTTCTTTATGGAGTTAACGGCAAGTATGAAGATAAAAGGGAGAGAAGCAAAAAAGGGTGGAAGGCAAGGCATTTTCACGAATTAGGCTCGATACGCGCTAACAGCCCCTATGTAAGCCTCTTAAAGCGTTGGGGGAAGTTAGTGGTCAAAGAACGAAAGGCCAATGTAGAAACAGGAGAGGAAGTAATAACTTATCGCCCTGATACTCGCGCTCGCATTGAGGAGGCCTTTAATTTTGTCCGGAAAAATGACGCCTTGAGCCGGAGGGTGAAAATAAAAGGCAATTTAACGGATGAAGTAATCGACGGTTTATTGGAGATGTATAAGTTGTTTGCCAGGAATGATTGGCGCAAATTCAGTTTTAAAGAAATGGCTACAAGCGAAAAAACGCCTAAAGCCGAAGAAAAGCCTAGGGAGCCATATGATGTCAAGCAAGCGACTAGGCCGGTTTACGAGGAACGCCTATTGCGTGAAACGGAAAGGGGATTGGGTAACGATGAATCTGTGCCGGATTCGGTATTCGCCCCTTCACCTAAAATCAATGCTGATGATAGAGAAACCGGTTCCGCGCAAAAGTTCAGGAAGGAAAAAAATAAAGAGGAAGAACAGATAGTATTTATTCCTTTTAAAAGGAATCAAAGAGAGTATTTGGATAGGATTGAGCCGGCTATTGAAAAGATGCGCGGCAGAGGATTAAAAGAAAGGATAGAGCTGTTTTTATCGGAAGTTTGGCCGGTATTCTTAATTGCTCGTGCGGATGAAGCGGCGCAGGATGATTTATTGTCCCGAATGAGGGAAGCAACGGGATTGATCGGCGGGTCCGTCGGGGAAATATTTAATCAATTAACAGAAAAGAGCGTTAACAGCGGCGCAAACGAGAAAGAGATAGAGGGTTTAGCAAAAAGGTTAAGGAATGATCAGATGTTGAGGGAGAACGGGATTTATGTTCACTGCGAAGTGATAACCAGAACCAAAAATACTCCTAAAAGAGAAAAGGTAAAACTTCTTACTTCTATCGCTTTTAAAATTGATGATATAAAGCGGTATGTTGTAAATAATACTTCCACTTTTATCTTGTTCCTAGGCGAGCGCATTGATAGTTTGGATAAAGATGTTAAGGCTTTAGGTTTTACCTACATAGGAGATACGCACGGTGTTGTTTTAAAGAAAGCCATAAAGGCCGAAACGCTAAGGTCTATTATTCCTCATTTAAATAATGCTATTTTTGTTGTTGAGGAAGGGAAGTCATTGCATCCGATTTATCCTAATATAAGAAAGGCCCTAAAAATAGATTATCCTTCTAACCCAAAAGGGGATGAGCTCGAGAGAATTCTTTTAAGCCGCTATGAGTCGACAGCGATTCACGAGCAACAGCACACGGAAGACGAGCTTTTAGGGGTTCAGGATAGTTATTCGGGCATTAACAAGAGGGTAGCCCAGGAAGTATCGGCTTATCTTTCCAGCATCGCAAACGGAGACGCGCCATTTACTGATTTTGTCAAAGTAATAGAATTGTATTTATCGTACAAAATAGGATTTTCTTTTCTTAATGATTTCCTTGGAATTTACGAAAGAGCTACGGAAGATATTATCCTCGAATTTGCCGCCAGATTAGGGATTGAAGTTACGCGCGAGCAGTTGAATAAAAGTCCTTTTGATATTTGTAACAGGGTTTTATCCGGAATACTTGATCAAAACAGCCTTGGGTTTAAAGAATTAGCACAAAGCGTGCATAGAGAAGTTCTGGAGAGGCAGCTACGGGGAGAATATTTCCAAGCAAGAGTTGAGGGTCTTAAGTTAGAAAGAGATACCAACGAAGTCCCAGCTCCAAACGAGGGTGAAACAGAAGTGGCAGCAAAGCCTAGGAACAATATAAAAGATGAAATCATGGATTTAATAAGGGGTGCACAGAGGAAAGCAATTTCAACATCAACAGAGGTAAGTAATGTAAAAAATGCCAAGATTCATTACAGGCGTTTCTACGATAAATTGGCGAATTTTAAGATTTCTGACTTATGGCCTAAAAGCTCAGTTGCAAAAGCGGCCGCCATCTTGATACTAGGTTTTATTGCGCATACTTTTTATGATTTACCTTCTCTAAAGCCGGCTGAAAACCTTGATTTGAATAAAATCAACAAAGTAAATGCCCATTTTATTGATGGCTTAGGGCAAATAGATTTAATGGATACGCAAGCACTTCCATTGGAACATCGGTTAAACCCAGGCGAGTCTTTAAGCAGGTTAGCTTTTTATTATTATGGGGACGTTTTTTCATATCATGAAATTTGGTCGGCAAATAAAGGTAAGTATAATTTACCCCCTTTACCGCAAGATTACAGATCCAGATATGATCTGCCATACGGAATATATTTGGATGTGCCGGGAGCTTCGAAAATCGAATACACTGTCAAAAAAGGCGACACTTTGGAGGACCTGGCCAGGACTTTTTACGGGCATGCCTACGGGTACGTAAGGGGTTTTACAATGGTCCGCCGTATCGCCGAATATAACGGTATGAATCCGAGCGATGTTTTACCGGCCGGCAAGGAATTACTTATTCCAATTTCCGATGAGGAAAGAAAGGTTTATGAGGAAGGTATTTCCCCTAAGCAATCAGACACTTCGATGCTGGGATTGGGTTTATCCCGTAAAAAAAGGTTAAGCCAATATCTTATCGATGCGGGCATATCAGAGCATAAAAATCTTACCAGATTATTTTATGAGAATCCTCAAATATCAGCAGTATTAATGAAAGACCCGGCTTTGCGCCCGGTATATATGATCGGATTGAGCGAAGAGGAAGGCCATATCGGAGAAATAGAAAGCTCGGATGAGGAAAATGTTGATACAATCGGAGGCGTCGATGTTTTAAATAAATATACCGGATTTGTCATCAAAGATGCCCAAAGAGCTGAGGAACAGCTTAAAAAAGGCAAAAGGATTATAATCGGCGTAACGGACAAAAGTTCTGAAGATATTATTTCAGCAGACCCTTCAGTTGCCAACGGCAGGACAACATATTTCCCGGTTAAAGGCGGATGGTGGCTGGGAATTAAGGGTTCCGGAAGCAATTGGGAAAATATGCTTTCAATGGCTCCTCTTAGGAGGAATAAACATTCATTTTATGGGGTAGCTTTTAAAGATGAGGCGGAAAATGCGGCCAGGTCAAGAGCGATTTTAAAAGGAACGGGAGCTTTTACCGGGCAGTTTTTAGGTTATAGGAAATTATTTGTTATTCCTAAATTAAACGGGGATTTAGTTAGGACCAGTGAGGTTAATTTCTCCCGGGAAGGTCAGTTCATTTCCGAGCCCGTATTAATATATAATAAAGTTTCCTCCCCCCATCGGGTACAAAAAATTCCGCAATTATTACAAACAGATCCGGGATTAAAAAGACTATTTAAAGATATACGCCGGGCGTTTAAATCTTCGGGGATAATAGCGCCGAGAGATATAAAGAAATTTTTAGCGGAAAGGTTCTTGCAGTTAGGCCGTACCCAAGCAATTAGGCAAAATAATGAAGTTTTTAAAAAAACCACACATCCCCAGGATTATACTTTTGCCTTGGAGATTTTAGACAATGAGGAGGATGCTGCGTTTGAGGACGTTGTCCGGGTAATAGAAGCGGATGAACTGAACGAATATCCTCCTTATATTTTAAAGTTTTTCAGGCAATACAGGGTAAATATTTCGGAGATATTTTCATCATTAGTGGTTCTGTATTTCCTGGATATAGGGCTTAGACGTTACGGCATGTCGCAAAGAATTATGCCTAACTCCCTGACAATCCTCGAAGGCTTATTCAAGGAATATTTCGGAGGACTGGAAGATAGATATTTGCAGCCCTGGATTACCGAAGCTGATAATATCAGTTATGAAGGAAAAGAATATGTTATTTCACGCCCTTTGCAGTTGTTTTATTCTCTTCAAAACCTTCAAAATTTCAATCCGACCGCGAGCGGGGATGCAGAAAAAGAATCTTTTGAAGTTTTGCTAAAAATCCAAGACTGGTTAATGGCTGAGGCAGAAAGTCGGAAGGTAATCATTATTCCGGATTTTACTGATACCGCGCCTTTAGAAGCTTCTCAAATGGCAAGGGAAGAAATGCGCCGGCCTGCTGATAAGGCCCAAGAGGAAGTATCCGCTGATAAGATTGAAGATGCTTTGAGTTCTTATAGGGAATATTATAGGGAATATATGTTTTGGAGCGGCGCTATTGATTCTTCCGACCAAATGATGGCGGCCTCTGGAAAAGCTGAAAACGATAAAATGTCTTTGGACGAGGCGGTTTCGGCCGTAATTGAAGCATTACCTTCCTTAGAAGGGCAGAGGGAGCAATTAAGGGATATCATGTCATATTTGGGCACTGAATGGCATACCCCTGCTATATCTTATATGGTGAGAATGATTAAAGCCCTGCAAGATGGAATGATCACTTCCCAGCAAATGAGCGATCTGGCTAATGCCGTTAGAAACGCCAATTATGAAAGTTATGGTATTTTGCTTGATCGGTCAATGCTGGAAATGCAAGCAATGAATTTAAGGACACAGCCTATAGGTACCTCGCGCCCTTTAACGGTGGAACCAACAATCGGGAATTTTGTAAGAGCGACCAGCCCGCTGCCTTTTGAAATTCTTATTTATGACAAAAGGGAAGATTGGTTTATTGTAAGGGGAAACGAGAAGTCTGTGACCTTAAAGGGAGAACATGCCTGGAATATTGCTCACAACGCCACTGTCAGCCTTCATAATCACCCGAATGGAATGTTTCTTCCTTCAGCGACCGATATCGATTCAGTAAGGAATATCCCATCAAATATAATTATCTCTCAGTCGAACAACCGGCCATTTATATTAATTTTTAATGTGCCGGAAGGAGTTACAATTGATGAGGAAGAACATAATAGGCGTTATTACGAATTAATCAAAGAAATAATAGAGTTTACCCGTCTAAATGATTCTAAACGAATTTTCGATGCAATGGTGAAATTTTTTCTAGACTCAGGGATAACCGAGTTTTCAATAATACAGCCAACTGAGGAAGATTTCAGTTTAACTATAAATGGCTTTCTTAAAAAGCATAAAGGGAAAACGGGTTTCATTCCCAATTCATTTGTTAAAGCGGGGGATGAGAATCCGAAAACTGCCGACCAAATGATGGCGGGAGATGACAAAAAGAATGTCGGGGGCATTGATTTCAACCCGGAAAATTTAGAATTAGACACAAAAGGAAATATGGAGAATTACAAGATCCCGGATATGTTTAAGAATATTGACCCCGATTCGATTGATGGATTTGCCCCGGTGATATTTCAGATTGTACCAATCAATAACTTGCCTCTGCTTTTAGGTATCAAGGAAGAGGAAGGCCTGCCAACGGTTTGATTTCGCCATTCTGCGCTATTTAGTATAATTATTAATTGATATATTGCTTAAATGACTTGAGCATACACATGGGGTATGTTAAAATCACATAACCATGAAAAGATTTTTTTGTTTTATTCTTGTTATTTCTTTAATCGGGTGTTCTTTCTTTAAGCCTGTTAAGGCCACCGACGCCGGGAATGCCTCACCCCATAACTTCAAAGGGACGGTGTTAGATTTTTCAAGATTGACATTGGGGGGAAAAATCCTGATCTTGCCTTTCAATCCCGGGGAAGCTGTCGGAGCGGATGAAGATTATGACAAGGTTTCTTTGATGATCATAAGAGGCTTTTACGATATATTGGGCGATGGCCCGGGTAAACCCGACAATAATAATACCGGATTGCTTTTTGATGTAATTTTTGACGAGGAAGATAATAACGCTGGGATGGTTTTGGATGGTCGTATAACGGCAATAAAAAAGACAGCTAAGAACAGCATGATCTTCATTGGGAAAAGCGTTACTTTTGAAGTAAGTGCCGAAGGCTCATTGACTGATAAATCTTCGGGCAGGAAAATAGCGGTTTTTGAGGATAAAAAATCACTTAATGCAAAAGACGGAGATTACGGAGTTTTAGGGCGGCAAATAGGACGGGATATTGGGAAATTCCTCGTTGAGTCATTAAACGTGCCAAAGGAAAGGGATTAACTTGATAATTGTAACCGGGGCGGCGGGTTTTATCGGCAGCTGTATCACTTCAGAGCTAAATAAACGCGGGATAAAAGACCTTATTTTAGTCGATCATTTTAACGACAACCTAAGCGATAATAATACGTCGGATGAAAAGAAAAAGAATATTGAATCCAAGCAATATCTGAAATACTTCGACAAAAACGAATTTATGCGGTGGATAAAAAATAATCTTTTCAAGGAAAGCTTTGATTGTCTAATCCACATGGGAGCTTGCAGTTCTACCACTTTGCAGGATGCCAAATATTTTGAAGAAAATAATTACGAATATACCAAAATTCTGGCCGAATGGTCCCTGAAAAATAATGTACGTTTTATTTATGCGAGTTCTGCCGCAACATACGGGGACGGGTCGGAGGGGTACAGCGATGATGATAAAAGCACCTTAAAATTAAAGCCTCTTAATTTGTACGGGTTTTCAAAGCATAAATTTGATTTGTGGGTTCTGGAAAATAAATTACAGGATAAGTTTGTGGGGCTAAAGTTTTTTAATGTTTTTGGGCCAAATGAATACCACAAAGGCGATATGCGCAGCGTGATCGCCAAGTCTTACATTGAAGTTAAGGAGAAAGGGAAGATAAGGCTTTTCAAGTCTTATAACCCCGGATATAAAGACGGCGAGCAAAAAAGGGATTTTGTTTATGTCAAAGACGCTGTTGACGTTGTCATGTTCTTTAAGGACAATAAAGATATAAACGGTATATTTAATTTAGGGACGGGAGAAGCACGCACTTGGAATGATTTGGCCAAAGCGCTATTCTCGGCCGTAAATAAGGATTTGAGTATAGAATATATCGATATGCCGCCCGGGCTTAACGAAAGATACCAGTATTTTACTCAGGCTGATATTAGCAAATTGAATCGGGCGGGTTATAAGAAAAAGTTTATGCCTCTTGAGACGTCCGTTTTGGATTATTCAGGATATTTATCCGAGCACAAGTACCTGTGAAATTAGGTAATTTATAATGGAATTCTACTTTCTTATAGGATTTGTTGTTCTAAGCGCCGGGTTTTTCCTTTGGATGGCGATTCTTGTTTTCGGAAATAACAAAAAGCATAAGTCTGTTGAAAAGGCCATTGACCCGATGAATTCCCCCGTGAACAGGCCGGTTGAAAAGCTTCCTCCTGTTGTTTCAAAACAGGCCAAAGCGCCTACGCTCACCGAGCATTTGATGAAAGAAAACCTTAGCAAGCCCTTTTGCGAAAGGCCGGCCAGAGCGGATGATACTAATCCACCTGCGGCTGCCATAGAAAAGGCGGAATCTTCCCCTATGAAAGAGATGCGAGAGAAGATTGATGAGCCGAAGAGTGATTTGTCTTATCAGGACACTTGTAATCAAATTTTAACGATTACGGCCGAGAGAGATGCGATAAAAGAAGATTTGGAAAGATTAAAGGCCGAGTCTTTAAAAAGCGGAAAAGAATTTAATGAAAAAATATACCAATTAACCAAAGAAAGAGACAGCTTCTCGGATGCCTTAAAAAGAGAGCTATCAAGCCGTCAAACGAAAACATTGGCCTTGGAAGAGCAAAATTTGTTAAAAGAAAAAGAGGTAGCCTTGAAAGCTTCATTATCTTCTCTTCAAAACTTGACGGAAGAAAATTTGCTTTTAAAAAAGAGGCTGGAAGAAGGAGAGGCGCAGCTATCGGTAGTGGTCAGGGATTTGAATAACTATAAAGACGAGCTGAATAAAGTGAGGTATGATTTATCGAATGCGCAAAGCGAGCTTTCTGCCTCAAGTGAAATAATAATGTCTGCAAGAAAATTGACCGAGAGGCTAGAGGCAGAAAACCGCGATATTAAAGCTAAACTCGATAAGGTTACTGGCGACCTTGATGTCCTCAACAAGGAAAGCATTCAAAAGACCGAAGGCTACGAAAGCGATATGAAAGTCCTAAGGGAGGAGCGCGAAACATTACAAAATAAATATACTTTGCGGGAAGATGAGGTTGCTGACCTAAAAAGCCGTTTGGCCTTAGCAAGTAATACGAGGGATGAAAAGCTTAAAGAAGCCGATCAAATAATTGCTTCGTTCAATGATGACACATCCTCTGAGGAGATAAAAGACGGGGCGTCGCAGAATACTTTGATGGAAATTTTACCTGTAAATCTGTTTTCCAGAAGATTCATCTGGGATTGGCTTAATGATCCTTATCACCAGCAATCATCTCATAAGCCACCAGGCAATTTGCAATTAAGTTTTAACTTCGTCTAATTTGGACGGCAATG
>JADFZM010000077.1 GCA_015232535.1 Candidatus Omnitrophota bacterium
ATAAAATTTCAGTTTTTATCTTATCCTTCTGGCTTTGGCCTTTGGCTTGTCGATAATTTCCTCCCGGATCTTTATTGTCCTTACCAACACTTTGGAGAATAACGGCAATTGGGTATCTTCCAAATCATTCCTTCTCGATCATAGGTTTTATCTGCCGCTGTAACATTTTATGCGCCAAATAGCTAAAGAATACGGAATTGATGTCATCGACTTAAACGCGTTCTTGGCCTCGCGGCACGAGGACGGGTTTATCTGGCGGGATTTCGTGCACATGAGCTCATTCGGCTATAAGCTTACCGCGGATTAACTGCGGTTAAACCATCCTAAAAAGCAATTTTTGCCAAATACTATTTATAATCAAATATAAGTTGACTGCAGCAAGGATGTCCTAGGGCAATTTATAACAAAGAGAAACATCAAATTACCCACAGTAAGAGGTTTCATGGGGGAAATGCCGTTTTATTGTAAAACTAATATATATATTGTATCTTTTAAGTATATTTGTTTTTGCTTAATAGGAACCTCATTTAATGTTCGAAAAAATGCAAAAAGGAAAAAATCGCATAAAAACAAAAGCTATCGCTGTTTTTGTTAATATTTTTTTCCTTATAAACACATTTTCTTCTCAGCTGTCATTCGGGCAAATCGCTCCGGTTGCGGCAAACACTTCCTTATGGCAATTGTCGGCGGCTTATTCTCCTTTGGTCATAAAAGGCCTAAAAATAGACCCGCAAAATCCCCTTAAGTTTAATTTTATTATAGATATCGGTGATTTGGATACAAATGAAGAGAGGGTCAAGGAGGAAGCCCTAAAGGTTGTCAAATACTTCTTAACCTCATTGACTGTATCGGAAAACGATTTATGGGTAAACCTTTCTCCATATGAACGAGAGCGCATAATCCCGGGAAAATTCGGGGATACCGAAATGGGCCGGGATTTACTCCAGGAAGATTATATTTTAAAGCAGATAACCTCATCTTTGATATATCCGGAAGACGAATTAGGGTCGGAATTCTGGGAAAAAGTTTACGCTAAGGTTTATGAAAAGTACGGCAAAAGCGATATACCCAGCGATGTTTTTAACAAAGTGTGGATTGTGCCTAAAAAAGCTTCTGTTTTCGAAGAGAGCGATTCAGCTTACATAATTGACAGCGAATTAAAAGTTCTTTTGGAAGAAGATTACATAGCCGCATCAAAGATCAAAGAGCAAAATGCCTCAGAGGCCCAATCGGAAACCGGCTCAGTCCTTATCCCGCGAAAAGAAACTAATGAAATCTTCAACAAAACCGTGCGCGAGGTTATCATTCCGGCCTTGGAAGAGGAGGTCAACAGGGGAAAGAATTTCGCCCAGTTGAGGCAAATATACAATGCGATCATATTAAGCGCCTGGTTCAAAGGTGCTTTGAAAGAATCTATGCTGGGAAAACTTTACGTTGACCAAAACAAAATCTCGGGTGTTGAACTTGCTGATAAGAAAGCAAAAGAAGAGATATATAACAGTTATTTAGAGGCGGTAAAAAAAGGCGTTTATGATTACGTTAAGGAAGATTACATTGAGGAAACTCAAAGCGTCGTAAAAAGGAAATATTTCTCGGGAGGTACTTCTTTTATTCTGGCCGGTGCGACAAACCCGCGGCTTGAAGTCCATAACGCTGTGAATATGCCCCGGGAAGAAGATATTGACCGGATGATGGCCTCCGAAGAAAAGGCTATCAGAAGCGGGCGCCTGCGCGATATTAGTATCGGCCTAAATGAAGGGGTTCCGGCTGATTATCCGGAGCTCTCGGGGAAGGGTGCCGGGCCCGATCAAATGATGGCCGGGGAATCGGCAGATAAAGGAAAAAACTTAAGATATTTTTATCTTCTTCTTCCCCTGGAAGTTAAAAGGATCCTGCAAGGAGAAGACCTTGATGGCTTGGTTGCCAGCCTAAACGAGCAAAATTACAAGGAAGAAAAATATTTAGCGATACTATATTTGCTTATGCGAAGTTCGGTTGTATTCACTTCAACGCTTGATTTCCCTGAATTCGCTCAGCTTTGCCGGGAGGAAATTGATAGCCCAAACGGAGTCCTGGTTTCCTCTTTTGTAAACGGCACAATTAAAAAGAAGAAACTAGCGCTTACCCCGGCGGAACAGCGTTTAATGGCCGAATTAAGTTACGATATCCATAACGGCATTTCAAAGATTATCGGCGCTGAAGAGTTGTCGGCCATAACCTTCCGCGAGCTGATGCGCTTTAACGTTGATTTTAGCCGGTATTATTTGCGCAGTCAGAATTTCAAAGATATCCTGGACGTTTTCATAATCACTATCGGCAATATTTACGGGAGTTTATTAAATACTCCCGAAAGGATCGAAAAGCTTTCGTTTTTTATCGAGCGGCTGATCACCTCGCAAAGTTATCAGGCTTTGTTTAACCTGGCAGTCGTCGAATCGGATATATTCTCACAGGGTTTAGCTAGAAATATTCATCATCAGATCAGTTACGGAGACTATGACAATACCAAAGTTGAAATTGACGGCTCTGAAGTTAATGTCAAACAAAATGTCAAAGCATTGATCAAGCGCTCTTTGCAGGTAAGCCGCGATTTGCTTTTGAAGGTTGACAGCGATAATTCATTTCTCGTCGAGGAGGTATTGCGTGAACAAGCTCAGGACCCGGACAATGTTATGGTAAGGCTTTCGATGAGCCATTACAGCAAAAGAGGAGAGCTATTGGGGACGTACCTTCCTAAGGAGGAAATCAGCGAGCAGGAGTCAGAATTGATGATAGAATCCGCGGAACAAGCGGATATAAAAAAGGCGCTAAAGGAAATCTTTGCATTAGAGGAGAAAAAGCTGGAAAGCTTTTATCAACAGTGGAGCGGCTCATCCTCCTGGAGGAATGATACTGTATTAAAGAGGGTTATTGCGGCTTATCTGCGTTATGGCAAAGATTGGCGGGTGCATATGCAGTGGAAAGACGGTGTTTTATTGAAAATGGCCAAGGCCGCGCAAGACAATAAGAAGAAACAATATACGATAGTGCTGGATAATATTTCGGCTGCCGACGATAACTTCCGGCTGCTTTTGAACCCTATTCTCTGGGAACGCACGGTAGAAATCCGCGAGATCGGGGTAAAGCTAAAACTTCCGAAGAATTTGCAATTTATTATGACAATGCATAAGGAAACCGAAATCAAAGACCCTTCTTTTTTGAACAGGCCTTTGATTCATGAGGTGAACGCGGTTACCGAAAGCGATATCAGTGTATATTTTAGAAATAATTTTTCTTTTTCGGATGAAATAATCAAAAAGTTGGCCGCGATTTATTCTTTAGCCAAGAGCCAGCCTTTCAGTGAAGATGCGAACCTGGGTTTTACCGACTTGATAGAAATTGCCCGGAGGGTCAAGGGAGTGTCTATAGAAAACAAATTGAAAGAGGAGGATATTTTCGATAAAGAGGCCTATAATTATCTTTTCCTGCGCCTTAAAAATGACCAAGACCGGGCGAAATTAAAAGCCAATTTATTCCCTAGATTATCTTTAGAGAATGTTGAAATATACGTTAATGCGGAAACGGGCAAGATAGATTTCGATGGGGTGGAGTTGGCCGCCTCGGCTGATTTAATAAAGAGATCTAAAGGCCCTAGGCAGTCTTTTTCTGAGGTTATGCGCGAGACGGGGTATGTGGCCGAGGAGACGGAACAAAGGGTCCTGGCGCAATTGGCCAGGCAGTACAAATACGGAAATAAAACGGTGCAGTTGGAAGGTCCTTCCGGAGAAGGTAAGACCGAGGTGGGCCGAGTTTTCACCAGTATCCTGGCTTTGAATTTACGCGAATATACTGTAAATGAAGATACCGACCTAGGTGAACTGCGTGGCAAAATCCGCCCGGCAAAAGACGGCAGTTATGAATTGACGCGCCCGGCGTATTTAAACGAAGCCGCCAACGGCGGAAACGTCTTTTTATTCAATGAGATCAATACCAGCGAGGACGCGGCGCTTTATTACTGGTTTTATCCGGAGTTTAGCCAAAGGCCGGAAAAGCATTTAACTGAATTCCCCGAAGATAAGGTAAACGAATTCTCGGAAATAACGAAGATTAATCGTAATAACCTTTGGCTCTTTACGGTAAATCCGCAGAGTTTCAAAGGAAGAAATAAAACCCCTCCTATAGTAACCTCGCACGTACCCTGTTTCCAAATGGCCAGCGATCCAAAACTGCTGAGCAAAAAAATAAGAAATTTATTTAATTCTGAAGGTTTAAACGACCACCTGCCTTTAGCCGACAAACTGGCGAATATACATAATTTAATCCGGGAATTGAAACTTTCGGGTAAGTTGCGTTCACCGCAGGATATAACTCCCCGCGATTATTTGGATGTGACAAGAAGATTCAGATTCCTTATAAATAAAGGTGAGCCGGTTGATTCTGCTTTTAACCAAGCGGTGTGGGAGACCTACCTATATATGTGGCAGTTTATGGAGGACATTAACAGAGTCAAGGAGATAGTTAATAAAGAAACCGGCAGCCAGGCAAAACTACCGGCAAAAGAAATACTACGCAGCTCGCTTTCCAAAAGCCAAAGGCCGGTTTTGGTGTTGCATAACGGGGCTAATGAGATTCTCGAACTCGAGTCTGAAATCGAGGCAATAGATAGCCGGGTTATTATTGTAAATGTGCCGGTAAGTTATTTTCATAACAGCCGCCAGATATTGGGCGGACTGATGCCGAAGGAGAAAGAAGATACTTACCCTGAGGAATTAGCGGCGCTGAAAAAAATGGCCCCAATGTTTGAAGAAAGACTGGGCATACTTCCAAGCCTTATACAAAGGAGCAGGTTTGCCCCTTTAGCTAATGTCTACGCGATATTTACGGATTATACCCTGCTTAATTCCCAGACCGCCCCTTTGCTTAACGAATTCTTGCAGACGGGAAAGATAGAAAATATCCGGGAAAAAATGAGCATTGATTTGGCTGATGCCCTAATCGATAGCATCAAGCAAGAGGGAATCGGGATTTGGGAGCGGCTAAGAAAAGATTACCCAACAGACGGCTTGCCGCAAAACATTGATTCTTTAAAAGATGTCGAAAAGATAGATTTCGCCTGCTGGTTTTACGGGGAGAAGCCGGAAAACCTAAAGATAATCGCCACCGGCACCAGCGAAGAGCCCACCCGTTTAAGTGTTGCGGAGATAAACCGTTTTCGCACAGTGAATATATCTGAGACGATTGATAGGGTTTGGATAAATAATTATATCGCTTCCCGCCTTTCCGATGAGCTTAAACCCAATAGCAAGCTTATTATGGATATGGTACTGGAGGTATATGATGCGTACCAAGCGCAAATAGAAACAAATGATTATAAGCATAACCGGCTGAGCAAAAAGGATATCGATGTGTTATTAGCGGAGCTGGAGGAGTCGGGGAATAACAATATAGATAAGATCAAGGAAATTGCCTACTACGTTATCGGCATAGGATTAAGGCCGCAATACCGTGATAAGTTAAGCTTTTCCTTTGCAGGCAAAAAATCGAGTTTTAAATTGTCAGATGACAAAAGATTCTTAACCCCCACATTAACCTTGACCCATCAAATCGCCTCCCTAAATTTAGCCCTTAAGCACAACAGGATCATTGTAATGGAAGGTTTCCCCGGTGGAGGAAAGACTTCCGGAGTCGAGGATATGGCCGCCCGCTTAGGGCTGCCTTTTTACAGTGATATGATGTTCGAGGATATAGACCTGCGTGGTTTCCTGGGTACTTTAACCAAACAGGGGTCAAAATTTTTGCTCAACGCGCTACAAAAAGACAATAAGGGAGAATATCTTCTTCCCTTCCTAAAGGCTTACAGCTCCGGCGGCGTATACCTTTTAGATGAAGGCGCGATCGGAGTAAATTCACGAGAGGTTATTTCGCATTTGGCACGGTTAGCCCAAGAAAAAGAGATAGACTTAGGCAATTATCATCCCGGCCAGCAGGGCAATATAATTCGCAAACACAAAGATTTTCACCTTGTTATCGCTCAAAACCCGGCAAACAGCACCGTCGGCCGTGAACATATCCCTTACGCGGTTGATACTTTAGCCCATAAGATTTGGACTGACAATACCTTAACCCTCACAGACGCGGTCAAAATCATTGATTACTATTTGGATGAGCCGGGGGTTATCAGCGGCGATATAAAAGAATCGATAGCCAGATTACATATAAAGTATTCTGAGATCCATCCCAATAAAGAAGAGATCAGCCCGCGGCAATTGATCATGATCTCAAAAGCGGTCAACCGGGCAGCAAAAATGAAATCGGATATAAACCGGGCTATTTTTGAAGGGATCATAGCGGGTTACATAACCCGTGTTGAAAATTCAGATGCTTCCTATTTATGGAAGGAGGTTACCAAAGAGTTTAAAGGTAAGCTCGATCTTTACCTCCATCAGTGGAACCAGCCTGTGGACATAGAAGAACAGGGCAAACATATCCGTTTTAACGGGACATTGATACCCGTATCAGCGACCAAAACCAATATTACCGAAGATCAGATAGAGGTCCTGGAGCAGGTTCCTTCCCGAAACAAGATTCTTAGGGAGATCGCATTAGGGATATCGATGAATATGCCGGTGGCCTTGCTGGAAGAAAAAGGGGCAGACAGCCTGGATATAGCGCGTAATTTCGCCCTGAAAACGGGATACGAATTCCACACCTTATGGAGCCATCCGCAAATGACCCGGATGCACCTTTTAAGCAGTGTCCTTCCAGAGTTTGATCCTGTTTTTGACTCCTACGGTATAAGGAGGGAAAGTATTTCGGAACAATTTATCACGGCTTTTGGCTTTTTAGCCAGGCATTTGGTTGAGAAAAATGCTTATTTAGCAAGGCCGGATAAAAATTACACCCAAAAAATACTTTTCTTTCATCTGATGGACTCAATCCCCGAGCAGCAGAGGATCATGCTTAACGATCTGTTGACCCGTAAGGAAATAGAGTTTGTCAACGCGAAAGGAGAGCGGGTAAAATACATTATCCCCTCCAATGTCCATATCGTGCTTTCTTCGTCCATAAACCATAAGTTCTCCTCTGCTTTTATAAACCGCTTTCTTTCGATCAGGGTAAAACCGCTGACCGATGACAGGGAGTTGATGCAGGTGATCGGCAACCGCTATCCGTTGGTCAATAAGAAAGAAATAAGATGGATAAATAAAATTGCTCAGCAGGTGAGCAAATATGAGCAATCCCGTGCTTTTTCCTATCATTACGGCTACAGCGCGCGGGACGTGTTTAAATTAGCCGAGATAATCCAGACGGAAAAGCAAAAAGATATTGAAAAGAACCAGTTTAAATCCAATCCCTTATATTACCTTTTTAAGGCCACACGCATTGTTTATATTGGATTGGATGAAAGCGGGGACTACCCCAAATTCGAGCAGGAAATCATCAAGGAATTCTTCCTTTATAACTTAAGAAAAAACATAGACATGGCAAAGGTCGACCGGCTTTATAATGAGATTAAACAACAGGTAGACGATGAGTTATCCCAGATAGAGCACGTCGAACATATAATCCGTATCGATGTTTCCGGAGTGCCGGACGGAAAGAAGCTTAATCTGGCCAATGGCCTCTCGATAAAAAGGGAAAAGGACAGTTATATTATTAATGTGGAGGGGGGTAATGTTTACCGGGTCAAGGATTCCGATTTAGCGGAGTGGGTGCCTTTGGAGAAAGAAGACTTAGAAGGCTCCAAACGCGGCGATTTGGAGCCTATCCAAAAGAATCAAATGTGGGTCAAAAAAGAAGGCCAGCATCTTGTCCTGAAACTAATGCTCATCTCCTCTATCGGCGGAGTTGAGGTTAAGCGCGATCAGTTTAACTTAGGCCTTAGCCTGCCGGAGCAAGAGATACCAAATAGCGAATACCTAAAGCATACCCGTGAACTCAGGATCTTAGAGAGCGCTTTGCTCCGATCCTGGATGAGAGTGGAAGACAATTTAGGACGGATAAGGACGCCCCGGGTCGTGATGCTAGAAGGCCTTACCGGCACCGCCAAGACTACGCTTATCAGAAACCTGCGGAGAACAAGGGGAGTTCCTTTATATATTTTGAATTCCGATGAAAATGTCAAGGCATCAGATATTACGTTCGGCTTAGGCCTTAAAGCCGGCCGTTTTGAGCTGGGCATAAAAGAATTTTTAGCGCAGGTAGGGCTGATAAACGGAAAACGCATCAGGCTGCCTTCCCAGGTTACATCTAACCGCAAAATGCTGCTTATCGACGAGGCCAATGCCTCGCCGGAATTGCTTTTCGCGCTCGCGCCTCTTTTCAGGGGAGAAAAGAAATTCACTTTTGAATACGCCGGCGAAAGTTTTGATGTTGAATTAGACGAAGAGGTAATGATCGTTTTAACGTTTAATCCGGCCGAGACACATGCCGGGCGGGGAAGCTTCGCCGAGGAAATCACCGCCCATGCCGATAAGATTTGGTCGCCTAACCCATTAAAGTATGACCGCAAGACCATTGTGGATATCCTCCTCGAATACCACCGCCGGGGGATGACCAAGGAAACCCAAGAGCTTAAGGAGGGGTTAGAGGAAGAAGGAGTTTTAGAGCGCCAGGGCCATGAAGAAGTTGAACCGCAGTTATTCAAGGTCCGCGATTTGGCCCATCCGCCGGTTAGAGCGCTGAAAGATGTTTTAAGCCTAATAGAAGGAGAAGAAGAGGAAGAAGAGCCTGCTCCGGAAGAAGAACAAAAGATTAAGAAAAAGATCAAAAAGGTGGATTTAAATTACGACTTGGAAGCTGTTAAGGAGCGAGCCTTAAGTTTCCGTAAAGAGGACGGATTTTTGGAATTTGCCGAGCAGGTATTGCAAGGGTATTTGTTGGCGGTAGCTAACGGAAATAGGGACGCTGTACTAAACACCGCGGTAATCAAAGCTGCCCGCCTTTTAAGCTTAGATTTGGCTGACAGCATAAAAGATTTCTG
>JADFZM010000078.1 GCA_015232535.1 Candidatus Omnitrophota bacterium
AAATTAGGACATTTCTATTTTGGTAAAACTAGGACATTTCTATTTTGGCTTGACACCTTTATTCAATTCCCTTGACAAGAATAGCCCCTCGGTAATAGAATTACACATCGCTAAAAGGAAGGATAAGAAAATATGGTCGGGAAAGAGCCGGTTCGTTCCGGCGTTATTGATATAGGGACCCATTCAACCAAGCTACTCATAGCTGAAGAGTCAGGTGGGAACATTAAGATTCTGGAATACCTCAAGAACGTGACCGTCTTGGGGAAAGACACTTTTTTAAGGGAGCGTATTTCCCAGGAAAGCATCAATCATATCGTAACCATTTTAGATAAGTATTCCAATGTCCTTAAGGAATACGCGGTCAACAACCCCCGTATAATCGCCACAACAGCTGTCCGCGAGGCTAAAAATAAAGACGTATTCATCGATACAATAAAGCGAAAAACCGGTTTTGAAGTTGAGGTCCTCTCGGTCGGAGATGTCGTTTATTATATCGATGCCTATCTTTACCATAAGCTGAAAAACAAATACCCTATCCACGAGAAAAACCTTCTTATCGCCGAGCTCGGGGCGGGGAGTTTCGACGTTTCTTTAATGGCGCAGGGGTTCACGCTAATGAACACCGGGCTTCCTTTAGGGACAATGCGCCTTAAACAGCTTGTCTCAAGCCTTGACGGTACCGTACAGGAAAATTATGAGGCCCTTAAAGAATCGATAGAAAAAGAGCTGGAGCTTATTAAAAGAAACATGCCCCCGATTAGCATCGATGATTTGATATTGATCGACGAAAGCTATGCTCAATACCTGGATAATGTGCTCGGGGTGAAAAAACATGATGATTTCTTCTTTAAAATAACCGAAACCGACCTGAAAACCCTGCTGGATAAAACACAAGGCAAATCTCCCGATGATATCGCGGGGGAGTATAAAATACCCCTTGAAGTCGCTGATAGGCTCGTTGAGTATATTCTCCTTCTTAATATCTTTGCCGGTTTCTCGCAGAATAAAAGCATTCACATACTTGAAACCTCATTAGCTGAAGCTCTCTTAGCTAACCAAATCCTGGACTATGAAATATCTCAAAAATACAATAGGACCAACCAGCTTATTTCAGTCACTAACGCCATTTGCCGTAAATTCAACGTTGATCTGGCACACGGCCACCAAGTCTCAAAGCTGGCGGATATACTTTTCGACAACCTAAAAGAACTTTTGGGCCTTAAAAAGACCGAAAACTTATACCTCATTCTTGCCGCTTATTTACACGACATCGGGATGTTTATTTATAACCGCCTGCATCATAAACATTCCGAATATGTTATTAATTCCCTTAATTTCTTCCGCTTAAATGATGAAGAAACTAAAGTAATTGCCTGTGTCGCCCGTTACCACCGCCGGGGAACGCCTTCGGAAATGCATTTATTGTATCAATCTCTCCCTTCCGATAAAAGGATTCTTGTTCAGAAACTATCCGCTATCCTCCGTGTAGCCAATGCGTTGGACCGTTCGCATAAACAAAAGATAAAAGAGCTTGAGATAAAAATAATCCGCACTAAAGAAATAACGCTGCTTATCACTACCGATAACAATATTCTCCTGGAGAAACACGAATTCAACGAAAAAAAAGAGTCCTTGGAAGAACTGCTCGGATGCAAGCTGACCCTTAAAACAAAATCCGTTTAAAAACATGGCAAAGCAAGAAAACAACTTGATACACCGCGACCTAAGCTGGCTTCAATTCAATCAAAGAATATTAGATGAAGCCCGCGACGAAAAGATCCCGCTAATCGAAAGGTTGAAATTTATAGCGATATGCGCCAATAATTTAGACGAGTTCTTTATGGTTAGGGTAGCGGCATTGCGCCGGTTGCTTGATTCTTCCTTTAACCAAAAAGACGCTTTTGGCTATACTCCCCATGAACTATTTTCCGAAATCTACGAAGTCTCCGAGAATTTTATTTCTCAAATGTATAAAACTTACCAGGACTCTCTAAGCAAAGAGCTTCTAAAAAACAGGATCTTCATAAAGAAATACCTGCAATTAAACCGCGAGCAGGAATCAGCGGTTAAACGCTACTTTGACAATACCCTCTATCCGATAATAACCCCGATGGCTGTTGATGAAGGCCATCCCTTTCCTGTGCTACTGACTAAAACTACCGCCTTTGGCGTTTATTTAAACCACAAAGAAAAGCTTCTTTTAGCCATAATACCGATTCCTAAAGCAGTCCCAAGGCTCTTTAAGCTGCCGTCGGAGAAAGACGAGTTTTCTTATATCCTCATCGATGATATTATCAGGGAGAATTTAAACATTTTCTTCCGCGGGTATACGATTTTGGGAAGTTTCGCCTTTAGGATCATCCGCGACAGCGAATTAATACTCAAAGAGGATTTCTCTTCTAATTTGCTGAAAGCCATAGAAGCCGAAGTGCAAAAACGCCCCACCGCCAAAGTAGTTTCCCTGCAGGTAGAGAAAAATTATCATCCCGAGCTCTTGAAATTACTTTATCAAGGGATAGACTTCCCGCAGGACCCCATTACTTATATCGACGGTGATTTAGACCTGACATATCTTTTTGAGCTGGTTAATCAAAACATCAAACCCAATTTGACATACCGCAGTTATATCCCCGCTAAAGCCGAATACGAAAATATATTTGATAAGATAAAAGAGGAAGATTTTATGTTGCATCTTCCTTACCAGTCTTTTCAGCCGACGATCGACCTACTTCAGGCCGCGGCAAAGGATAAGGACGTTCTGGCGATCAAAATGACCCTGTACCGCAGCAGCAAAGACTCGGCTATCATTAAATCATTGATAGAAGCCGGAAAAAACAACAAACAAGTCACCGTACTTGTAGAAATAAAAGCCAGATTTGATGAAGAAAACAACATTTCCTGGACCAAAGAACTTGAAGCCGCAGGCTGCCATGTCATTTACGGGTTCACCGAACTTAAAATCCATGCCAAAATCGCCCTTATTGTCCGCCGCGAGGAAAACGGTATCAGGCGCTATGTTCATATTTCAAGCGGCAATTATAACGAAAAAACCTCTCAGGCTTATACCGACTTAGGATACTTCACTTGCAATGATGACGTCGCGCGGGATATTTCTGACTTATTCAATGTTATAACCGGCTATTCCCTTCCGGTCCGCGCCAAAAGAATTGTAACGGCTCCTGCTGATTTGAGAAATTATTTCTTTGAATTAATCAATAAGGAGATTGCTTTTAATAAAAAGTATAAGAACGGCTCGATCATCGCTAAGATGAATTCGCTTGAAGACCAAGAGATCATAAATAAGCTTTATGAAGCTTCGGCAGCCGGAGTCAAAATAAAACTGATCGTACGCGGCATCTGCTGCCTTATTCCAGGCAGAACAGGAGTAAGCGAAAATATCGAAGTCAAAAGCGTCGTCGGCAGGTTCCTAGAGCATAGCCGTTTATATCACTTCAACAATAACGGCACTCCGCGCACCTTTATCTCTTCCGCGGATTGGATGAGGCGTAATTTCGATAACCGAATCGAACTACTTTTTGAGGTCGCCAATGAGAAAATCAAACAGGACTTGGCAAAAATTCTCGAATGGTATTGGGAAGATACCGCAAAATCGCACTATCTTTCCGGTGATTGCACTTACCGTAAAAGCGAAGCCGCCTCAAACGGCAATGATATACACGAGAAATTTATAAAATTTTATTCGGCATGATTAGCCATCCGCAACAAAACCCGGCCGTAAAACAGATATCGCTTTATGCCCAGGCGATAGGCAAAGAATTATCGGACGTAGAAAAAGCCTCGGGATTAGAGCCTCTGCACAGAATGAGAATAGGTTCACGCCGATTACGAGCTTCATTAAAAGTTTTTAAGAAACTTTTTCCGAAATCCCTCCTTAAAAATTGGCAAGTTGTATTACGAACCCTCGGGCGCAGCCTCGGTAAAGCCAGAGAACTGGATACGCAAATTTACTTTCTAAATTCCTCTCTTTTCTCCACAAGCGATCCCGAACTGCGGTACGGAAAGGAAAAATTAACCCGGATACTGGGAAAAAATCGCAATACCGCTCAAAAGGAAATTGGCATAATATTAAATAAAATCAAAAATAACCAAGATTTATTCGCCCCAGCTTGCTTCGCAGAAAATATTCAACATCTGCCGCTTCCCTCTGCCGCCGAGATTAAAAAATGCTTAAAAAAAAGAATACGGGCAATTTATATCTTTAACAAAGAAATTTTCGATCCTTATAAAATTCAAGAATTGCACCAAACCCGTATTGCAGTTAAAAAATTACGTTACACAATTGAGGTTATAAATGACACTTACCGAAAGAAATTCAGCCGGTACATAAGCTCCGCCAAAGCTGTTCAAGACCTCCTGGGAGATATCCACGAGCTCGATGTATGGCTGCTTATGCTGCCCGGAATATGCAAAGCGGATAATAAGGACAAAAGACTCATCCGGACTTGTAACTTTATAGCGAAAAAATGCTTTAAACAGCGCAAAAATAAATTTAGAAAGTTTATTTCTTTATGGAAGACGCAAAAAAAACGGAAAATATGGGACAGCTTGCTGCGGGAGGCCTCTTAAGCCAGGCTTTTTGTATCGCAAAGGGCTTTTCTTTTGAAGAACAACACGCCACGCAAGTCGCTACTATCGCCCTTCAAATATTCGATGAGCTTAAGAAATTACATATGCTCGATGAATATGATAAACTGCTGCTTCATATAGCCTGCCTATTGCATGATATAGGCTGGATTGAGGGCCAAATAAAACATCATAAAATTTCCTGTAAACTTATCATATCTTCCGGGCTGAAATTACCTTTACGGCAGAAAATAATTACCGGCCTGATTGCCCGTTATCACCGTAAAAGCTTACCTAAAGCTTCGCAAAAGCTTTTCGCCAAACTGGATAAAAAAGAACAATTAAAAGTATGTTGGCTCTCGGCTTTCTTAAGGCTTGCCGACGGACTAGACCGGACCCATAATGCACCGGTAAAGAGTATTAAATGCAAAGTAACAAAATTTTATATAATTGTTTATGTAAACGCCTCTGTTGATTCTCGGGATGACCTGCTTGTTGGAAGGGAAAAAGCGGATTTATTAAAATTAGTATCGAAGAAAAGAGCGCGTCTTATTTGGAGGGCCATTCCCGAAGTTGGAAATTAGACCCGATTCCTAAAAATCATTTAATGCTTTGCCGCGGCAACACTTCCCAGGACAACCGCATCATCTCCTAATTTCGAAGGAAGTATTGCGCAATCCCTGATTCCTAAAAACAACTTATCCTTCCGCAATGTATTCTCGATAACCGGCAACATGTACTTCCCGCAGGCTTCAATAACCCCGCCCCCAAAAACTATTGCCTCCGGGTCAAAAATATGGCGCAAGGAAATCGCCGCCAAACCGAGATAATGAGCCGCTTTATGCATTACTTCCGTCACAACCGGGTCTTTCTTCTCCAAGCCTTTGGCCAATATTTTGCTCTTGATCACCTTATGATGCTGATCTATCATGCTTGTTACAATACTATGGCGCCCGGTCAATATTTCCTTCTTTATAGCCTTTTCTATCGCCCAGCGCCCGACATAAGCCTCCAAACACCCTTTGTTGCCGCAAGAACATAAAACCCCGTCATTTCCGACGATCATGTGCCCTATCTCGCAAGCGACACCGTTGGCTCCGAGGAGTAAACGATTCTCTACTATGGCCGCCGCCCCGAGGCCGGTCCCGACAAATAAGCTGAGGACATTATTATAATTCCGCGCCCCGCCCAGCCAATGCTCCCCCATTAAACCCATATTGACATCATTCCCGATAACTATTTTCATCTTAAGGCGCTTTTTTAGTTCCTTAACAAGATTGAAGCCGCTCAAGCACATATTAGGAGTACGAATTATCTTACCGCTCAAAGAAACTAGCCCCGGGACCCCCAAACCTATACCGGATATATTCTTTAACTTAATCTTTGTCGGATACAAAACATCGTCTATCAAATCGTTTATAAGGTAAACAATGTCTTTGGCCGTCGCATCGCAAGGAGTCGCGGTCTTTTCATGATTCAAGATCTCCCCTTTTTCATTAACAAGCCCGGCTAGGATCTTGGTCCCGCCTATATCGATCCCGATGAAATGCTTGGTTTTCATACCGCTTTCCTTAACTATATTATGTTTCTGTCAAAATGAGTAAAAGCGACTTTTAAAGGAGTGTGTTCCTCCCCCCGCGAAAGCGTGGGGGAGGTTAGGTGGGGGGTGATTGCCGTCAACACCCCCTCCCGACCATCTTCGATGGCCGCCCTCCCCGCGCCTTGAGGGGGAGGGAAATCTTTAATATTGCTATCCTCTTCTACCCACAGTTTTCATAAAACTTTTGACAATATCTATATTATTTGATACTTCTTCATTTCAAATTAATTACAACCGCTTTTGAACGCGACATAGCCTCAATGGAATATCTTATGCCTTGCGTGCCCATCCCGGAACTTTTCACGCCGATAAAAGGGAAATGGTCAGGGCCGCGTTCTGTTTTACTGTTTATTTGGACCGTACCGACTTCGAGCTGTGAAGATATTTCAAAAGCGCGGTCAATATTCCGGGTAAAGACCGATGATTGCAATCCATATTCGGAATCATTGGCGATCTTTATCGCTTCACCCTCGTTTTTTACCCGCATGATCGGCAAAACAGGGCCGAACGGCTCTTCCCATGCCAGGCGCATATCAACCGAAACATTGTCAAATACCGTAGGATAAATTAAATTCTTCTCTCTTTTATTGCCGATTAAAAGCTTTGCTTTCTTATTAATCGCATCATCGATTAACTCCTGGACATAATCGGCGGCTGAAGTCGATATAAGCGGCGTAATATCCGCATCATCTTTTGGTCTGCCCACTTTTAGTTTCTTAACCATGGGAATCAAAATTTCAATCAATTTATCGGCCACGCTATCCTGAACCAAAACCCTTTTTACCGCCGTGCACCTTTGCCCGGAATAAGAAAATGCGCCGCTAACTATTTCCTTTGATGTTGACTCTAAATCGGCATCTTCCAAAACAATCGCCGCGTCTTTTCCTCCCAGCTCAAGCAATAAAGGGATCATCCCGGCTATCTTCGAAATATGCTTACCGACTTTGCTGCTTCCGGTAAAGGCTATCATATTTATCCCGGAATGCGAAACTAAATAATCTCCAATATCCCTCCCTTGACCGGTTATGGCGTTCAAAACTCCGGCGGGTAATCCCGCTTCGCAAAAAACCTGCGCTAGATATAACCCGCTGATAGACCCCTGGGTAGGCGGCTTAAATACAACCGCGTTTCCCGCGACCAAAGCCGGGGCTATTTTTGAAGCCGATAAGTTCACCGGATAATTAAAAGGGGAAATCGCGAGTACAACCCCTAAAGGGACACGGCTTACAATCGATACCTTGCCTTTTCCGAAGCCGGGAAAAGCATCCGAGGACAAGCTCTCTCCTACCACCCTTTTCCCTTCCTCGGCGGTAAAATGCATGAAATCAACCGTTCGCGTCACCTCCGATAGCGAAGATTTTTTATTCTTGGCGATCTCCTCGACAAGGATATCGGCGACAATTTCCTTCTCTTTGTAGAGGATATCCGCGGCCTTATGGACTAAATCGGCCCTTTCATTGACAGGGACAGTTGCCCATTTCTTTTGGGCATTTGATGCGGACTTTACAAAAAGATCCGCCTCCTCTTTGGTCATCGCCTGGACTTTCCCGACCAAGGCTCCGTCAACCGGAGAAAATATACTCTCCGTCTTTGCGGATTTTGACTCAACCCACTCTCCGTTAAGGAGAGCTTTATATACCTTCCCTTCCTTGAAAATACATTTAAAATCCATTTACCGTCCTTAAGTTTACTTTATCGTTTATCTATTAAAACCGCCCTGGCAGGCGCTCCGTCGGCTTTGAGGATCTTTAAAGGCAGGCAAACAAGCTCATATGTCCCCGGCCTGACTTTCGCCAGGCTCAATCCTTCGATGATTAAAATACCTCTTTTTAAAAGCGCTTCGTGCACATTCTTGCCGTCTTTCTTGTACCCTCCCACCGAAAGATAATCAATACCGACCGCTTTGATCTTCTTTTTCGCCAGAAAAATAGCGGCTTCTTCAGTCATATAAATGAAATCGCGGTCAAAAGCTTTTAATCTTCTCTCGCGCTTAGAATTTATTGTCTTAAAGATTATGCGCTCGTTTTTCTTAATACGAAATTTCTTAAGCTCGGGGGCCTTTATTGATTCATTATCCTTAATCTCAATAACCCGGCATTCTCCGATCAAAGCCTCAAGCGGCATACGGTCAAGGGATTTCCCTTTTTCCATACAATGATACGGGGCATCAATGTGTGTCCCGGCATGAGTGCCTAAAGTAAGCTGGGATACATTCGAGGAGTCCCCTCTCCTTAAGCTTTTAAATGACCTTATAAGCACTTTCGGGTCCGACGGCCAGCCGACCATTCCTTCTCTGATGGAGAGTGATATATCAATAATTTTCGTTTTACCGCTTCTTTTCATCCTGGGAGCTTTCCTCTTTTCGCGTTAACTTTTATCAACTATTCTATACGGAAAACCCCGCAATTGCACTCAAAATAATTTTATCTGTCAAGCCAAAATAGAAATGTCCTAGTTTTACCAAAATAGAAATGTCCTAATT
>JADFZM010000079.1 GCA_015232535.1 Candidatus Omnitrophota bacterium
GAGCGTTATCTTCCCGCCCTCGAATTCTTTTGAGCCTAAGGCCTCTTTTAATATCTCATTGGCTTTCTTTCCTTCGACAAAGCACAGTTCGCCGCGTTTTGTAAAATCTTCCTCCGGAACAATCTCTTTGACCTGGAAGTCAAGCTGTTCCAATTGCAGCCTTTCGGATTTTGCCGAACCGCCGTCGGCAACAACCGTCTTGAGCATCCGGATACTGTCCGCTGCATGAGTGGGGTTTTCACTCTTGAATTGGCTGGCGTTTAAGAATTCCGCCCGGTCGACATCTTTTCCCATCCGCCGTGCCGACTCAATAATCAAAAGCTGAGCGGTCAAATAATCGCCGGGTATAGTGTCGGGCTGGATATAGCTTTGCTTTCGGCACAAAAGCGCTATTTTGCACCCGTCCTCAATAACGAATTCGGGGTTCCACCTTTTCCAGATTATATCAAGGGCAATCGCCGCGATGCGGTCGTTTTCTTTTCTGTTTTCAGCCGGGAGGATTCCCTTCCCGACCAGTTCCCTGATTCCCAGCTCAAACTTTTCCCGAGGCGATAATTCCTCGCCTTTTAACCTTTCTTTTCGGAAATCCGCTCCCGTATTGCGGTCGTAAACTATATTGCGGCGGTCATTAGCGGTGAGCTTATCTATCAAGTCAAACACCGCCTCGCGCATCTTTAACAGTTTTTCATTGCGCTCGGCTGTTTGCACGGCCTTTTGTTCCTGCTCGGTAAGCTCGTCGAACTTAACACCTAAGGCCATTTTCTTCTTGGCCTTTCCGGCTAAGGCCAATACTTTTTCTCCGTCGCGGGCCGGCCCGGTGATAAGCGGGTTCTCGCGGAGAAAAGAGTCTATTTCGCCGATTACCCCGACCGCTTCTTTTAAAACTTCCGGATGGTAACGGGCCAATTCCAAAAAGCCCCTAAAGGATATTATCTTTATCCCTCGTTCCCTGATCTGTAAATGGCCATTCTTTCCGTCGATCTCAATCAGCGGAGCGTCCCCGAAAATAAAACGGTCCTTGCCGAAAGCATCGGGGACTTTTTGATTCGGCATAATCATTAAAATTATTTCCCCGGGCTTATTCTCGTACATGTAGCGGGCGATCGCGCCGGCCGCTATGGTTTTACCCGCGCCTAAGCTGGCGTAGATGGCGATACGTACCGTTTCTCCCAGCGCTGCGGCGCGCATTCCGTATTTCAAGCTCATGAAATAATACCCTAAGATAAGCCCGGACTGCTCCCTTTCTCCGCCGTATTTCATGTCATATTCCGGATTCTTATTGCGGTTGGCTTCCATCAGGCCCCAGAGGGTTTTAACGTCTTCTTTTAATTCCGCAGAGACTTTTTCTAGCCGCGATTCTTTGTTGTAAAGCTTGATCGCCTCTTTGCCGACTCTCGTATAATATTCAAAATCAAGCAGCGTGACCTCTTTTTTGTCCTCAACCGGCTTCTGCGACTCAACTTCTTCTTTCTCCCTGTTTCCAAGTAAAAAGCGGAATTTTTGGAAAGGCTCTTTATCGGAATCATTTGATGATTTTCGGGCCAATATGCTTAGATCATCTTTTCCGTCTTTGCAAGATAAGACATCGGCGCTATTCTCTTCCCTGAAACGCGGGTCCTTCGTTTTTTCATTAGCTTCCCTCGGTCTTAGGTTACTGCTTATGCGGCCGGGCCTCATCCTCCGCCTGTGCCCACCCGACACAGTACGGGCCCTTAGTCGCAATCTATATGATGATGAATTCGTGTTTCGCAAACGCCGGAGCATCAACCTTAATATCCTCTTGAGCCAACTATCTTTTTTATCGGGAGGAGGCATTATGGGACCCGCCACCTTAGGCGCGGAAAGATCTTGGGTAAACGCATGATGCTTGAGCCGCGCGGCCGCCGAGAGAGTCCCCACTCCCTCATACGGCCGGCGCGGCTCTGCTGTTAGGCTGGCGGAAATTTCTTTCCTCCCCCAAGACGGGCTACCGCCACGGTAGTGCCCTCTTTGTTGAGCCAACCATTTCTTGTCGGCGCTCAGCCCAATTGCGTTATGATTCAGGAATTGAATATGTTCGGCTAATAAATTATTTTCAATCAGGAATTGAATTGTTAAACTGCGAACTTCTTCTTCTGACTTTTGCGGATATATGATGTGGAAATATTCATGGCCCTCGAATACAACGCGCAGGAAGAGACGGCAGCGATTGCTTTCTTCGTCCCGCACGTCACGCCTTTCGTCATTCTCTGCGGCAGCGAAGAATCTCTTATGAGATCCTTCGGTCGCCCTACGGGCTCCCTCAGGATGACGTCTTGTTTCCGGCCCGCCCCGCAATAAGTTCGGATTAACATATAAATATATTCTCCCGCCTTTATGCTCAACCTCGGCAACATCCGCCTGGCTGGGCCGGATTTTGATTATCAAACCCAGGCGTTTCACCTCCGGCCACTTCGGCCCGAAAGATTGTTCAATCAAGTTTTGTTCAGCTATCGTCGGTGCCCTATCCTCCTCGTCGCTGGTCGGCATTGAGGCGGGATATTTATTCGCCGGGTTTCTCCCTTTATTCATTCTTCTTTCCTGAGAGGCTCTTTTCGCTATATCTTCCTTAACATAATCCGGGATATCTAACGAGGCTTGGTCAATCAAAAGCGCCATTGACTCACGAAAAGTATGGGCGCAGATACCGGGCTTCCTGGCCAAACTCATCGCCGCGTCAAACAATTTTCTGATTCCTTCATCCCGATGCACTAAAGGATGCGACCGCTCTTTCCGCGTTTCAAAAACATGGCTTAAGATCGCACCCAAATCATCTCCTTCCCTTACTTTTTGCGTTACGGCAATTATTTCGGGAGCATTTATCTCAATTTCTTTTAAATATTTTATAAATTGTTCAATGTTATCCCAAGTTAAATCCGCTCTCCCGAACAAAGAAAGCACAAAACCTTCGTGATCTCTATCGCTTAACCTGTTAACGCTTAAGTCGGTCCATGCCGCAAAGATATGCAACGCGGCATTGCTCAGATCCTTTAAAATATCTTTCTGCTCTTCATTCAATTCTCCGTCATAACTGTTTGCCCATTCAGCTTTGAACAAGTCAATAAAGCTTTGTTTCAAATGATGTCTTTGAATCCACGGCGCAGACTGAATGACAGCCTCTTCAAAAGATAACTTCTTGACAGCCTCTTTTTTGGCTTCTTTTTTCGCCCTTGCCGGTTTCTCAATTGACAGAGTTTCCGTAGCCCTGGCATAAATTCTCGAATAAGCGCTGTAATAACGTTCAAAGGTGATCCCCAAAATACGGCGGGCGGCTAAATGCTTGCCTTCGGTTAGAAGAAGCGCTTCAACCACAAGATCCTCACGCAGGCGATCCAATGAAGTGCCGGATAATATCCTTTTTTCCAGCCAGGGGATGAGTCCGCTAGGAATTTCGATCTTTGCTACTTTATCCTTAGCCCTAATTCCGCTTCGAGCAGTATAAAAAGCCAGCCGGTTCGTGAAACCTATCGCTTTAGCAGCTTCTGTCCCTTGCCCTTCCGACGGATAGATCTTTTCGACAACCTTTAACATAAATTCACGCATATTTACAAAATAACCCGCTTCGCGGCATTCTTCCGAAGAAAGGCCTAACAATCTTTCCTCAACATATGGCAACTCTGTTTCTTTAAGAGCCTCTTCTTTTACTCCGTTTTTTTGCATTTCGGCAATAACAGCATACAAATCAAAGTTTTCCGCGAAGAGCAAATTGAAATCAGGCAGCATAAATACTTCTCTTAATATATCCGCGACAAAATAAATATCATTGTCATCAACAACCTTTGGGTCCAGGCTTTCGCAGAATATTTTCTCGAAATATATATCCCGCCCTATATACCCGCCCTCGACTATTAATCTGATCAAACCAAACCGTTGCTCGATAATCTGTTGGAGGCGGCTGCCAATATCAGAAGGAGTTTTAGGCATCGGGCCGAATTTAACAATATCCGAGAATGTGACCCCATAAACTTTTGCCAGCAGTTCAAAGCGTTCATCGGCCTTAGGAACCATAATTCCTTCTTCCATTTCAACCAAAGTATGTCGGCCTATTGTCAGACATCCTGCTTCGCGGCAGGGGAGCATCTCCTCAACTTTAGGCCGCGATAATCCGCGGTGAATACGGTAATGTTTAAAGCTTCGGCCTAATTCCTGATAAGCCAAGCCGCTTGGTAGATGGATAGGCTTTTCTTCTGCAACGGGCACATATGGATAC
Organism: Candidatus Omnitrophota bacterium; assembly: GCA_015232535.1. Taxonomy (GTDB): domain Bacteria; phylum Omnitrophota; class Gorgyraeia; order Zapsychrales; family Zapsychraceae; genus JADFZM01. The sequence goes on from JADFZM010000079.1 coordinate 4,229, forward strand.
CTGTCGCTTAAAGCTTTGCTGAAAATAGCGAATACCTTATCGGAGCCGATAAAATCAGCCCGGTTAACTTGCCCTTGAGTTTGCTCGACCCATATAAACAGTTGCCATTTTTCCGAGTCCTTTATATCCATTTGATTTACAACCTCAATCATCCGCTCGCTTAAGTTACCGGTATTCATATCTTTAGTTAACCTTAAAATCAATTCTTTAAAACTGATCGCCTCGCGCACAAAAGCTAAAAGCTGCTCGAAGGTAATTTCATCTTCCGTTAAAATTTTCTTTATTAGTACGGCTTGGGCCGCTTCGGCCAGCTGACTGCTCCATCGCGGGTTAAAATAGCAATCTTCTTTTCGAGCGCCGTTAACAAATCCTTCAATGAAAGGCTTAAATATTTCTAAGAGCATCGAAACCGCTTCCTGATTTGGCTCTCTTGCCAGGGATAACAACCTGCCAAGCTCGGCTTGCTCAATTCTGTCGGCTGTCTTTTCGGTTACTTTACGAATTCTCTCTCTAGTTATTTTATCCGGCCTGGAGGCAATTTTTCCCTCTCTCAATAACCTACTCAAATAATCTTTTCTTGCAGACTCAAAATCAGTACCCCTGCCTAAAATAATTGCCCCTATATCAGGATTTATTGGTTTAGACATTATCTTGGTCAGGATAAAATCATCGTTGCCTTCCGCCCGGAATAATATAAAAGCCTCATCGCGGACAACCCCCTGATACTTCCTTGCTTCATACAAAGTATCCGGCTTCAAGAAATCAATCACCACTCTTATTTTCTCTTCATCCGATGAGCGGAAAGAAATCGAGCCGGTCAAGGCTTTTCCCTGTGCTTTGGAGCTTCTTACCCAAGCAGACTCGAGCGAGGCATCTCTTCCTTCCCAAGTATCACGGTAAAACCTCTTTAAGAGATAACGGCCGTAGGCTTCCTCAAAAATCTTTCCTTCGCCTAGTTTAGGGGCATATGACGATTCATTCGGCTTAGGTTCCGACGGTAAATTATAAACAAAGAAAGAATGCTCGCCCTGGAAGATAACGCAATACCTATTAAGCTGCGGGATCTCTGCAAATCTTATTTCAGTATCAGTTTCAAAAGATAGGGTATCAAACACAACTTTTCGGTTATTATCAAAATAAACGATTAAACCGGTCCCCTTGCGCTTTGGAATTATAACTTTAAAAGTTTTTGCATAGACAGCTAGTTCCTCGCTTTTAACCCAAACCAATTCCAATAATTTCTTTAAAGGAGCAATCTTGTCTTTCGGCATCCTGTAAAACTTTATCGTCGAAACAGGCTTCTCTTCCCGCTTAGCAATTGATTGTTCTGCCCTATTGCCCGGATCGGCTATTGGGTTTAACGCCGCTTGAGGTGTCCTTCCCGAATAACGGACAATAGTATCATCTGCTTGACCCGTAACCTCCCGGTTGCCTTTCGATATAAAATCTGGCTGCATTTCCTCATCAACCGTAAAGAAACTTTCGAGGATTTGTTTGCATACCCTTCCTGCAAAAATTACCGTTACTTTTCGTGTAGGCGCCTCACCGGAAACATTTTCCACCCGGCCGTTCCCAAAAGTGGGGTGTTTTACCTTCATGCCTTTTTTAATAATAGGTGGAATATAAAAAGATAGGGGAGGAAGCCGATTCGCTCCGAAAACGCGGGTAAGATTGGAAATAATATTGTACATCGAATGAGCGAGGATGTTCGAAGGAAGCACTCCTAAAACATACGCCCAAATCAAATATTTACCGTGGAAGAAAATATGCGATATCAGATAAGGAACAAATATCATCGCCGCCCAGATAAATGCTATACCGAAAATATAAGAGGCCGCCACCCAGGGATGTTTCCGGTTAAATTCTTTCGCGGTTAACTCTTCTTTTTGCGCAAGGAAAGAAACTTTCTGCCCCGACTCCGCTTGATGGTCAAGGAAATTCGCTAAAGGCATTGCCGGGGCGTAGTCGAGTATATATCCCTGCTTTATTTTACCCTGAATGTCTTGCCAAAAACTTTCTATGAATAAATCAGCGTGGACCTCGCGGAAGTATTCGAGGTACTCATGGTCATTGGCAATGCCGATTCCTCTTAATTCCCCGGCAATAACAGAAAAGTCATAAAGGAATACCTTTTTGTAAATGACCTTATCCATATAATCACTGTTTCTTGACCAATGCTCATCCTCTCCCGCCGGGCTATAAAAAGGCGCGTTTTCCATGAAGGTGTAATCAGTTAATTGGCCAAGCTCGTCGTAATCGAATGACATCAACCGACCCGATTGAGTGATTCCGGTATTCTTTAGCTTCATATCTCCTATCCAAATGCCGGCAAAGGCCAAATCCTTAATCAGATCGCCGAACTCTTTTAGAATCCTTTTTATCTCCTTTGGATCATCCTTGTTCCGCTTTAAATGAACCAATGCCGGCACGACTTTTCTCTCCACATATACCTGGCGTAAAATCACCTCATTATCATTTATAGCGGTAACGCTCGGAGCTCTCGCGATAAGCTCATCCAGCAATTCTTTAGAGAACATATCCTTCTTAAATCTAAGGTCGGTAAAGGCTATCGCGTTTAACATGCGCCCGACCCTGTCCATCCTGTTTACCATGCGGTATTTTCCCGCGACGGAATCGCGCCCGAAAAATGTTTCCTTCTCCGAATGATCGGCAATCACTTTAAAAACATACGGATAAGTAGGCAAAGTAAATACCACCATTACCCAGCCCTTTTCTCCTTCTGTGACGACAAAGCTTTCCTTTGATTCCCTTAAATGCCTTTGTATATCATGATTGAGCTTGACCTTTACCGGCTGAAGAAGCCCTAATAACGAATAGATATCAAGCCGCTCCCTGCTCGGAAGGATAGTTTGGATAAAATCCGTAAGCTCGCGGTATTGTTCAATTTCGACCTGAAAGCCCGAGCGTGTTCCGCCGAATATTGCCAAAAGCTCGTTATCATCCATGATAATGCTTCGCGCGTATATGCCTCGGGAACGTTCATTCCTCAGTGATATAACAAGCGGGATTATCAAATTGCCGAAGCGGATACGCCCGACGACATAAGAACCTTTATTCCGGTAAAATACCGGCTTTAGGATCTCTATCGAATCGAAATTAGCATGGCCCAAATGATCTTTGAGAGAGGCTTCTATCCTGGCGGCAATCTTTTTAGCGTCGGTTTCTATCTGACTTGGGGTATATATCTCCTCGTCAAATCCTAATTCGGATAAAATATCGGCAATTAACTCGGCGCGGGACAACTCATCTTTTCTTGTGTATGTAAGATATACCTGCCGGTAACCTTTTATCGGGCCTTTCTCGAGTATTCCGTCATCCTCGTATTCTATCGGTTGGCCGATTTTTTGGAATACCCTGCGCATTACCGAGTAGAAGAAAGTCATCGCCAAATCCGCTTCGTAGCGTTCGATAACATATCTTTTATAGCTTTGCTTAATCTCCATCCACAACTCCCGGTCGTATTTCTTTTCTCCGAGCATCGCTTCAACATCCTGCTCTATCTTACTTAGGCTTTCCGGGTAAAGGTTTATTGTCTTAACCGCGTTCTCGATAATTTCAGCCCACTTCCTTCTTTCAAACCTTAACTTTGTTCCGTGATTGATTTCCTCAAATTTCGCACGGTACATGTCAAAAGCAACTTTAATAGCGATCGCCGCATGGTCGACCTCTCGCGATGTCTTTATCTCTTTGACATCGAACCTACCCTGATTATAAATGCACTCTCGGCAATAATACTTCCGGCCTTCTTCTTCGGATAAGCACCTTTGCTTTTTCTCCCGTTCCATTATATGCGCCCGGTAAAAGCTGAAAGGATTAAGCACTTTTATAGCTTCCAGAAATGGAGCAAAAATTATTTCATAAACCGCCTGTGGTATGAGGGTAAGCCTAAAGTGCTTCTTCAAGAACCGCCCGGCTTGAGAACGGGTCGAATCTAAGCACAAACTATGGCCCGAACGCGGATCTTTCTTGTTAATTATATTTGAGCTCCTTTCGCCAAAAAGCTCGTCGTACATCGCTCTTAAGCGGCTGATTATACTCTTGGTTTTACCCGTCTTAAATAAAGCCAGTAATATTACAAATACCAGCGCAGCGAAAACTTTAACCCAGATACCGCCAAAGCCATATATAAAATTATCTGCCTGCGGCATATCAAAGACCGGCCCAGCGCAAGCGGAACCCGCAAAAACCGCGGAAAATAAAACCGCAAGAATAAGCAATGTTGCTCCCGGCCCGGGCGTCGTTGAAACTTTTTTCGAAGGATGCGAACAATCATTTGCATCCGAAGAATGCGGCTGTATCGGCGATTTTCCGGACAATAATTCTTTTTCTTTTGTTTTCATGAAT
>JADFZM010000007.1:0-30857 GCA_015232535.1 Candidatus Omnitrophota bacterium
CTCCCAGAAAAGTAACGATACGGAAACTTGAAATCAAGAAAATTGACCTGCCCGATATTTTGTTTTACTTAGAGTGCTCGAAAGGCACCTATGTGAGGCAATTGGCCGAGGACATCGGACGCATCCTAGGTTGCGGGGCTTGTATATCGAAAATTGAGCGCACCAAGGTGGGTAGGTTTGATATTGAGAATGCCAAATCCGTCGAGGAAGTGAATGAAAGTCATATCCGAAGTACCATATAAAGTTTTAAATAAAAAAGGATTAGTCCTGGCTATCGGGGTTTTTGACGGAGTGCATCGCGGCCATCAGAGGCTTTTAAAAGAGGTTGTAAAAACAGCCAAGAGATTATGTTACGTTTCAGGAGTTATAACTTTCGATCCCCATCCGATACAGATTTTAAATCCGGCGGCGGCCCTTCCTTTGGTCATCCCTCTTAAAGAACGCCTTAAGCTGATCGCTTCTCTTGGGATTAAGGCTTGTATGGTGGTAAATTTTACAAAAAGTTTATCCGGCCAAAGCGGAGGCGAATTCCTGGAGAAATATATTTTAAGCCGTTTTGCGCTTAAGGCGATTATCGTCGGAGAAGACTTTCGTTTTGGATCAGGGAAAGGCAGTTCAATCGATGATATGATAAGAATCGGCAAGGAAAAAGGATTCGCTGTGAAAGTCGTGAAACTCTCTAGGAAGCGCAAACATAAGATCGGCAGCTCGACGGTAAGGCATCATATCAGCTTAGGGGAATTAAGCGAAGCAAGAAAGCTTCTTGGCCGATCTTACTCGGTTTTCGGGAAAGTGGAAAAAGGGTACGGCCGGGGCAAGGTGATGGGTTTTCCTACCGCAAATATCAGCTCCGAAGGCATAGTCCTTCCGCCCGACGGAGTTTATGCAGTATTTGTCCGTATTGATAAAGAAATATACTCGGGGATGGCCAGTATCGGGTACCGCCCTACTTTTGAATCGAGTAAAACAGACAGGAATATCGAGGTTTTTATATTTGATTTTTCCCGCGACATATATAAGAAAGAGATAGAGATTATTTTTGCCAAAAGGTTAAGGGATGAGGTCAAGTTCGCTTCATCAGCTGATTTGATAGCGGAAATGAAAAAAGATAAGATAGCGGCTAGTAAGATTCTGAAAAGAATAACGGTTCGTGGCTTACACTTAAGTCTTTAACCCGGATTTTGTATTAGACCCGCGACTGCGGGGCTACGCAAAATCCGCCTAAATGGCAGCGGCATTCCGATAGAGTCGGAACTTTGCCGGGTTACCCCAAAAGCTATCCCACAACTACGAGATAAGTTTTGTATCTTTCTACGCGCGTTTAATTATCGTGCTTTTAGTTGTAACGCAAAAATTGAGTTTAACTAGCTCATAATATATTACTATGCAAGCATTTATTCTCCGATAGACCCCAGGTAAAAGCGCCTAATATTCAATTCTTCTTCAGATCAATATCTATTATATAATTTAATAAATAATAATTGACTCTACAAAGGACTTTATCTATACTAGCAAATGTGTGGTGTAAAGTGGAGTGAAGTGGATTATCAAATAATTTTATTGCTTTCAATATAAAACTATGTTCTACGGAGAATTCCAACATAATCTGGACCGCAAATCGCGCATCATTATGCCGGCGAAATTCAGGGATGTTTGCAAGGAATACGGGATAGAGAAATTTTTTATCACCCGCGGCCTAGATAAGTGTGTTTTTATGTTTACCTCCGATGAATGGCGCACCCAGGAGCAAAAGTTTAAGGTTATGCCGTTCACTAAACAGGAAACCAGGAATTTTAACCGGATGTTTTTCTCCGGGGCGGTAGATATCATCCCCGATAAACAGGGCCGATTCATAATTCCTCCGTACTTGAAAGATTACGCGGAGATAAAACGCGAGACGGTGATTATCGGGGTGTCGAACAGAATAGAGATTTGGGACAAAAGGATTTGGGAGCAATACCGCGCTGCGGGCGAATCGTACGAGAAAATAGCAGAAAATATTCTGAATATATAAATGAAGATCTTGTAAAAAGGGGATACTCTCTTAAGGGGGGAGGGCCTTATGCATCTTAAAGACGATAAGGACATAGTCTTCCTGCATTTAACTGATCTTCCCAGCTGCGGTTGTGTCTTTTGCTCCACACGAGACAAGAAAACAGGTAAAACTAAACTGTACTTGGTGTTTGAAAACAAAGACACCATTTACGTCCGCGACGGCGTTTGGGATGTCTGGCAAGAGTTGCTTGATCCCGACGAGTACCTGAGGATAAAGATGAGCTTCGCTCAGGTCATAGAAGCGAGAAATGTGCCTTGTTTTTGCGGTTGAGCAATTTTACACAAATAGCGCAATTATTATCCGACGGGAAATCTTATGGGACCTATAGTTATGAATGAAACTCATAATACAAAGAGGAGTCTTTACTCTCATATCCCTGTTATGAGTAAAGAAGCGGTGGAATTGCTCAACCCGAAGGCGGGCGAGGTCATTATCGACGGGACTTTGGGGCTAGGCGGGCACGCAAAAGAGATCCTAAAGAGGATAATCCCTTCCGGCACACTTATCGGTATTGATGCCGACGGAAAATCACTGGAGGCGGCGAAGGAAAATCTGAAGATGTATACGGAGCAGTGTTTTTTTATCAATGATAATTTCCGTAATTTGGGTAAAGCCCTTGATTCTTTGGGCATAAAAAAAGTCAATGCTGTCTTGCTCGATATCGGTATTTCCAGTTTTCAGCTTGATGATGAGAGCCGCGGCTTTAGTTTCAAGGCTCAAGGCCCGCTTGATATGCGCTTAGACACCAAAGGACCAATATCGGCATTTGATCTTGTCAATTCACTCTCCGAGGCCGAACTATCGAAGATATTTAAAGAATACGGCGAAGAGATCTGGCATAAGCGCATCGCCGGAAATATCGTTTCAGCCCGCAAAAATAATCCCATAAAAACAACTTGGGAGTTAAGGGAGATAATTATCCGTTCCGTCCCGCGCTCGAAACGAGGCAGGAAGATTGACCCGGCGACGCAGTCTTTTCAGGCATTGCGCATAGCGGTAAACAGGGAATTAGAATCTTTGTCTTTAGCTTTGGATGCGGCTTTTGACAGGCTTCAGCCAAACGGAAGGCTTGTTGTAATATCTTTTCATTCTTTGGAGGATAGGATCGTCAAGAATATGTTTCGCGAAATGGAAAAACAGTCTTTAGCGAAAGTATTAACTAAGAAACCTTTAAGGCCCGGCGAAGTTGAGATAGAGGTAAACCATCGCTCCAGAAGCGCGCGCTTAAGGGCTTTAGAAAGGCTCTAATGGCATTGTTTCGTCTTTTAAAATATTCATTTTTGTCGATAATAATCGCTTTGGCTTATATCAGCTTGCAGATGAAGATTGTAGATTTGGCCTATGTTAGCGAAAAACGGGAAAAAGAAATCGCTTCTTTAATCGAGCAGAAAGGCGATACGACTTATAAAATTTTGAAGATTAAATCAGCCAGCAATATCGGGTCAAAATTGCTGTCCGAGAAATCCGACATGCGGTTTACAGGGTCGGATAATATCGTCCGGATTACCGCTGATTTGCCGGAAGAGGAAGGCCATAAAGGAAAGCCCGCTGTTAGCGAGGAAGATGTTTCTTTAGTGAGTATGCTTACCTTCGGGGGCAAATCACCTTTTAAAAATATTTTACCGAATGTCAATAGACGTTAGCCGTAAGGCTGTAAGGGCGGACAATTTATAAATTTAGCATTATATAATCCATTCCTCCGACGTGATAACGCGAAAACACTCTCTGCGCTTTGTCCTGATATTTTTGGGCCTGATCTCCTGCCTGATAGTTTTCGGGATAAAGCTAATCTTGATCCAATCTTTCGGCTCGGCCCATTTGGTCAAGCTGGCAAAAAAACAGCATAATTCGCTAATCGACCTCGAGCCGAAACGCGGGACGATATTCGACCGCAACTTGCGTCCCTTGGCGTTTAATGTTCCTGTCTTCTCTTTTTTTGCTAATCCCCGGGTGATGAGCTCTCGCGACCGGGATCAGGCGCTTTCCGTCCTTCCGGGCATGCTAGGAATCCCGAGGGAAGAACTGGCGCGGAAACTTTCGGAAAGAAAATATTTTGTGTGGATAAAGAGGAAAATCTCAAAAGATCTGGCGATGGAGCTGAACAAAATAAACTTAAACGGTTTTGGTTTCAGGAAAGAGAGTAAAAGATATTATCCGAACCAGAATTTAGCCGCGCATATAATCGGTTTTGCGGGAGTGGATAATGAAGGGCTGGAAGGCCTGGAACTCTTTTATAATAAGGACCTCAGGGGCGAGCAAGGCTGGATGCGTATCATAAAAGATGCCCGCCAGCGCCAGCTTCTGATCAGTGATGAGATCGCTCCTCCAAAAGACGGCTTGAACCTGGTTTTGACCATCGATGAAACCATACAATTTATCGCCGAGCATGCCCTCGAGAAGGGCTTTATAAAGAATAATGCGAAAGCGGGAAGCATAATAGTTGTCGACGTAAAGACAGGAGAGATCCTTGCTTTGGCGAACAAGCCTACTTATAATTTAGATAATGTCTCGCAGAGCAACCTTGAAAATAGGACCAACCGGGCTTTAAGTTTTGTTTATGAGCCGGGGTCTATTTTTAAAATCGTAACGGCCGCTGCCGCTCTTGAGGAAGGGGCGTTTAAAGAAACAGACAGGATCAATTGCGAGAACGGTAAATACCGCGTTGCCAGCAATATTCTTCACGACCATACTCCGCACGGGACTATAACTTTCCGGGAGGTAATCGAGGTTTCTAGCAATATCGGCGTGACTAAAATCGCCCAGAAATTAGGGGCGGATAAGGTTTATAAATACGCTCACCGTTTTCGTTTCGGGCAAAAAACCGGGATTGATTTAAAAGGCGAGGTTGCCGGGATCTTGAAGCATCCCAAAGTTTGGTCGAAGACATCTATCGGAGCTATTCCTATCGGGCATGAGGTTTTGTCTACTCCTTTGCAACTGGTCTGCTCTTTAGCCGCGGTCGCGAACGGGGGAGTTTATATGAAGCCGTATATCGTTAAATATATCAAAGACAATAATGATGTTATAATCCGGCAGTTTTTCCCTCAGGAAGTTGACCGCATAATAAGCGAAGAAACGGCCTTCAGGCTCAAAGAAATATTAGTGGGAGTTACCGAGAACGGTACGGCTAAAAGTGCTAGAATAAAAGGTATAAGGGTTGCCGGAAAAACAGGGACATCGCAGAAAGTGGAAGGAAAGGTATATTCGCACAGCCGTTTCTATGCCTCCTTTATGGGTTTTGCCCCGGCGGATAATCCGCGTTTGGCGGCAATCGTCGTATACGATGAGCCGCATCCTTATTATTTCGGAGGAGTAGTTTCAGCGCCTGTTTTTAGGGAAGTTATGGAGAACTCGCTAAAATATCTTGAGGCCAAGGAATAAAAATGCTTTTAGGCGATTTACTTAAATGGACGGGAATTAAGGATATCACATCCGAAATGAAAAATATTGATATAGGTTCGATCGCTATAGATTCCCGGGAGGTTAAACCGGATACTCTTTTTATCGCTCTTCCCGGGCAAAAAGGCCATGGGATAGATTATCTTGATGATGTGGTAAGAAAAGGGTGCCGGGTGATAGTAGCCGAGGATTTCCGGGGTAAAGATGCTAATAAGGATGTTTTTTACGTTAAGACGGATGACGGGAAGAAGTTCTTGAGAGAGGCTGTAAGGGGTTTTTATAAAGAGCCGTCAAAGAAAATGGAAGTTATAGGCGTTACCGGAACAAACGGAAAAACCACGATAACATATCTGCTGGAAGAAATCCTAAGAAAAGCAAATAAAAAAACCGCGGTTATTGGGACGATCAATTACCGGTATGCCGATAAGGTCTTTGAATCAAAAAATACGACGCCCGGGCTTATTCCAACCCAGAAATTGCTTTACGAAATAATGCGGTCGGGCGTTTCGCATTGCCTGATGGAGGTATCCTCGCACGCCCTTGACCAGGGCCGGGTGGACCTGATAGATTTTTCATCGGCTATTTTCACCAACTTGACCGGCGACCATCTTGATTACCATAAAAATATGGAAGAATATTATAAAGCCAAAGAGAAACTGTTTACGGGATTGGCAAAATCCTGCTCGGCGATAATAAATAATGACGATAGCTACTCCTCGCGGTTAATAAAAAGTACGCGAGCCAATGTTTTGACCTACGGAATCAGGAATAAATCCGACGTTATGGCCGTCGATATAAAGGCACATTTGGAAGGCTCGTTTTTTACCCTGCAAACAAAAACACTCAAAGAGAAGATTGAAACGAAATTAATAGGCATTCACAATATATATAATTTGCTCGCCGCTATCAGCTATTGCTTATACCGAAAAGTCAGCCCGGATATTATAAAGAAGGCCGTCAAGGATTTTAACGGAGCTCCCGGCCGCCTGGAGAGGGTAGCTTTGGGGCAGGATTTTTATATCTTCATTGATTATGCCCATACCGAGGATGCGCTAAGGAATATTTTAAAAGCGGTCAGAGAAGTGAGCGATTCGAAGATAATCTTGGTCTTTGGCTGCGGTGGCGACAGAGACAAAACGAAAAGGCCTTTAATGGGAAGGGCCGCCTGCGAGCTGGCCGATTTTTCTATTGTCACAAGCGATAACCCCAGAAGCGAAGACCCGCAAACAATTATTGACGAGATATTAAAAGGTTTTCATAAAGATAATCACCTCGAAATCGTTAACCGGAAAGAGGCGATAAAAAAAGCGTTGTCTCTCGCCGGAAAAAATGATGTTGTTATATTAGCCGGTAAAGGGCATGAGAATTATCAAATCTTTAAAGACAAAACAATTGAATTCGACGAGAGAGATGTTTTGAGGAAATTGCTGAATGTTTAAGCTAAGTGAAATCATATCGGCGGTCGACGGAAAACTTGTCCAAGGGAAAAGGGGCATTCGAGCCCGAGGCGTTTCAATTGATACCCGCACTTTAAAAAAGGGGGAAATCTTTTTTGCTATCATCGGGCCCAACCATGACGGCCATAATTTCCTGAAAGAAGCGAAGGCCAAAGGGGCTAGTGTCTTAGTCGTTTCCCGTCAGGGTTTATTCCCGCCGCAGACAGCGGTTATTTTAGTTAAAGATACGACCAATGCCCTGGGCGATTTAGCCGCGTTCCATAGAAACCGTTTTAAAATACCGGTTATCGCCGTTACCGGCAGCGCCGGAAAGACTACGACCAAAGACCTAATAGCCGCAGTTTTAAGCTCTCGGTATAAGTTGTTAAAAAACCTTAAAAACTTCAACAATCAATATGGTGTGCCGCTCACGCTTTTTAAACTTAATTCAAAACATCAGCTGGCGGTTATGGAGGTCGGGACTAACAGAAAAGGTGATATTTCCTACCTGGCAAAAATCGTTAGGCCGACGCATTGCGTTTTTACTAATATCGGAGAATCGCATTTAGAGATGTTAAAGACAAAAAGGGGTGTTTACGAAGAGAAGAAAAAGCTTCTGGATTATATGCCCGAGGGCGGAGGAGTGATCTTTAACGCCGATGACCCTGTTTTATGCGGGATAAAAAAAGAAAAAAATGGGCTTAAAAAGATATCCTTTGCCTTAAAAAGCAAAGCTAGCATCATAGCCGAAGGGGTCTTTTTCAAAGGTAGGCATGTTTGTTTCAAGGCTGAAGGTTCCTCGTTTCGATTAAAGTCGATATCCGAACACAATGTTTATAATGCCTTGCCGGCGATCTGCCTCGGTGAAATATTCAAAATCCCGTATCGCGATATTTACCGTAAGCTTGATTCGTACTCCGGGGTTTACGGCAGGCAAAAAGTGTTGAACTTAAGGGGCATGAAAATAATTGACGACACTTATAACTCGAATCCTGTTTCCTTCAAAAGCGCGATTGAAACCATTGAAAGGCTCGATTGCCGCGGCCGAAAGATAATAGTTTGCGGGGATATGCTTGAATTGGGGGTAAAATCGGCAATGCTCCATGAAAACATGGGTCGTTTTATCTCAGAAAAGCGTTTAGATATTGTTTTTTCTTTCGGAAAATATTCGAAGAAAATTACTGATATTTTGGCTAGGGCGGATAATATAAAAGGTAGGCATTTTAACGATATTATCGAGTTAAGCGAACACCTAAAGATGTTATCTATGCCTAATGATATCATTTTGGTGAAAGGTTCGCGGGGTATGCATATGGAGAGGGTTATCGAATCACTTAAAGGATACGGCAAATAGATGTTTTATTTTCTCTCGCAATTTAAAGACCAATTCTCGGAACTGAACATTTTCCGATATATTACCTTCCGGTCTGCCGGGGCAGCGATAACGACTTTTTTACTGTCGGTTTTTATCGGACCGATTGTTATCGCCTATTTGAGAAAAATAAAGGTGCAGGAGGTAGCAAAACGGCATGACTGCCCGGATTTAGATAAGTTCACGCATTCTAAACAGGGGACTCCGACGATGGGCGGGACGTTCATTATCGGAAGTATTATTATCTCGGTTCTCCTGTGGGCGGATCTGAGCAATCGGTATATAATTCTGACATTGCTTACCTCTATCTGGCTGGCAATCCTCGGATTTTTCGACGATTATTTCAAGCTTAAAGGCATAGGGAAAAGGGGTTTAACGAAGAAAACAAAATTAGTTTGGCAGGTTATGCTCGGTTGTTTTATCGGTTCGTATGTTTATTTTAACCCCGACAGCACGACCAAGCTTGATGTGCCTTTCTTGAAAGATGTTTTTCTCGATCTGGGGTTGTTCTACATACCTTTCGCCGCTTTGATCGTTATCGGGACTTCCAACGCTGTGAATCTGACCGACGGGCTGGACGGCCTTGCTATCGGTTGTGTCCTTATAGTCAGCATCGCGCTTTCGGTTTTATGCTACATAACCGGAAACGCGAATTTCGCCGAATATTTGTTCCTGCCTTTTGTCAAAGGCGGCGGGGAACTGACGGTTTTCTGCGCGGCAATGCTCGGCGCGAGCCTAGGGTTTCTGTGGTTCAATTGTTACCCGGCGAATATTTTTATGGGCGATACGGGGTCACTTTCTTTGGGCGGGACATTAGGCGTCATAGCGATATTTATTAAAAAGGAGTTATTGCTTGTTATCATCGGGGGTGTATTTGTGATGGAAGCGGTTTCGGTAATATTGCAGGTCGCTTCTTTTAAGCTATGGGGCAAGCGGATCTTTAAAATATCACCTTTGCACCATCATTTTCAGATGTCCAACTGGAGCGAATCGAAGATAATAATCCGCTTCTGGATAATCGGGATTATTTTAGCCTTAGTCGCTTTAGCCACTCTTAAGATCAGGTAGTATGCTAAGCATAAAAAACAAGACAGTCACTATAATCGGGGCCCAAAAAAGCGGTATCGCTCTTTGCTCGCTTATTCAGTCGCAAGGAGGAGTGCCTAAGATCTCCGAGCAAAAGGACAAAGATAAGCTTCCTTCCAATGTCTTTGAATGGCTCGACGGAAAAATGGGAATTGAGGCCCAATTCGGAGCTCATACGGAAGAATTTATCGCTAAAAGCGATTTGGTCGTTCTAAGCCCGGGAGTCCCTTATAATTCATTAACCGTAGATTGGGCCAAAGGAAAGAATATAACTGTTTTGGGCGAGATCGAGTTCGCCTTTCAGTTCTGCAAAAAACCGGTAATCGCGATAACGGGAAGTAACGGTAAAACCACTACATCGACTTTAACGCATAATCTTTTAGAGAAAGCCGGTTATAAGTCTTGCCTATGCGGCAATATCGGCGCGCCTTTTTCCGAACAGATCGATAAAATTAATAAGTCGGATTACGCGGTCATCGAGGTCAGCTCTTTTCAGATGGAGTCCTTGCTCGGGGAGGATAAAAAAGCAAACTTCGCTCCGTTTAAGCCGCACATCGCCGCTATATTGAATTTTAATCAGAATCATCTTGACCGTCACAAAGATATGGATGAATATTTCCAAGCCAAGGCCAGGATTTTCGAGAACCAGGACGAAAATGATTACGCTATTCTTAATTACGCCAATAGCCGCTTAATGGAGTTGAGCCTTTCTTTAAAAGCAAAAACCATATTTTTTAACGACGGAGAAGATAATCAATTATCGGAAAATCAGAATCATCTGGCGGTTTTTGCTATAGCCCGCGCTTTAAAGATCGACGCTAAAATATGCCGCGAAGTATTTGCCGAGTTCAAGGGGGTTGAGCACCGGCTGGAGTGGGTAAGGAACATTAATGGGGTTGATTATGTCAATGATTCGAAATGCACTACCGCCGAAGCCGGAGAGTGGGCAATGAAAACGATAAAAAATCCCATCGTCATGATCTGCGGCGGGTACGACAAGCATGTTGATTTCTCGCACTTAAAGCCTCTGGCCGCTAAGAAAGTAAAAGAGATGATCGTAATCGGCGCGACTAAAGATCAGCTTAAGAATACATTTATTGATACTATCAAGGTCAGGGAAGGGGCAAGTTTTGAAGAAGCGGTAAATATGGCTAAGGATATTGCCTCAAGGGGCGATTGCGTCTTGTTGAGCCCGATGTGCGCAAGCTGGGATATGTTCAATAATTTCGAGGAGCGGGGGAAACTTTTCAAACAGATCGTAGGCGGGTTTAAATAATACATGAGAAGCATACGGATTTCGATTGCATCGATCGTCGTTATCTTGCTGAGCCTGGGTATTGTGATGATATACAGTTCAAGCGGGGTCTATGCCCGCCAAACCCTCGGCGATTCGGCTTATTTTCTTTTTCGGCATTTACTCTTTCTCTCCATAGGGATAATGGCTATGCTTTTTATAATGGCCATGGATTACCGACGCTTGCAGGAGTATTCTAAGCCGATGCTTATTTTTATCATTATCCTTCTTATCCTGGTTTTGATACCGCATATCGGTAAATCTACCTTCGGTGCTCGACGTTGGTTTAAGCTCGGGCCTTTTGGTTTTCAGCCCTCGGAGTTTGCTAAATTGGCAATGCTTGTTTATGTTGCTGATTTCCTGTCTCGCAAGAAGGAGAAAATCCTTTCTCTTTGGGAAGGGTTTATTCCTATTGTCTGTGTCATGGGGTTGGTATGTTTGTTGATTGTTAAAGAGCCTGATTTGGGGAACTCCGTATTGATAGCGATGATAACTCTGATCATGATCTTTATTGCCGGGGCCAATATTTGGCATATTGTTTCGCTTGGATTAATGGCTGTTCCGGCTTTGTATTACCTGGTTTTCAGGGTTCCTTACCGCCTGGCTAGGATCACGGCTTTCTGGAACCCGAATGAAGATATTAAGGGGATCGGATTCCAGCTTTATCAATCACAGATCGCCTTGGGTTCCGGAGGGTTTTGGGGAATAGGTCTCGGCCAGAGCAAGCAAAAACTTTTATACCTACCGGCGGCGCACACGGATTTTATTTTATCGATCATCGGAGAGGAAATGGGCCTATTGGGGACGCTTTTGGTCGTGATTCTTTTCGCCGCTTTGATCTGGCAAGGGGCAAGGATAGCGAAGAGGGCCAACAATCCCTTTGGTTATTACTTGGCTCTAGGAATAGTTGCCATGCTTGGCTTACAAGCGGTTATAAATATCGGTGTGAACATCGGGGCTTTGCCGACCAAAGGTTTGCCGCTTCCTTTTATCAGTTACGGCGGATCGGCGTTGATTTTTAATCTAATGGCCATCGGGCTTCTTTTAAACATTTCACGAGTTCAGGATTTATGAAAATAATTATAGCCAGCGGCGGGACGGGCGGGCATCTTTATCCGGCGGTTCGGGTAGCGGAAGCCCTTTCCAAGGAGGGACACTCTGTGGTCTTTATCGGAGCTTTTTCTTCATCGAAGGAGTATCTCGAAGGAAAAGGATATCCTTTAATTAATTTGGATCTAAAAGGATTGAATTATAGGAACATAAAAGAGGCGATAATTGCCTGTTTTCTCACCGCTCGGGCGTTTTTTATTTCTTTGGGATTGATACGGAACATTAAGCCCGAGGTTGTTGCGGGTTTCGGCGGATATGGTTCTTTCGCTGTTGTTTTAGCGGCAAAGGCCTTGGGAAAAAGAGTGCTTATCCACGAGCAGAATGTAAAACCGGGACGGGCTAATAGGATATTGTCCTTTATGGCCGATAAGATCGCGATGAGTTTCAGCGATACTTTTAAGTATGTGCCTAAGAAGAACGCAATATTGACGGGGTGCCCCATCCACGCATATAGGACGGGGTTGAAAAGGGCGGAACTTCTTAGGAAATATAATCTTGCCGAAGGTATTCCGGTAATGCTTGTTTTCGGGGGCAGCCAAGGAAGTAATAGCGTTAATAAAGCTTTTACTCGGGCTTGCGAGTTGCTCAAAGGGAACAGGCCTTTTCAGGTGGTACATATTTGCGGAAATAATGGCTTTGAAGATTTGAATGATTTTTATAAAGGGTTGGGTATAAGATATTCGCTATTTAAGTTCGTAGATAATATGGGTGAAGCCTTTGAAATTGCCGATTTAGCGGTCGCTCGTTCCGGCGCCCTGAGCGTGACGGAGATCGCATTTTTCCGTATACCGGCGATTTTCATCCCTTATCCTTATGCCGGGAACCATCAATTGGCAAATGCTATGGTGTTAAGCGAAAAAGGGCTGGCTTTTGTTTTGGAAGAAAATCGGATGACACCGGAAATATTAAAAGACACGCTATTGAAGCTATTAGAGCAAAGTAACTCAGCGAAGGTGAGGTTTTCTGCTGTTGAAAGTTTTTATCGTCCCGAAGCTGCTTTGGACATAGCGCGAGAAATTATCTCTTTAGCCGAATGAAAAAAATCATATTATTTTCTGTTTTGATATTGTTCCTACTTTGTCCGGTTGTATTGGCACAGGAATGGAAAGAGTATACTAGGTCCGGGCATTTTATAGTTTATTATGACCTGGCCCCTTATGATCTGGTCCTTAAAATCGCGAAGAAAGCGGAAGAATCTTTTAGCGAAATTATTAGAAACCTCGGGTTTAACCGTTACAAGCAATGGAAACTGGGAGACCGCATCAGGATTTATATTTATAACGATTACGAAAGTTATTACAACGAGGCCTCGGCGATAAAATGGGCGGCCGGTTCGGCTCTGATAAAGGATAAGATCATCCTGACTTTTCCCTCGGCGCACGGTTTCTTTGACTCGACCCTCCCGCATGAATTGGGGCATATTATTTTCCGGGAGTTTATCGGAAAAGAAACTTCTATCCCGCTTTGGCTTGATGAAGGGATTGCGATGTATCAGGAGGAAGCTAAGCGTTGGGGGATAAATAAGATCGTGCGACAGTTGCTAAAAGACGGCAAGTTTATTCCTTTAGAAGAGCTTTCCGGAATGACCCTGAAAAACACGACACAGCAAGAGGAGCTGAACATTTTTTATGCGGAAGCGGCCTCGATCGTTAATTTCCTGATCGGCGAATCGGGGGAATTCCGCTTTATGCAGTTTTGCCGCAAGCTGAGCGAAGGCGTATCGTTTGACGATGCATTAGCTGTTATTTATACCCGTTATTCCAATCTAAATAACATCAACAAGGCCTGGACGGAATATTTAAGCAAATGAAAAAACATTATCATTTAATCGGGATCGGCGGGATAGGTATGGGGGCTTTGGCCGTTCTTTTGCTACAGAAAAATAATATGGTGAGCGGTTCCGACCTGCACTCGAATAAGGTGATTGAAGGCCTGGTCAAAGAAGGAGCAAAGGTGGCTATCGGCCATAAGAGCGAAAATATAGAAGGGGCGGATATTGTTGTTTATTCATCAGCAATTAAGAATGATAATCCGGAGATCATATCCGCTAAAAAACTGGGTATTCCAGTAATGCCCCGGGCAAAGTTATTGGCGCAATTGATTCAGGACCATATAGCGATAACGGTATCCGGCGCTCACGGCAAAACGACCACCACATCCATGCTGGCCAACTTGCTTATCAAAGCTAACCTTAAGCCGACTATTGCCATAGGCGGAATAATGAAGAATACCGAAACGAATGCAAATTTAGGAAAAAGCGAATATTTTGTCGCTGAGCTTGACGAGAGCGACGGCTCTTTCCTTTATTTTTCGCCGCAATATTCTGTCATTACCAATATCGACCGCGAGCACATGGATTTTTACGGCAGCTGGGATAACCTGCTTAAAGCCTGGGAGGAATTTATCGGCAAAACCTCACCCGAGGGGGTAATCCTGGCTTGCGGGGATGACAATAATTTACTAAATCTTTTAAAACGTGGGAACCGCCGTTATATCACTTACGGATTGACTCAAATAAACGACATAGTAGCGCATAATGTCTCTTCGAGGGAATTCGGGATAAGATTTGATTGCTTTAAGGAGGGGAAGAATCTCGGAGAGGTAAATTTAAATATACCCGGCCGTCATAATGCCCTTAACGCCATGGCTGTCATCGGTGTCGGGTTAGAGCTCAAAATCGGTTTTGAAACGATTAGAAAAAGCCTGGAGCAGTTCAAAGGCGTAAAGAGGCGCCTGGATATAAAAGGCAAAGGCAAAGGGGTTACGGTCATCGACGATTACGGCCATCATCCGACGGAAATTAAAGCGACTCTCGAGGCCCTAAAGGGGATGAAAAAACAAAGATTAATAACCGTTTTTCAGCCGCACCGCTTTAGCCGATTATCCGATCTGATGGATGAATTTTCCGTTTGTTTCAACGACACCGACCATTTAATAATCACCGATATTTATGCCGCCAGCGAAAAACCTCTAGAAAATATTAACGCTTCTGTTTTGTGTGATAGAATTAAAAAAAACGGCAAAGAGGCTGTTTATCTTCCAAAAGAGAAAATAATCGGCTTTTTGCTTGATTTTGCGAAGGACGGGGATATTGTATTAACTTTAGGAGCAGGAGATATAACTAAAGTATCCGATGATCTGGTTAAAGTTTTAAAAAGTTCTGCTGATTAGAACTCAAGGAAGAAAATAAGTATGACAATTAATTTTCAAGCCTGCGGAATTATCGGGGTTTTAATGGGAGGGTATTCCTCGGAAAGGGATATATCATTAAAATCCGGCACAGCCGTGTATAATTCCTTAAAAATCCAGGGATTTAATGTGGTTGCGGTCGATATCACATCCTCAAACAGCGAAGAGATAAGGAAACAGCTCATTGAATCGGGGATTGACTTGGGCTTTATTGCCTTGCACGGAACGCTCGGAGAGGACGGGAAGATTCAGTCAATATTGGAGGAGATCGGATTACCATATACAGGCTCTGGGATAGAGGCCAGCCGCACTGCTTTAAATAAGATTACCGCGCACTCGGTTTTTATTAAAAATAATATTTTGGTCCCGCCGTATCGAGTAATAAATAGCAGTAATAAATTTGACCCGGACGAAATCATTTCCGGGTTGAAAGGGTTCCCTCTGGTTATAAAGCCGGCGGCGGAGGGTTCTAGCATCGGGGTCAGTATCGTTAAAAGTTACTCCGAATTCCAAAAGGGGCTTGAGGAGGCTTTTAAATACAGCCAGTTTATATTAGTGGAGAAATTTATCAAAGGAAGAGAGCTCACCGTCGGGATATTGGGCGAGACAGCCCTGCCTTTGGTTGAGATAATCCCTTCGCGGGAGTTTTTTGATTTTATCGCCAAGTATCAAAAAGGGTTGACCGAATATGTTGTCCCGGCGATAGTACCTGAGGATGTAAGCTTGCGGCTTAAGAATCTTGCCTTGGAAGCCCATCGGGCTTTGGGTTGCGCTGATATCTCTAGGGTGGATATAATTCTAGCCGAAGACAATAGAGGCTATGTTCTTGAGGTCAATACTATCCCCGGCTTTACGGCGACAAGCTTGCTTCCTAAGGCGGCACAGGCTTTAAACATTAATTTTGACCAGTTGTGTTCTGCGTTGATAAAAATGGCATATGGCAAAAAAAAGACCTACAATCAAAATATCTCCCTCGGTAACTAAGGGGATAATCATACTTATCGTTCTTGCAGGGCTTCTTTACGGCTCGTATCGGGCGGCTAATTCTTGGTTGGTTAACAGCAATTATTTTAAGGTTAAGGCTGTTGTGATCGACCCTTCTTTGCAATTCATCAGTTTACGGGATGTAGATTTCCTTAAAGGCGAAAGTATTTTTGAGATAGACCTTAAGAAAGTTCAGCGAAAGATAAGCCAGAAATATCCCCAGGTCTCCGATCTAAAAGTATTCCGCCGTTTTCCCGACGAGATTCTGTTAAACGCCAAAAAGAGGTATCCTTTTGCCCAGATCTCTTTTTGGGGCAAGCTTTTGACCCTTGATGAGGACGGTGTTTTACTTTCGGCGGCCAATAAAAGGGAGGCATCTCTTTCTTTGATCAGCGGCCTTAAGAATTCGGATAAGAATGTCCGGCCGGGTTTCCCAGTCGGGGGGAGGGACTTGCGGGTAGCTTTTATTATTTTAGATGAGTTCAATAAGGCCCGGCCTAACGCGAATTTCCGGGTAGAGGAAATGGATGCCTCAAACCTCTCTAATATTGTTTTAACTTTGACTAACAAGCTTAAAGTAATAGCGGAAGAAGATGACATAAAAGGCAAGATGCGGGTACTGGGATTCCTTTTATCCCAGCGAGAGCTTGATTTTGAGAAAATAAAGTATATAGATCTGCGGTTCAAAGAACCGATAATAGGGAAGAAATAATGCTAAAAGATCTCTTTAAAGAGAAAGTGTTCTGCGGCCTTGATATCGGCACAAAGGCCATCAAGGCGGCGCTTATAAAAATCGAGCCTTCTAATCAAAAAGAGGTCCTTGGTTTCTCCGACCATAAGACTTTCGGCATACGCGATTCTTCGGTTAGTGATTTAAGCGAATTCTCGGATTGCGTCCACAGCGTGCTTGATGATCTGTCGAAAAAAAGCAAAACCAGGTTTAAATTGATCAACCTCGGCATAGGTTGTGAGCATATACAGGTGAGGAAGGCAACGAGCGTAATGCCTCTTTTAGACAAGCAGGGAAAGATAATTTCCTCCAGAGATGTGCAGGATGTGAATGAAAACGCCCACCTGATAGGGGTGAAATTAGAGGAGGAGGTTTTGCATACCCTTCCTGAATATTATCTGATCAACGACGATAATATAGCGGTGAATCCAATCGGGCTTCACGCTAAGAAATTGGGCGTTTCCTGCCTGCTGGTTGTGGCCAAAGTAAATTTTTTAAGGAACATAAGCCGGGCGGTCAATCAGGCCGGATATGAGGTGGGGAAAATATACTTTAATTCCTTTGCCGCGGGCGAGGCGGTTTTAAGCGCCGAGGATAAAAAGGCGGGTTGCCTCTTAATCGATATCGGCTCGAAAATAACCACCGTCATGTTTTATAAAGACGGGGTTTTGAAACATCTTCATAAGATCGATAAAGGTGGAAACGCCTTTACCGAAGATATAGCGGAAAAACTCGCCCTTAACCTCGAATTGGCCGAAGAAATAAAGAAAACTTATGCGATCGCGTCCAGTTCGGAAAAATATAATGAAGAGGAAATATTGATCAAAAGGGAGAATAATTATTTCCCGATCAAGCGGGAGTTGATTTACCGCTCGATCGAGGGCGAGATAATTGCCCTTGTATCCGGGATTAAAGAATTCATTTTAGAAAGCGGCATATTATCAGAGATAGCGAATGGTATTGTTTTTATCGGAGGCGGATCATTATTGCCGGGTTTGATCGAAAAGATCGGGGCAGAAACAAAGCTTCAGGTAAGATTAGGCAAAGCCTTAGGAGTAACATATAAAAATCCATATAGGGGCCCGTTATATTCGGCATCGATCGGCCTGGCTTTCGGCCCCATTTCAAGAAGCACCGCCCCTGCTAATATTTCTTCCTCCTCTAGGCCAAATATTTTTCTTCAAGCGGTGAACAAGGTTAAGGACCTGTATTTCGAGTATTTTTAACAGGGCCGGGTTGGTTATTCTTTTGCGCAGGATCTTTTTCTCGGTGGCGCATTTTGCTGATATTGTAGGCGATATCCTTTAGTATATTATTCCCTCGGCGGCAGATGTTGAAGATATAAAGTATCCAGAATGAATTCAAAAGGAGAAGGAAAACTATCAAGTTCGTGTTGATAGTTTGGGCCACTCCGATACGTTCAATGGTTGGCCCGTTCGAAGTTTGATATGATAAGTCGAGTATGTTAATTGTATTAATGAACCAGAAAACAAAGACCGAAACAAGAACCACCTGAAAAAAAGTAAAATAAAAATGGCGCATCAGCCATTTTGCCGTTAAATTATCCAAATGCCTTATTTTTCCCATCATGTCGTTGAAACCCATTGTTGTCTCCTTTTTTTTAAGCAAAAAACCGTGCCTATAAGGCTACTAAAGTATGCTCTAATGATGCCGTATCATGCTGAGCCTAACGGAATAGACTTAAGCAGATAAATACCTTTTGGCAGATTAGCGTCAAATTTTGGCTTTCGCATTATGACTCAAGGCCAATGTGCTTAGGATCTTAACGAGTTAATCTACTCAATCTTTCGTCGGAAGCCGAATTCCATTGTGACGAATAAAAATAAATTACAAGCCAAGGCTGAATTATAAAAAGTTTTCAAAGTACCTGATCCGTAATGGCTTATGGTTATTATTTTAATCCTTAAGTAATCTAAAGCAATAATTATTGGGATTTTTTTGCCTTTTTTATATATAATAAGAAGCTAATTGTTTGATAATACATCAAGGAGAAGATGAAATGGGAAAAAATAAAAGGATTGGTTTTACTTTGATTGAAGTAATGGTGGTTGTAATTATCCTCGGTGCAATCGTCGGCCTGGCTATACCCCGATGGCCGATCGCGGTAGAAAGGTTCCGTGCCCAGGAAGCCGACCGTTATTTGAAAGAATTATTGGGGGCCGAGCTTCGGTATAAGATAGACACCGGGCACTTCACGAAAAATGTCGGTTCCGGTGACCTAGCGCTTTTAGATATTTCTGATGATATTAATAGGCTTAAGCATTTTAAAGACGCTTATTTAATGATAGAGGATGGGAATTTAGGGGAAGTAACGATAAGATCTACGTTATTCCAGAAGATAGTAGGATATTTAGAGCGGAACAACGAAGAATACCGCCTTTATATCAGGCTTACAGGCGAGATATTATGCGAGCCTCTTATCGAAAATCCAAACTATTGTTCAAAGCTGGGTTATAACCCTTATAGAGAAAATAATTGATCCTTTATTTTCTAAGTTTTATCCCGGATTTTGTATTAGACCCGCACCGGTTGGTTCGGTCAAAATCCGCCCAAAGGGCAGCTGCGTTCTGAGATGTTCGGAACTCTGCTTTGTCCGCCGGTTCCCGTTTCGAGTATTTAGATGAATCGGCATACACGGTTTTCTTATGAATTTTGTATTATAGGGAAAATCATGTTTCCCCTAAAGCTGCTATTGTAAATTTAAAATATTCTATGGTCGCCTAATTGTCGCGCTTTGGGTTTTTATCAATAATTGGGTTTATTCCCGTAATTATTAGGGTGGGCTATTTATATATGGAGGGAAACAGTATTAAAGAAGCTAAAATTCCCGAATTGCTTTCTCCTGCAGGAGATTGGCCTTCCCTTAAAGCCGCCGTCGAAAGCGGGGCTGATAGCGTATATTTCGGCGTTAAGGCCCTTAATATGCGCGCCAATGCCGATAATTTTGACGTATCGGAATTAAATAAGATCACCGAATACCTTCGGTCAAAAAATAAGCGCGGGTATCTTTCCATTAATTCTATTATCTTAGACCATGAGATACAAAAAGCCGAAAAGATATTAAAGGCCGCCAAAGCCTCCGCTATCGATGCAGTTATTTTATGGGATATGGCGGCATTTTCTCTCGCTAAGGAAATGGGCATCCCGATTCATCTTTCCACCCAGGCCAGCGTATCCAATATAAAAGCCCTTGAGGAATTCCATAAATTAGGCGCGAAACGCGTAATTCTGGCACGGGAATGCACCTTGAGCGATTTGCGCCGCATTACAAAAGGCGTTAGGGAAAAAGGCCTGGATTGCGAGATCGAAACTTTTATACACGGGGCGATGTGCGTGAGCATCTCCGGGCGCTGTTTTCTTTCGCTTTATTCCCACGGAAAATCCGCGAACAAAGGAGAGTGCGTACAGCCTTGCCGCAGGGAATACACGGTTACCGACAAAGAAGGCGAGATGGAATTCTTGCTTGGCGAGAATTATGTGCTTTCCCCTAAGGATCTGTGCGCGGTTGATTTTATAGACGATCTTATCGGGCTGGGGATAGATTCGTTCAAGATCGAGGGGCGGATGCGCTCGGCGGAATACGCGAAGGTCGTAACTTCCGTTTACCGCGAGGCCATTGATTCTCACTTTCAAAGGGAACTCGATGAAAAGAAAAAAACGGCCTTGAAAGAACGTTTGGCTTCGGTATATAACAGGGGGTTTTCTTCCGGTTTTTATTTCGGCCCGCCGCAGGGCGCAAATAGCCTAAAATTAGGCCACACACACCAGAAAATATTCTTAGGAGAAGTCACCCGTTTTTTCAAGAAAATAAAAGTAGCGGAGATTAAGCTTAAAACCGGCGGATTGTCCGTCGGGGATGAGCTGCTTTTTATCGGGAAGGGCACTCCCGCCGAATCATTAGTTGTTAAAGAAATGCAAATTAAGAAGCGTTTTATTGATCGGGCGCAAAAAGGAGAGGCGATCGGGCTTAAGGTGCCTTTTAACCTTTCTCCCAGGGACAAGGTTTTTTTGTGGGTCAAACGGTAATTGAAAATGGCTTTTATTTATCCGGCAAACCGAAGTATACTATATTTGTCCGGGATAAACTTTATTTAATAAAAAAGGATAGGAAATGACGGAAAAATTGTTTTTCTTGCTGCTTATTGTTTTCTTGGCGGCCGCGGTTATACTTTATGTCAATTATTCTCAGGAATCGTTTAGCGTCAGCAATTTTGGCAAATTCGCGGATTTTACCGGCTTGGCCAAAGAGAAACTGGGTTTTTTGCTAAAAGGAAAAAAGGAAAAGGATTATTTCAATTTCTCCCTGCGACAGGAATTGCTGACTTTATCAGAAAAACACCAGGCCCTTTTGCAAAACAGGCATGAGCTGACAATCCAAAGGGCAAATGCGGTCAAAGAACTCTTGTCTCTTTGCGATCAGGGAAAAAATGATGCAAAGCAACATATCGACGTTCTCCATCAGGAGGAAAAGAATGTTCTTAAGGCAAAAAGCCGATTCGAAGAGCTCGGCAAAGATATGCTAAGCGCTTTTTCCCTTCCCGATATAGCCTCGAGGGAGAAAAGCTATGAAGAGTTTGAGGTAAAACTGCAGGGCATATTCCATGAAGTTATTGATAATCCAAAGGAAGGATTAATAGGTTTTACCGATATCCTTAAGGATTTGCGGGAGATGATTATTGCCGGAGAAAAAGGGAAGGTGGATGGTTGTCCGGATATCAAAGAGTGCCTTAACGAATATCTGGAGGAGATCTATAAGGGTTGGAAAAAAGTCGGCCTTGATTCCGTATTCGCTTCGAAGAAGGATATTAACAATCTTCTTGAATTATTGACCCAAAGGGAATACGAAAGCCGCCTTATGCTAAATAATGCCGAGGCGACTGGCAAGTCCGTCGAAGATATCGAATTACGCCTCGACGGGGAATTCAAAAAGATGGTTGAGGGGTTTGCCGGGGTTACCGAGAAGGACATAACCGATTATTTAGCTTTTTTCAAGGAGATGGTTAAGGAAGAAACGGTTATGCTGGCTAATTTGGAATTGAACAATAAAAGGTTTCTGGATGTTTACATGTCTTCGCAAAAGAAAATGCGGGAGGCAGTCAATAGGTTAAAACTTAATTCCCCCGGTAAGTTTTCCGCATTTAGCGGCAGTTTTGAGGAAAACAGCCTGAAAGCCAAAGACAGCCTTAAACGCTTTATTGAAGCGCAAACGCAGATATCGTCCATGATTACTCTTGGCAACAAAGAAAGGCAATCTTTGGCCTCTAAAATAGCCGAGAAAAAAGGCGTGGACCTCGACCTTTTGCTAGAGGATACAACTCTTGAGCAAAGAATGCCCCAATCCCCTTCCGAGCAAAGCAAAAGGGCTTGGGTTGACTTAAAAGATAAGAGGGAATCCCTCTTGGAATCGACAGAAAGCGCAATCGAAAATACCCCGCCTTCGAGCGACCCCAACGAGCAGATATTACAGCAGAATTTAAAAAGGGTTAGGGACCGCCGGGAAGAGCGGCTTAAGCAGCAAACCCGGCAGGAAGATATAAATAATAAAATGCAAAGGGAAAAGGATAGGGTTACCGACAGTGGATTTTATAATTAATATATCGTTCCCTTTTTTAAGCATGCTATCGCTTATCCTCGGAGGGCTTGTTTATTCGCGGCCTTTAGCGGTCATCCGTTTTCAGCAAAGATTTTATGAGCTCATAAACTGGAGGATAGAGCCGGTTTCCATGGAAAAAGAGATAAGGAACACGAAGATCATGGGAATGACCTTAATTATTTTTGTTATCTTGGCTGTTTTGTATTTGTGCTTTAGCAAATGACCGCAAAAAGAGATTTCTTAGCATCAGTTTCCCCTTTTTTTCTTCTGGCTTTGCTGGCCTTGGCCGCTTATTCGAATTCTTTCGGATGCTCATTTCAATTTGACGACTCGCTTTATGTAGTCAATAACCCCTCGATACATTATTTCAATTCTCCCGATAAGGTCTGGAGGATATTAAAGGAGCCGACGCGATTCTTATCGCTTTATTCCTTTGCCCTGAATTACCGTTTTAACAGGCTTGATGTTTTTGGGTACCATTTGTTTAACTTTATTCTTCATCTTATAAATTCATTTCTTGTGTTTTGGCTGACGAACTTGTTGTATCAGTTGTTTAGTTCTAAAACTAATAAGCACAGCCGAAGCGTTGCATCCGCGGGGATTTTTGTTTCTATTTTATTCCTTGTCCATCCTCTTCAAACTCAAGCAGTGACATATATCAGCCAGCGTATGGCCTCATTGGCCGCTTTGTTTTATTTTTTATCGATTATCTCTTATATCAAAGCAAGAATTGGGGAAGAGAGGACTTTTAGCGGTGTGTTTTTTATAGTTTCAATTTTATCGGCTATAGCCGGTATGCTTTCCAAAGAAACTGTTTTTACTCTTCCGTTTGTTATCTTAATATTTGAAAACTTATATACCCGTTATCTCGGGAAAAAAACATTTTTAAGGAATAAGATATTCTGGGCCGCATTAATAACTTCGGTTTTAGTAATCCCGCTTTGTTATTCCCTGGATTTCAAAAGCGTATTTGGCGTAGAGATCCCTTCGGCTTCTCACGACGGAGATACTGTCACATTCGCGAATTATTTTCTGACGCAATTTAGGGTTATCATGCGTTATATTTCTTTGATAATATTCCCCGTTAATCAAAACCTTGATTATGATTTTGCCTTATCGAGGGATATTTTTTCGAAGGGCACTTTAATTAGCATATTGGCGGTTATCGGGCTTTTAATTTACGGGATAAGCCGGTTGCGGAAAAACGCGGTAATTTATTTCGGGATGATGTGGTTTTTTGTGGCTTTAAGCGTAGAATCAAGTATTTTCCCAATCAGGCACGTTATTTTTGAGCACCGTTTGTATTTGCCGTCTTTCGGAATTATTCTTGCGCTCTTTGAAATTTTACGGGTGAATATCGGAGAGAAGAAGATGTTTAATATTATATTTAGCCTGATGGTTTTAACCCTTGCTTTTTTAACTTTCCAGCGAAATAGAATCTGGCAGGATGAATTAACAATGTGGAGAGATGTCGCAAGGAAATCGCCGAACAAAGCCCGGGCTTATTCGGGGCTCGGCGATGCCTATCTTAGGCAAAAAGATTATAATCCGGCCGTCGAAAACTTTGATAAAGCCCTTAAATTGAACCCTAAGGATTACAAGGTTTATAATGCCCTCGGCGTTATTTATTCCCAACAGGGCCAAAGGGAATTGGCGGTAGAAAATTACCAAAAATCCATGCAGCTTGCTCCCTTATATGAAGAAAGCTTTATGAATCTGGGCAATTTATATTTCAGGGAGGGATATTATAATCAGGCCTTGGAATTATATTCGAAAGTGATAAATTTCTCTTATAATTATCCGCCCGCTTATTTGAACCGCGGTATCCTTTTAAGCGAGTTGCGCCGCTATGAGCTTGCCCGCGAGGATTTCAATAAGGCTATTTATTTGAGGCCTTATTATACGGAAGCCTATATCAACCGCGGGAATTTATCCGGGAAAGAAGGGCGCTACGACGAAGCTATCAAAGATTTCGACGCCGCGATCAAGCTCGACCCCTTTTACCCTCAAGCCTACATCAGCCGCGGCAATGCCTATGAGCTAAAGGGGCAATCCAAAAAGGCGGAAAAAGATTATGAAACGGCTTCAAAGTTAGGGAAGGGAAAGTATAATGTTAAGAAAAGTAATTAAGCCGCTTGCCCCTTATTTTGAAAGGAGAAAGGCGATGTTTAAATTTAGAGAAATTCATCCTTTTATTTTGTCGGCGCTTATTTTGATTTGCGGTTGTTCCGGCCCAAAAAACCAAGTTGTGGTATATACGTCGCTCGACCAGGTTTATTCCGAACCCATCCTTAAGGATTTTGAACTCCAAACAGGCATAAAAGTTAAAACGGTTTATGATGTCGAAGCGACTAAAACAACCGGGCTTGTAAACCGCCTTCTCGCCGAGACAAGCCGCCCGCAGGCTGATGTTTTTTGGAATTCCGAGGTTGCCCGGACTATTCTTTTAAAGAATAAAGGTGTGCTTCAGCCTTATTTTTCTCCCAGCGCTTCCGGTATACCCTCTAAATTCAAGGATAAAGAAGGGTTTTGGGCAGGGTTCGCCGCAAGGTCGCGCGTCCTCATTTACAATAAAAACTTGCTTAAGGAAACGGATTTGCCAAAATCAATTTTTGAGCTGACGGATCAGAAATGGAATGGCAAATTCGCCATGGCTTATCCGCTTTTCGGCACAACATCAACCCATGCCGCGGCTATCTTCGCGGAACTAGGATATGAACAGGCGTTGGTTTTCTTCGGCCAGCTTAAAGCGAACGGTTGTTTGATAGTAGACGGTAATTCAACCGCCAAAGACCGGGTAGAGGCGGGGGAGATCCCCTTGGCTTTCACCGACAGCGATGACGCGGAAGTCTCAATCAATAGCGGGAAGCCAACCGGGATAATTTACCCCGACCAAGAAGCGGGAGAGATCGGCACGCTTTTTATCCCTAACACCGTTTGCTTGATAAAAAACGCACCCCACCCCGATAATGGACGGAAGCTTATAGATTATCTCCTAAGCGAGGAGGTGGAGGGAAAACTCGCTTTTATGGACGGAAGGCAAATCCCGTTGCGGGACGGGGTAAAGCGTCCTTTAACAACCCCAACTTATTCCGAAATAAAAACTATGGGCGTGAGCTTTGAAGAGATAGCCCTCAAGATCGAAAGGGCGTCATCCGTCCTGAAAGAAATCTTCATCCGATGAAGAAATGCCTGCTTGTTTCGTCAGTTTTGATATTTTTCGTTTTAACTTTTCTTCCGCCTGCGTTCTTTATAATGGACGCCCTTGACAAATCACCTGATTTTACCCTCGGCATAAAAGAAGCCATTTTAAACCCCCGGGCGAACGTCCTCTTAAAAACCAGCGTAGAAATCGCACTGGGCGCGGCAATCTTTTCCCTTTTCTTAGGCGTGCCTTTGGGATTTTTCTTAAAACGTACCGACATGTATTTTAAGGAATTTCTCCAAAGCATTTATTTCCTGCCGCTTGTTATTCCGCCCTATATATCGGCCATCGCCTGGGTAAATGTTTTCTCGCCGAGCGGGAAATTAAACGCTTTTTTAATGCGCATCTTCTCTTTAAACGAGCCGGTTTTATCCATTTATTCAAAAGAAGGGGCGGCTTTTGTACTTGGGCTGGCCTATTTCCCTTTTATTACGCTTCTTGTTTCATCCGCTCTTTCGAACGTGGAAAGAAAATTCGAGGAGGAGGCCGAGCTTATAGTCGGGAAGAAGGAGGTTTTTTTCAGAGTGACCCTGCCTATGATACTGCCTTTTATCCTGTCCGGCTTTTTGTTTGTTTTCATCTTTAGCTTGGCCAATTACGCCGTTCCGTCGCTTCTAAGGGTCAATACTTATCCGGTGGAAATATTTATACAGTTTTCCGCGTTCTACGACGAGCGGATGGCAGCGTTAAAAACCTTGCCTTTATTAGTTGTTTCTTTATTGTCCGTCCTGGTTGCGGTTTACCTGCTTAAAGGCAAGAGTTATGGCTCAATTGAAGATGATACCGGCTCAACCAATTTAATCAGCCTTAAGAGGGGAAGGGCAGCGGCATCTCTTTATGTTTCTTTGATAATTTTCGTTAGCGGCATTTTACCGCTCATTAATTTGATAATTTCTGCCGGCCCCTTGCGGTCATACGGAATCGCTTTAAAGACTTCACTAAAACCGATCTTTACCAGCTTAAGTTTGTCTTTAATCTCCGCTTTTTGCTCTACGGTGCTCGCGGTATTCATCTCCTACGCGCTCGAGAAATCCGACTTCCGATTCCGCAAGGCCCTGGATGTTATTTCCATCTTGCCTTTGGCCTTGCCGCCCACTTTCTTAGGAATCAGCCTTATAAAGTTCTGGAACAACTCATTGACCGGCTTTATTTATTCAGGATATATAATGGTAATTTTTGCCTTTTGCGCGCTCTATCTGCCCTTTGCTATCCATGCCGTAATGGGCAGCTTGAAACAAGTCAATAAAGACCTGGAGGAGAATGCAAAGCTGGAGGGCATGGGTTTCCTGAAAACGATTATATATGTTTATTTCCCGTATATTAAGCCGGGGCTTTTTGTAAGCTTTGCCGTTTGCTTTATCTTTTCGATGGGGGAGTGCGCCGCAGTCTTGCTGGTTGTGCCGCCGGGAACGGAGCTTTTATCGAACAAGATATATAATATCATGCATTACGGCGTAAATCAGATGACCTCCGCGCTTTGCGTCATTTTGGTTTTAGCGACGATCTTTCCGGTGATAATAATAAAGAAGCTATTTGACCGCAACAATGACTTTAAGATATAAAAACCTTGCCCTTACGGGGAGGATTAAGGATATTGGGCCTACCGCGAAAAGAGGGAGAAGAAAACTATGGCTAAGATAATATTGACGGCATTATTGCTCGTTTCGTTTTGTTCCTTGGCTTTTGCCGCAAACGGGCATTTGTATTCCACCTGGGATGTGCTGGAGCTCGATACCTGCGCTTCCGCCTGGCTTATAAAAAGATTTATCGACAAAGGCGCCGAATTTAAATTCTTCCCAAAAGGCGCCATAATAACCGAAGGCACTCCATTTGATACTCCCGATGCTAAGTTCCGGCGCACGGGAAACATGTCGACTTTTGAATCGCTCCTTGCCGAATATAAAATTGCCGATAAAAGGCTGCTTGAGCTGGGTGAGATTGTGCGCGCGCTTGAAATAAATTATTGGGCGGCATCTCCCTCGGCGGAGCAAAGCGCTTTAAAAGAAAAAATCGCGGGTATTGTCAAAACAGAAAACGATAATTACCGGGCCTTCGAAGAAAGCTTTAAAGTTTTTGATGAGTTTTATAAAAGATTGCCCGAACAAGCAAATAAAAAAGCTTTTGCCATAAAATCGCCGGCATATTAAAGATGGTCAATACAAACAGCTGTTTACAGATTGAAGTTATAACTTGCAAACTGTAAATTTTATTATTGAGTAGATGTGCCGGTTTTCTGTTTTTTTCCCCGCCAACAGCCGCATGTTTTTCTCCCAAAAAGGCGGACACAAAGAAGAGTTGGATTTGATATAATAGCCGGCAAAAAGAGGGAGGCGGAGCAAAGCGCTTTAAAAGAAAAAATCGCGGATATCATCAAAACAGAAAAAGACAATTACCGGGCCTTCGAAAAAAGCTTTAAGGTTTTTGACGATTTTTATAAGCAAACGGAATAAGCCCTCAAAAATACCGCCAAAATAATCCCCGGCATTCAATTGACAACCCTCTTTTCTTGGTTTATACTAATTTCAGATAGTAACCATAATAATGGACTATATGAAATGAAATTCGATGAGCTATACCGGAAACTGGATGCGGGCAAATTTTATATTTTCTCTTTTGAGGAAGCCGAATGCCTGTTCCCGCATGAGGATCCCGGCTCCTTAAAGAAATCCCTGTATCGTTTTAGGAAGCAGGGTATGATCTATAACCTCAAAAAAGGGCTTTATGAGCTTTCTTACCCGAGAGAACTTTTCATTCCCGACTTTTATACGGCTAAGCGGTTATATGCACCATCGTATGTCTCTTTAGAGACAGCTTTGTCGAACTACAGTATTATCCCGGAGGTGGCGATGTCAGTAACTTCAATCACCAGTAAACCGACACGTTCTTTTAAAAACCGACACGGATTATTTACTTACCGTACGGTAAAAAAAGAAGCTTTTTGCGGTTATTATGTCCAAAAACAAAATTCTTTTGAATATTTGATTGCCGAGCCGGAGAAAGCCCTGATCGACTATTTTTATTTCAAGAAATTTGATGATAAATCATATGATATCGATGAGGCGAGAATGGATAGAAATATGTTGGCTAAACTTAAAAGACCAAAATTAAATAAATATGCTAAGCAATTTAATTTAACATTAAAGGAGTTCTATGCTGACATTTGAATCTTTATTGGAACAAGCAAAATTAAGGGGGATGCCGGCGAATAAAATGCGCGGGGTATTGAGGGAATACCTGCAGATTCTGATCTTAAATGAAATTTATAAATCCAGGCCGGGGAGAACCTTATTTTTTACCGGCGGGACATATTTAAGGCTGGTCCACGGCTTAAAGCGGTTTTCGGAAGACTTGGATTTTTATTCCAATTTAATATCTCAAAAGCAATTTGAGCTGTTGATGAAGTCAGTGAGCCTGGAGTTAAGCCGGGTAGGAATTAAGTCAACGGTTAAGTTTTCTCATTGGGACAATATGCTGGTCTGCGCATTAGCCTTCCCGGAGATCGAAAGTAAATACGGGATTATATCCCAATATTCAAAAGTGTCCGGTATCGTGATTAAAGCGGAAGTGAACAAGCCTAAGTGGAAGGTTAGATCCGAATCCCAGGCCATCTCGGGTATGGGCTGCTTTTTCCCATGCCTATGCACGGTTATAAGTATTCTATTTGCTGATAAGATTGATGCGCTTTTAAAGAAGAACCGTGCCCGTCATATTTATGATATTATTTTCATGTTATCCGGAAAATACCCGATAGATAATAATCTGTTAAAGCTTTATGGCCTGGGGCAAAAGCCATTAGACGTTATTAAGGAAAGGATCTCGCAATTTTCTAAGGCTGAATTAGAGAGGCATGCCGAAAATTTACGGCCTTTTTTATTCGATGAAAAAGAATCTGCGCTAATTGCTTCGGCGAAAAGCTTTATCCCTCTGCTGACTGAGAAATATACTTCTTAATTTCTTAACCATTACGCAAACCTTGCGAATACAAATATATTTGTTATCGTCCTTTTAAAAGCAGGCACTGTTCAATCTAAAAGTATACGGGCCATCGAAGAAAGCTTTAAGGTCTTTGACGAGTTTTACGGCAAATAAGGAATACCGGAGGAAAACAGGAATATGGCCCGCTTTCGCTGTCAATCTATACCATGAAATTACAATTTGACATGTTCGATTTTCATGGTATCGCTTAAGCATTATAAAAAGATCCGAATAGGGGCTGTTGCTAAATGCTTTTTTCCCCGTAGGGATGACGTAATTTGTTATTTTGCAAAAGGCCCGTCCTCGGCGAAAAATAGTGCGGCCTAAGGCTGAGATGGGCGGATAAAATATATTTTGCTTGCCCTTTTTACCCGTGTTATACTTTCAGCTAAGTTTCGTTATCGTTAGTTTTCCCTACGGGAATTAAGGAAATATGTATAAGAATTTTCTAAGATTATTAATATTAATCGGCTTAATCTTTCTTGGCCCGGCTTTAACTTTCGCCGAGACTTATGTCTCTGGGACTATCTCAACCAATACCACATGGACTCTCTCTAACAGCCCGTATATTGTAACCGGCAATGTTACCGTCAACTCCGGCGTTACCCTCACCATCGAGCCCGGGGTGGAGGTAAAGTTTGACGGGCTCTACAATCTAGACACTTATGGGGTGTTACGTGCGGTTGGAACAACAGAATCCCGAATCAAGTTTATCTCGAATAAGGCGTCTCCGGTGGCGTATGACTGGGGCTCGATAGTAATAAGGAGCAGCAGCAGTGTTATAGATTACACGGAGATAAGGCATGGGGGAAGCGGGGTATATATCGCGTCGAATTCAGCGCGGGTCGCAAACAGCATAATTGAAAACAACATAAACGGGATATATACCGACCGAGAAGGCAGCTACACGTATCCGGTAATCGAGAACAATACTATACAGAACAATACTGAGTCCGGGGTATACACCCGCCAGGACGCAATGGCGATAATCAGGAATAACGTGATAATCAATAACGGGCAATACGGCATAAGGTTAAGGGCACTCTACGCGGAATTCCCCGGCAACACAGTGATCAATAACAACTCGATATACGGCAATACGACATACAATATTTATTGCGATAATCCTAATGGATACGACCTTTCCGGTTACCGGGTGAACGCGGAGAGTAATTGGTGGGGTACGGTGGATGTGAATGCGGTGATGGCCGGGATACGTGATTATCATGACGATCATCTCTTGGCAACGGTAGTTATTTCGGGATATTTAGACGGGCCGGGCGGCAGCCCCTATAATGCCGGAGGGACATACGTACACGGTGCGATAATTGCCAATACTACATGGACACTTAACAACAGCCCATATATTGTCATCGGCGATATCAGGGTAATAAGCGGCGTTACCCT
>JADFZM010000007.1:30956-39628 GCA_015232535.1 Candidatus Omnitrophota bacterium
GACCTTTCCGGTTACCGGGTGAACGCGGAGAGTAATTGGTGGGGTACGGTGGATGTTACGCAGATATCTAATAAGATTTATGATAAAATTGATAACACATTGCTTCCTTTAGTCAATTTTTCCCGATTCTTAGGCGCACCGGGAGGCAACCCGCACGGGATTATGGTCCTAGGAGGGACTATCAGCGAAAACCAGGTTTGGGAAGAAGCTTTAAGCCCTTATTTGATCTTCGGCGATGTAACGGTTGCCGCGGGTTATAACTTAACAATAGAGCCGGGTGTGGAGGTTATTTTTATGGGTCTTTATGACCTTAACATTAGCGGCTCATTGAGCGCGATCGGGCAAAGCGGCAATAAAATAACTTTTACTTCTGTCCGCCGTAGTGAAGGTGGCCGCGACTGGGACAGGATGGTGCTGAACACAACCAGCGTTCTTTCCCATGCCATAATCGAGTACGGGACAAACGCTGTATATACATCGGAGAACCCAACGATTGAATTTTGTAAGTTTCAGAACAATTACCGCGGACTGACTTTATACGGCAATGCCTCGCCACAGGCTAATAACAATCGTATAACCCGTAATGATATAGGCGTATTGGTTGACTTGCGACCGGAGCATAATCCGGCTGCGGTAATAAACAGTAATTACTTATATAATAATAATTTCAATTTATACACAACAACCAACTCGACCGACTGTTCCTCGAAATTAATCGCCGCAGAGGGCAATTGGTGGGGAACTGAAGACCCATCCGCTATCGAAGCCTCGATTTACCACCGCCCGGACAATGCCCTGTTGCCTTTTGTCAATTTCGATAACTTTTTGGCAGATCCGGTGGATTATATTTCCATAACCGGCGTTCAAGCAACACCGCAATTTTATGACCCGACAAACGGGCTCTTCAACCTGTCTTATAATCTGGAGATAGCTAGTAATGTCCGTGTCGATATATTTGATTATGTCACAAAGCAAAGGGTAAAGGCCTTGGTTGACGGCCAGTCCAGAAGCCAGGGGTACAATCTGGAAACATGGGACGGGAAAAATGACACAGGGGAATATCTCCCTGCGGCTGTTTATACTTACAAAATAAGTGCTCAAACACCTGAAGGGGGGGAAGGCGAATATAACCCCTGGTATTATACCGGAACAGTTGATATCCAAAATGGGGCCATTGCTCCGGCCAGCTTTGACCCTTACTCCGGCGAAGTAGCCGATATTACTTACGACCTCGTAGAACCGGCATGGGTTACCCTTAAAGCTGGTGTGAACGGAGCTCCAACCTCTACCCGAACACTGATTGACAATAAGCCCCGCGCCACAACTGACAACATTGATAAATGGGACGGCCGCAGCGATTCCGGAGCTATCAGCGGAAACGGCAATTATGTGGTATACGGCTGGACCACGCTCCTTCCGGACAATACGGTTATTATTGAAAGCACCCTGGTTGTCAGCGACTTGGTTATCAGCCCTTATGCAATATTTCCGGAGTACGGAGACATCGCGAACATTGCCTATGATCTGAATGCCGACAGCCGGGTTACAATCACGATCGAGGGTCTGGCAGGCCAGACAATAAAAACCCTAGCCGACAATGAATTTGTCCCCTTAGGAGAGCATAATATTCTTTGGGACGGAACTGACGAAACAGGAAGATTGGTTACCTCCCCCGGAAACTATAAGGTAAGAATAACCGTACGCAACCTTAACGGAATAGAAGGCCGAGGCGCAGTGCGCCATTTGACGGTGTTTAGATGAAAAGCATTAAATCCTTTTTAATAATTTGTTTTGCGTTGATACCAAATCTTTCTTTTGCTCAAGGGCTTATCGCCTATTCCCACCTGACCGATGGCTTCTGGCAGATATGGGTAATGCAAAGTGATGGAAGCGGCCAAAGGCAAATTACAACTTCCCCAAAGGATAAGCGCAATCCTTCCTGGATAGGAAAGGAAAAGAGGATCTGTTTTCGCACCAATAACGGAACCATTTATCTGGTGAATAAAGACGGGGAATCCGAAGAGCAGATCTTGGGTAAATTCGGGTATATCAACAACCCCTCTTACAACGAAAAAACCGGCAAGCTGGTTTTCGCGCGCTTTGAGCCGCAGGTTATGGACTTAAGCGATATCTGGATCTCGGATCTGCAAGGGTCGAGCACTAAAATGTTAACCCGCGACCGGAAATTAAAATACCAGCCCGCGCTTTCTCCTGATGGGGTGAAAATGGCCTATGTCCTATCGGATAATGATACCAAATACCATAATATCCACCTTCGGGATATTGATACAGGAAAGGACATTGCCTTGACCGGTGCGAAGGGGTTGAATACTCTTCCTAATTTCTCGCCGGATGGAAAACAGCTTCTTTTTAGTTCGAACCGCGACGGAAATTATGAGATCTATTCTCTCGTTATAAATTCCCGCCGGGAAAAACGCCTAACTAAGAATAAATCTCTGGATAGCAACGCGACCTTCTCTCCCTCGGGGGAGATGATAGTTTTTGTGTCCAACCGTTCGGGTAATCAGCAGATCTGGGTAATGGACAAAAACGGTAAAAACCCAAAGCAGTTAACCGGCGGCGATGAGTCAATCGACCCGGCGTGGGGGATGGAATAACAGAATAAAAGGGATTGGAAAATAGAAAATGGAAGATTTAAAGAGTGTAACGTTTAGAATGTTTTGTAATTTTGGCAGGCCTATTCCTTTACGTTATCCTGAGCGTAGCGAAGGATCTATCTTTAAGAGATTCTTCCCCCGCTTGGGCGGGGTCAGAATGACGGGGGTATTTCTTTGCTTTTTCTTCTCTATCGTTTTATTAGCTACCGTTAGTTTTGCGCAGGAGGGAGTCAAAGAATCAAATATCATTTCTCCTTTTCCGATTAAGCTCGAGAAAATCAACCTTCCCAAGGACAACCGGGGCACCGATACAACAAATGTTTACAACATTAAGGTCGATTTCGAAGGCCTCGAGTTTAAAAATGATAATCAGTACACAGTTGTTTTTTTCTTGGACGGGCAATTGCTAGAAGTTTTTAAAGGCGTTAAGCTGCCTTATTCCTTTACCAGGAATTTCAAAGGGCAGAATGAAGGCGCGCATGTCATCAAGATTGTCGTTGAGGATAGAAGCGACAATGTCTTATCCGAGAAGCAGATTGAGATTAATGTATTAAAGAAGAAATGAAAGTCAGATTATGGAAAAAGAAATAATTATTCAGCTTAACAAAACATTTGAAGAATCAGCATACACTCAAAATGGAGTTGAATATTGGTTGGCCCGGGATTTGCAGAAGCTTTTGGATTATATGGAATGGCGCAATTTTGTCTTGGTCATCGAGAAAGCAAGAACTGCTTGCTTGAATTCGAGGCAGAATATTTCAGACCATTTTGTTGACGTCAACAAAATGGTCAAGCTAGGGTCCGGAAGCGAACGTAAGATCGATGATGTTATGTTAACCCGTTATGCCTGTTATCTTATTGCCCAAAACGGAGATTCTCGAAAAGAACAAATTGCTTTTGCCCAAAGTTATTTTGCTATTCAAACCCGAAAACAAGAACTATTGGAAGAACGCATTGCCTTGGTAGAGCGGCTTCGGGCGCGGGAAAAACTTGCCGATACTGAAACAGAGCTTTCTGGCATTGTTTATGAGCGGGGTGTTGACGGAGAAGGCTTTGCTAGGCTGCGGAGTAAAGGTGATCATGCCCTTTTTGGCGGATACACGACTTTGGAAATGAAAAAGAAATTAGGTGTTCCCGAAAAACGGCCGTTAGCGGATTTTCTTCCGACAATAACCATCAAAGCAAAGGATCTTGCCGCAGAAATTACAAGTTTTAACACGAAGAAAAATAATTTGCGCGGTGAGCAGGCTATTACAGGCGAGCATATAAGGAATAATAAAGACGTTCGTGAATTACTCGGGAAAAGCAACATCAAGCCAGAAGCATTGCCTCCGGAGGAAGACATTAAAAAGTTACAACGCAGTCTTCAATCCGAAGGTAAAAAGATAGCAAAAAACGCGAAGCTGATAAATAACTATAACGGAAAAGAAAAGCAATGAAATGAGAAAATGGCGTCAACATGAGGAGTTACGCCAATAGGCGGATGACGATTCAATTGTCTCGCCAGGATGACGGTATTATTTTCGCGCTTGGCTCAGTATGTGCAAACTTTGCACATACTGAAAAGCAATATTCGAAAACCTCGCGATTCTAAAGTTATGCGGAAACGAATCTTAACTAAATACACTTTAAAAAATTTTATTCTTTTCTTTAGCATTTTGCTGCTTTTTGCCGGTTGCGGGACGACGATTGAGAATGCTAAGACAGCGAGGAAGGTAAGTGAAATTTATCCGAGCGGCCTTTCCTTTAATGCCGATACGGGCGAGATCAAATATACCCTTCCCGAAGATGCGCTGGTCAGGATCCGTATTGGCATTAAAGACGGCGGGCCGCTTCTTAGGACTTTGGTTGATTGGGAAAAAAGGGGGAAAGGCGACAATATTGAAACATGGGATTTCAAAGAGCCAAATAACGGAGTTTTTTTCGGGAAAAGGTCGGATTATCTTATCGCTATCTTTTGCCAAGGCCTTAACTCCGATGTCGGCAATTCAAGGGGCCAGCGCAAATCAGAAAGTTTAAAGGCCAAGGTAGTGAATAGCGGCTCCGTAAGCTCCGATAATATCCCGGAAGTCGGAGATACGGCGATTATACGGGTCGGCTTTGACAACAATGAATTGGGCTGGATGCTGGAGAGCAAGTTTGAGGTCTCTATCTTCCTAGACAATGTTTTTTACTATGAGGATGAGGAAGGAGTAAACCCTTTTAATTTTAACTTAGATACAAAAAACATGAATGAAGGAGAGCATACTGTTACTGTAAATATAATTGGATACGAAGGTGAAATTTTAACGGCATCTGCTAAAATACTCGTGAAACATTAATCAGCATCTAATACGGCAACCAGGCCTTTAGTCTTTAATATGACAAACTACTACTTAAAAAAAATAACTGCCTTGTTAATCTTATTTTTCTTCGCTTTTTCCTGTTTTTTCCCCCCTAACCTTTGGGCTACACATATTCAGCCTCCCTGGTATCAGGGGGCTACAGAGCAGGTCGGTGGAAACGTCGCAGTTTCCGGGAATCAACCATTTATCGAGGAAAAATCCCCACCCCCGTTTATTAACGGTTGCACCATGGGCGGCCCCGTCAACCTGGCTACCGGAGAAGAAACCTGGCAGTGCGAAGATATCAGTTTGCCCGGCCGCGGCTTAGGCATCGAAATTTACCACGAATACCGCTCGGGCAAGAATTTTAACGGCCCCTTCGGTTACGGCTGGGGGATTAATTATTATTACCGCTTAAAGCCATTAGATAACGGCAATATGCTACTTGTAAGCGGCAACCTGCGCCGGGACGAGTATACCTTAAATAACGGGCAGTATATTCCGCCGCCCGGGTTCTTTGAGGATCTGGTGCAGAACCAGGACGGCACTTGGGCCTTAACCAAGGCTCACGGCGAAAAATACAATTTCGACCTCGACGGCAAGCTCGCCTCGATAATTGACCGAAACGGCAATCGGCTGGATTTCTCTTATGACCCATCCGGATTGCTCCCCATTATAGGCACATCCGAATATATAAGGGGCGGCTTACAGCGGATAGTGATTTCCCTTGATTACCGCCTGACGGGAATATCCGATGGACAGGGGCGGAGCGTTTCCCTAAGCTACGATTCAAACGGCCGCCTGGAGACGATAACAGACAATAATAACCGCGTTGTGCGTTACGGTTATGATGCTAATACCGACGACCTTTTAACCATCACCCGCCCGGCTACAGCGCAGTTCCCCAGCGGAGTTACGGAGACCTTCACTTACGCTAATCACAATCTTTTGACCATAACCGACGCCAAGGGCCAAACTTTTGTCACCAACCGTTATGATTCGCAGGAGAGGGTTTTCGAGCAGGCTTTAGGCTCGGGAACATATCGTTTTAATTACGGAACAAATCAGGCGACAGTGACCGACAGAAAAGGCTTTGTCACCCGTTATAATTTTAACTCATCAGGAAATCCAACCAGGATCGAGGAATTTACCCAAGGCCTGCGCCCGGGCGACCCGGCGAGCTATATCACACAATACGCCTATAATGCCGATATGCTTAAAACAGCCCAAACTTACCCCAAAGGTAACGGGATAAAATATGTTTATGATGAGGCCAATCCCAACCGCCGCGCCCGCGGGAATCTCTTACAGCTTCGCCGGAAATCAAACATGGCCGCGTCCGACAATGACCAAAACGATATCGTAACCAATTTCACTTACGAAGCGAATTTCAACTTTATAAAGACCGTTACCGACCCTAAAGGAAGCCAAACCACTTACACCTATGATTATGAGCTTCCGGTCGAAGACCCCGATTACGGCGATAATGGTAACCTGGTCAAGATTACTCTACCTCAGGCAGGCGGCGAAACGCCCGAGGTGCGGTTTTCTTACAATCAAAACGGCCAGGTTATAAATGTTACCGACCCTGCGGGAAACCAAACCGCTTATGAGTATTACGCCGATACCGGCTACTTATATAAGGTAAGGCGCGACCCTGGGAGCGTTAATTCAACAGTTGAATTTACCTATGATGCCTATGGCAATATTGCCTCAATAAAGGACCCGAACGGCCATATTGCCTCATTTACCCATAACGCGCTTAACTGGCTAATTAATGAAACCGACGCCCTGGGCTACATGGCCAAATACACTTATGACGCCAACGGCAATATTATTAAGCTCGAGCGCCAGGCCAATTCGCAAGCCACAATTTGGCAGGCAACGCAGTTTACCTACAATAATTTAAATAAAGTTTTAACCGTAACCGACCCTTTAAGCCGTGTTACCACTTTTTCCTACGACAATAATGAAAACCGCCGCACAGTGCTTGATGCCGAAGGGAATACCACAACTTACGATTACGACGAGCGGGATCTGCTCTGGAAGGAAACGGATGCAAACACACCGGCTGGCGTTACAGAATACTGGTATGACCAAAACCGTAACTTAGCCAAAATCAAAGACGCCAACAATAATGAAACTCTTTACGCCTTTGACCTTTTTGACCGGGAGACGCGCCAAACCTACGCGGATAATTCTTACGAAGAAACCGTTTATGACAAGAATTCCAATTTAACTGGCATCAAAACACCGGCCTCAGATCCGGGGGTTTATAATATCGCTCTTGATTATGACGCTTTAAACCGCCTAACCGCCAAATCCTACCCCCTAAATCCTATAAATAATGTTACCTACGCCTACGATATCGCTTCGCGCTTGACGGACGTGAACAATTCCTCCGCCCAGATTAATTATTCTTATGATTCTTTAAACAGGATTTCTAATTCTACAACCACTATATCCCAAATTCCACCGCAGCGAAGCGGAGGCCCCCGGGCCGCAGCGAACGGGGAGAATGCTCGGAGCGAGGGGAACGGGGATTTCCTTATATCATATCAATACGACGCCTCCGGCAACCCCACCCAAACCACGTATCCGTCGGGGAAGGCGGTAAATTATCAATACGACGAGCTCGATAGGATGAAGGAAGTAGCCGGGGTGGCGGCTTACAGTTATGATATTTTATCCCGCCGGATAAAAATGTCTTACGCCAATAATACAGCCGTTGATTACAGCTATAATATGGCCGATGAACTCCTGCAGTTATCGAATTATAAAAAGCAAGGAAGCAATGATGCCGTTAAGCAAAGAGGTAATGAAGCAATGAGGCAAAGAAGTAAAGATGTCCGTCATTCTGAGGCGAAGCGCAGCGAAGCCGAAGAATCTCTAATCGAGATCCCCGCCTCCGCGGGGATGACAAAAAAGGAGAAGGCAGGACCAAGAAATGTCATTTCCGCATCCTCTTCTGTCATTCCTGCGAATGCAGGAATCTCCAATTTTTGGTCTTTTATCGGTTCTCTTTTTGCCGTAAAACCGGCTGAAGCCATTACTCAAATCGCCGTGCCCGAAGGCACGTTCAGTTATTACAATTATACGTATGACCGCGCCGGCAACCGGACGCTGTTACGCTCCTCCCGGGGCAACCATGCTTACGGCTACGATGATATCTATCAGCTTACCAGCGACCAGCGGCCAACGGCTACCGACTCTTTCGTTTACGACAAGCTCGGCAACCGCGATTCCTGGACACGGGATTCAAACACCATTCCCTATGTGCCGAATAACCTGAATCAATATACATCGGTGAATGGAATTAATTACGCTTATGATGGGAATGGGAATTTAACATCCGACGGAGCCAATACATATACTTATGACGAAGAAAATCGTCTAACCTCTGTCATTGTGAGCGGTAGCGAAGCAATCTATTCCTATGAC
Source organism: Candidatus Omnitrophota bacterium (assembly GCA_015232535.1). Classification (GTDB taxonomy): domain Bacteria; phylum Omnitrophota; class Gorgyraeia; order Zapsychrales; family Zapsychraceae; genus JADFZM01. The sequence goes on from JADFZM010000007.1 coordinate 39,340, forward strand.
GGTCTTGGCCGGCGGATCTCCAAAACTTTCGACGGGGTAACAACTTATTTTATTTATGACAGGGATAGGGTAATCGAGGATAGAGACACATCCGGCGCTTTGATCCGCGACTATGTTTACGGCTCCGGCATCGATGAGGTATTAGTTTCCAAATCCTATATCCCAAATCCCATATCCTATTATTACTTTTACGACGGATTGGGTTCAGTCACGGAAATAACCAATGAAATCGGCGAAGTCGCGGAATACTACGAATACGACGCCTACGGCACCCCCGTCATCCTGAGCC
>JADFZM010000080.1 GCA_015232535.1 Candidatus Omnitrophota bacterium
GGATTTATCGATGTTTCCGCAAAGTATTCTGTCGAATATTTGAGGAAAGGGTTTGTTGCTTTGGATATTGATATCAAAGAAGGCAAAAGGTATTCGGTCGGCCGGGTTGATATTTCCGGTAACGATGTAATATCGGCCAATGAAGTGAAAAAGATTATGGCTGAAATAAGCGAGGGCGGGACATTCAGCAGGGAAAAGTTGTCGGTCGACCTTTCGAATATCCGGACTCTTTATTTTGACCGCGGCTACATTTTTGCCAACGTAAGCGAGACAACTTCTATCGACCCAGAAACGGGCAAAGTCGATGTTAAGGTCAATGTTGAGGAAGGCGGTCTGGCTTATATCAATAAAGTCAAGGTACAGGGTAATACGCGAACCCGGGATTCGGTAATCCGCAGGGAATTACGCATGTACCCTGGAGACAGGTTTGACGGCGGAAAGTTACGCCGAAGTAAAGAGCGCCTTAGCAATTTGGGATATTTTGAGGATGTGAGTTTTGACATCGAAGACACCGACACATCCGACAGGAAGGACCTGGTCGTACAGGTGAAAGAGACAAAGACCGGCACCTTTAGCTTCGGAGGCGGATTCAGCACCGTCGATCGGGTTGTCGGTTTTATCGAAGTGGAACAGAAGAATTTTGATTTTACCAATTGGCCGACATTTACCGGAGGGGGTCAGAAACTTACCCTGCGCGCCGAGACCGGCTCGACCAAGAATAACCTGCTTTTAAGCTTCACTGAGCCATCTATTTTTGATCACCCTGTCGCGGGCGGTTTTGACGTTTTTAAAAGGGAAAGGGAGCGGGAAGAAGATACAGGTTATGCCTATGATGAATCAAGATTGGGAGGAGATTTGAGGTTTGCTAAAGAATTTTCCGAGTATGTTACAGGAGGAGTTACTTATAAATTCGAAAATATCACAATCGATAACTTCGCCGACAGTATTACCGCAACGGACGAGATAAGGCAAGAAGAAGGGACGAACTCTATCAGCTCGCTCGGTTTTTCTTTGGGCAGGGATACTAGAGACAATGTTTTTAGCACGACAAAAGGATTAAACCTTTACAGTAATCTAGATTTTGCCGGATCAGTTTTGGGGGGAAGCAAGGATTTTTGGAGATTGAAGACCGGCGGTGATTACTATGTGCCTTTTAAGTTCGGGTCTGTAGTGCAATTCAGTTTGCGCTCGGGCTTAATGTCTCCTTACGGCGATAGCGATAGAATCCCTGTTTACGAACGGTTCTTCGCCGGAGGCGCCTATAGTATTAGGGGTTATAACGAGCGGCGTGTCGGCCCGATGACTACCGGTAATCAACCGGTCGGCGGGGAAGCGATGATAGTCGGTAATATAGAGTACACTATCCCGCTTTTGGATTTTCTTAAATTCGCTACATTTATCGATACAGGAAATGTTTGGTCAGACATGGAAGATTTTGCATCGACAGGATTTAAATCCGGCATGGGTGTCGGATTACGAGTAAAGACTCCTGTCGGGCCTATTAATTTGGATTACGGTTATCCGTTAAATGAGGAGCCGGGAGAAGACGAAAAAACAGGTAAATTCTACTTCAGCGTGAGTAGAGGATTTTAAAAAGGAGGAAGACATGAAGGCATTCAAAACTTTATTAATCGCGGTGTTCGCCACCTTTATATTTTCGAGCTTTGCTTGTGCCGAAATAAAGCTGGGATATGTGGATCTTAGCCGCCTTTTCGACGAATATAGCAAAACTAAGGAGTATGATAAGGTTCTTGAGGAAAAGCATAAGGATTTCCAAAAAGAGAGAAACGCCAAGATAGACAAAATCAACGAGGCCCAGGGAAAATTGGATGTCCTAAAAGACGAGAAAAAGAAAGAGCAGGAAGCGGAAGTTGAAAAGATGAAAGCCGACCTTTTAGAGTTTGACAGCCAATCAAAAACAAATCTGACCAAAGAACGCAACGAAAAGATCAGGGAATTGTTGTTAGAGATCGAAAAGGTTGTCAGCAATTATGCCGAACAAAATAAATTCTCGATGATATTGAATGACCGGGTGTTGATATACGGGCAAGATACTTATAATCTGACCGAGGATGTCTTAAAGGTCCTGAATACTCCCGCACCGGCAGAGAAGGCTAAATAGCTCTCGGGGATAAATGAATGCGCAAGACCTTGGCCGAGATTGCCAATATCGTCGGAGGAAAGGTTGTCGGGGACGTTAAAGTTGTTGTTACAGCCCTTAGCGGCATTAAAGAGGCGAAAGAGGGCGACCTAACTTTATTAGAAAATCCCAAATATCTCGATTCGGCACTTAAAACAGCCGCTTCGGCGATAATCGTAGCCAAAGATACCCTGCTCCCCGGAAAAAACCTAATTCAAACCGAGAATCCTTCCCTTGCTTTTTCAAAGGTTATTTCTCTTTTTGAAGACCTCAGGTCTTTTTGCCCTAAAGGCATCTCCAAGAAAACCGATATTGATCAATCAGCTAAGATCGACAAAGGCGCCTCTGTCGGGGCTTTCAGCGTTATCGGAAAGAATGCCAGGGTCGGGAAAGACACTGTCGTCTTCAGCAATTGTAACATAGGCGCGCAAGTTAATATCGGGGATAATTGCTTGATTTACCCAAATGTCACTATCCGCGAGAAAACTTTTATCGGGGATAATGTAATAATACATAGCGGCACCGTTATCGGTTCCGATGGGTATGGTTATACTCAGGCTGATTCCGCGCATCATAAGATACCTCAGATCGGGACGGTTGAAATCCAGGATAATGTTGAGATCGGGGCCAATGTTGCAATCGACCGGGCGAGGATAAATAAGACCGTAATCGGACGCGGTACGAAAATTGATAATTTAGTGCATATCGCACATAATGTAATTTTGGGAGAGAGTTGTTTGATCATCGCCCAGGTCGGGATATCGGGAAGTGTTAATGTCGGGAAAGGGGCGATACTTGCCGGGCAGGTCGGGGTTGCCGGGCATATCTCTATCGGGGATGGCGCTATCTGTGCCGCCCAAGCGGGAGTTACAAAGTCGGTTCCGGCAAAAACAACCGTTTCCGGTTATCCGGCGCAGGACCATGAGCAAGCGAAAAAAATTAACGCGCATATCCAGCGCCTTCCTAAATACGTGGAAATGATTAAATCGCTGGAGGAGAGGGTGAAAGAGCTGGAAAGGGAATTGAAGAATAAAAATGGGTAGAAAGCAAAAAACTATATCTAGAGAGGCCACTGTTTCCGGTCAAGGGCTTTTTACCGGGGTTAAAACCAACATCACTTTTAAGCCTGCTCAGGAAAATTCGGGGATAGTTTTTGTCAGGGTCGATTTACCCGGGAAACCTTCGGTAAAGGCGGTTGTCGATAATGTTATAACAAGCGAAGAAGTGATACGTTGTACCTCAATCGGAAGCAAAGAAGCAAGAATCCATACTATAGAACACTTAATGAGCGTTCTATACGGCCTGGGCATAGATAATCTGATTATTGAGATCGATAATAAAGAAGTCCCCGGCCTCGACGGCAGCGGACTGGAATTCTTAAAAACGATCAAAACAACGGGTCTGGCCGAGCAATCACAGGAATCTTTTTGTTACGCGATAAAAGAGCCTATCGGAGTAGAGGATAACGGCTCATCCATTTATGTCGTGCCGGATGAGGGATTTAAGATATCATATACCCTTAATTATGATAATCCGTATTTACGGTCGCAATTTTTCAGCCTGACATTCGATCGGGATAGCTTTGAGAAAGAGATAGCCTCCTGCCGTACTTTTTGCCTGGAGGATGAGTCGAAAAAACTTATCGAGATGGGATTGGGCAAGGGCGCTACCTACAAAAATACTCTTGTCGTCGGAGAAAAAGGGGTCCTGGATAATGAGGTCCGCTTCAAGGATGAATTTGCCCGGCATAAGGTTTTGGATTTTATCGGCGATCTCAACCTTCTGGGCCAGGAGATCAAAGGACATGTGTTTGCCGTAAGAAGCGGGCATAACCTTAATGTACAGCTGGTGAGAAAAATCCGCCAGCAAATAGAAAAATACCGGAAAAAAGGGATTATTATCGGATATGATTACGGGGACAAAAAAGAAATAGGCATAAGCGAGATCCAAAAGATACTGCCTCACCGCTATCCTTTTTTATTGATAGACAAAGTGATCGAGATCGAGAAAGCAAAGAAAGCAGTCGGCATAAAGAACGTCACGATAAACGACGGGTTTTTTCAGGGGCATTTTCCGACAAGGCCGGTTATGCCGGGGGTATTGATGGTCGAGGCTATGGCCCAAACGGCCGGCATTGTAATGTTGACTAACGATACTCATCATGGTAAAGTAGCTTTCTTTATGGCAATAGACGATGTGAAGTTCAGGAAAGTAGTTGTTCCCGGCGACCAGCTTCTGATGGAGGTTGAGCTCCTGAAGGAACGCAGCAAGATCGCCCAATTCAAAGGGGTGGCGAGGGTCAACGGGGATGTGGTGGCCGAAGCCGAGATGACTTTTTCTTTCACGGATGCTTCGTTCTTAGACGCTTAATCCCGGATTTTGCATTAGACCCGCATCCGCGGGGCTACGCAAAATCCGCCCAAAGGGCAGCGGCGTTCCGACGAGTCGGAACTCTGCTGGGTTACCCCGCAAAGCGACTATAGTAAGTTTTGCATCTTTCTATACGCGCCTAATCGTCGCGTTTTCAGTTGTAATGCAAAACTTGGGTTAATAAGAAATCCAATAAATCAGTTTTAAAGCTTTGATTCTTGTTTTAGAATAAAAACCGATAAGAAATGGAAAACATTAATATACATAAAACTACAGTTATAAACCCCAGCGCTAAGTTTTCCCCCGGCGTTACCGTCGGGCCTTATTCCGTTATCGATGGTGAGGTCACAATAGGGGATAATGTCCGCATCGGCAGCCATTGTGTCATAACCGGGCAGACGACGATCGGGAAAAACTGCAAGGTCTATACGGGGGCGGTTGTCGGCAGTGCTCCGCAGGATAAAAAGTTTTCCGCCGATGATAATGTTTTTTTGAACATCGGTGAGAATAACGTTATCCGTGAATATGTGACCATTAACCCCGGGACAGCCGAAGGCGGGGGGAAAACAGTCATCGGCAACAATAACCTTATTATGGCTTATTCGCACGTTGCGCATGATTGCATTATTGGCAATAATTGCACCTTAGCGAATAACGCGACATTGGCCGGGCATGTTGTTCTGGAAGATAATACGACGATCGGAGGGTTCGGCGCTATACACCAGTTTGTGCGCCTGGGGCGTTTGTGTATCGTCGGCGGATGCTCTAAGGTCGTCCAGGATGTCCCGCCTTTTTCGATGTGCGACGGCCATCCGGCGAAGGTTTTTAGCGTCAATTCCGTCGGCCTTAAGCGAGCTCAATTCAGCGAGGAAAAGATCCTGGCCCTCAAAAAGGCCTTAAAAATATTGTGCCTCTCTGGCCTTTCAAAGAAGACCGCCTTGGAAAGAATAGCCAGGGAATTGGACCCGTGCCCGGAAATCGAGCATCTTATCTTCTTCGCGAAGACATCCGAACGCGGCCTTTGCGGCTGATAAAATTTTAGAGACTTTTTCCCTTATGGAACCGAAACTTCTTGGCCTTATCGCCGGAAACGGCAAATTCCCCTTACTTTTTTCCTATAAAGCAAAGCAGAATCATTATAAAGTTATCGCCGCTGCCATAAAAGGGGATACGTCTTTTTTCTTGAGGTTTTCCGTAGATAAACTTGCCTGGTTCAGGGCCGGCGAATTAAAGAGGCTGTTCTCTTATTTCCGGGAAAATAACGTAAAGAAAGTTATAATGGCGGGGCAGGTCAACCCGAATAATCTCTTTGACGGGAAGATCGCTTTGGATGATGAATTCCGCAGTGTTTTTAAAGCCATCGAAAACCGTAAAGCCGACACGATTTTCTCCGCTGTTGCCGATAAGTTTAAAGAGCAGGATATAGAGCTTATCGATTCCACTTTTCTTTTAAAGGATATGCTCTCTGATAAAGGCACCATTACCAAGCGGGCTCCCACGCTTAGCGAATTAGCCGATATTGAATTCGGGAAGAATATCGCTAAAACCATGGGCGGCATTGACAGCGGGCAGACCGTTGTTGTTAAGGACAAAGCGATAGTCGCTGTTGAGGCGATGGAAGGGACCGACAGGACAATTTTACGCGGCGGGCTGATAGCTAAGAGCGGGGCTGTCGTCGTAAAAATGAGCAAGCCTAAGCAAGATCTGCGCTTTGATGTCCCCGTCGTCGGCCCGCGCACCATAAAGACAATGATCAAGGCCAAAGCTTCCTGCCTGGCTATCGAGGAGGGAAAAACCATTGTTATCGATAAACCGCAATGCCTTAAACTCGCTAATAAATCAGGGATAGTCATTGTTGGCGCATAGTTTATGAGTATGCTATTGACATACAATTAGCGTAGCCTTGGTTTTGTTGTTTTTACCATCGATCGAGATTCATAATTAGTTGTAAAGCATGATAAATAAAAACAAAAAATCGTCATATCCTATTTATTCGATATATTTATTTCTGGGGATTTTAATAGTCCATTTTACTTTAATCGCGGCTTTATCTCCTTTTACTTTTGCCGAGGTTGTTCTAGAATTTGTTTCAAGTCTTGTGCCATTAACTCACTTCTGGTCTTCTGCCTCTGGGGTTTTTTTTAAAATCAATATCAATATTTATTTGATGGCTGTATTTTTTCTAGCTTTATTATTTTATTTCATAAGGAAAATATTTCGCAGGGAAACCCTCCTATGGGATACTGAAGAGCTGAAATTGTTTTCCTTCTCAATATTGGCTTTTACGGTTTTATTGTATTCAACAGTTCTCATAAAGTATCATTATATGAAATTTGGGGAAACAAAGGATATGTCCATTGAGGAGAAAGAAGTCTTTATGAATTCTCCGCATATTTTAATAGCTAAAAGTTTTAGAGAAAGCTACCCGGGGAAACGCAACTGCGAGTATAAAAGTGATTTTGATCTTAATGGATTTGACGGAATGACGAATCATCGGAAGTTGGCTTATTATTTGCTGCCGGAGATATCGATACGCGGGGTATACGCGGGAGGTTCAAATAGCTGCCAGGTTATTTGCCCGATGAAAGATGCGGAGAAATCTTTACCCGAGGGCTTTAGGGTCCAAAACTATTATGATGAAAACTGCATTTTGGCGGTCAAGAAATGACGGAAAACTTATCGTATTTATTAGGTAAAGCTAACGGCGTGCTTATCCCGACGATTTTTGGCTTCTCGATATTAAAGCTGATTTTTAGCCAAAGGCTTCGGTTGCCTATTCTTTTTGATTTAGGTGTTTCTTTCGGGCTGGGGTTAGGGCTGCTTTCGCAGGTAATGTTATTGTTTATGATATTGAAGGTTCCGCATGACTCTCAACTGATAAATTTTTTATTATTAGTCTCCTCTTTATGGATTCTGTTAAGGAATCGGCGTTTCTCTCCCGGGGAAGAATTTCCTGTTATACCCAATGCTGATAAGGCATTTGTTTTTAAGCATTTTCTTGAGCTTGCTTTGATTTCATATGTTTTGGCGCTGATTATTTTTATTCTTTTAGCATGTCTTTATGTCTCGGTCCGGGGATGGGACAGTTTTGCTACATCTACTTATAACGCTAAAATAATTTATTATGAGCGAGGGATTATGCCTTTGGCCTCTTTGGCACACTCCGAGTACCCTTTGTTGGTTCCCTTATCGCAAGCTTGGGTTGCGCTCAATGCCGGAAAATGGGATGACCAAGCTTTTATGATTATCTTTGCCCTGATTTCTTTATCGTATTGTTGTATCCATTTTTATTTCCTAAGGGGGTTTGTCAGCCGCGCTAAATCATTGCTAGGGACATTCTTTCTGCTATCTTCCTTGTCGTTTATAATGCTATCAACCATAGCTTATAGGGATATTTTCGCGATGTATTATACCTGCGGGGCTGTTCTTTTTATGGTCATGTGGTTTCGGTCGGAAGACAGAGGATGGTTGATATTAAGCGCTTTATTCGCCGGGTTTATGGCTTTTACAAAATATGAAGGCTTGATGTATATTGGATTACAGGCAGTTTTATTAATTTACGTTTTAAGCCTTAAGAAAGGAATTTCATTCGCTTCTAAGGTGAAATATTTCTTCGCTTTTGTTTTTATCGGATTTAGCATTCCTTTTTGTTATGCTCTTTTCCAGGGGCCGTCGGGAGTTTATGCTTCCCGTTTTGAGGATTTTTTTATCGACGCAGGAATAATGGAGCGCGCCAGCACGGCTTTAACCTCTTTAAATGAAATCCTTTTTAGATCCTTGGATTTTAATATTCTTTGGGTGTTTTTAGCTATAAGTATAATATTAAATTTTGGCAAGAAAAATCCGCAGGTTACTACGATCTTGTTAGTATACGTTTTGCTTTTTTTAAGTACTTATTGTGTTTTAGGGACAATGAATAAGAAGTTTTTTACAAGTTTCGGATTATTCTATCGCATTGACCTTTCAAGGCTTATTCTCCACGTTTTTCCTTTATGCCCTATTCTTATTATTTTATTGAATTTTGGGCAGGAAAAGGATTATTAAGCCTCTAATTTAGGCCTA
>JADFZM010000081.1 GCA_015232535.1 Candidatus Omnitrophota bacterium
CGGCTAAGGATTCGGGTAAAAACTCTATTTCTATTTTAAAAGAATGAAATTTGAAGGAGATATCTTCGAGGTTATTGTTGAGCTGGACGGCAGAAAAGAATGCCGCCGGATACGCAGCCTTTTAGAAAAACAGGTTATGCTCGGGGATGCGGCTACGACTAGCACAAGTAAAAAGAGGTACTATTCAAGATATTTTTCGGATGAAGTAAGCGCAAAAGATTACAGACTCCTTTTAAAATTGATTGCTCCTCCCAAAATTAAGATATCGATAAAAGGGCTGGGTGTTGATAAATGGAGGGACAAGTGGAAAAAAGAGTTCCGGCCTTTTAAGCTTAATGATAAATTTATAGTGGTCCCGAAGTGGAAAAGAGACAAAATTGTAAAAAAGCATGGTATCGCGATATTTATAGATACTTGCCTGGCTTTTGGCACCGGTTTGCATGAAACGACAAAATTTGTTGCCGAGATGATCACTTCTCTTGAAGGTAAATTCGAGAGCTTTTTGGACATAGGTACCGGAACGGGCATATTGACTATAATAGCCGATAAGTGCGGCGCTAATGATCTTACCGCAGTTGATCTTACCGATGATGTTTTAAAAGTGACGAGAGGAAACTTAGACGATAATTGTGTTAGGAAAGCTAAATTAATAAAAGGGGATATGGCAAGGATAAGTTTTAGAAAAGAATACGATTTAGTAGCGGCTAACCTGACAACCGAAGATCTTATCGGCTTGAAGAGCAGGATAATTTCTGTCGTTAGAAAAGGAGGGATGCTGGCGGTATCGGGAATATCGTTAAAGAAGAGCAGGTACTTTATCGAAAGGTTCAGGGACCCTAGATTGAATAAGGTAAAAAGTTTAAAGGGAAAGGAGTGGGCTGCTTTTTTGTTTAAAAGGCTAGCCTAAACAATTATGCGTTTAGATCACTATTCGCAAAAGGAAAAAGAATTAAAAAGAAAGATGTTTAAGCTGGGGATTTACCCGAAAGACATAAAGGAGGAATTCGTCCGCGCCTCCGGCCCGGGCGGGCAGAACGTGAACAAAGTCTCGAGTTGTGTCGTGTTGGAGCATCTGCCGACGGGGATAAGGGTTAAATGCCAAAAAGAGCGCTTGCAGAGCCTGAACCGCGACGCCGCGCTTTGGCTTTTAGTCGACAAGATTGATAAAGAGCAAAAGGAACAATCGGCTCGGGAACGAAGCGATTTCGAGAAAGTAAAAAGGCAAAACAAAAGAAAGCCGCAGACTTTAAAGGAAGCTATCTTGCAGAAGAAACATATTCGCTCTGAAAAGAAATCAAGGCGCAGGAAGATAAGGGAATTGGACGGCTCGGAATCGTGAACACGCAAGGATGCTTAAAGAATAAATATAGCTTGCAAGAGCTTTCCGGGTCTTTAGGCGATTTGGGTCTTTTTATCCCGCTTGTCTTGGCAATGGCGATAACCTGCGATATGGACTTAAGCGTTATCCTTATTTTAGCCGGCCTTATGAATATCGCAACCGGTTTAATATTCCGCCAGCCTATACCTGTACAGCCGATGAAAGCAATTGCCGCGATTGTGATCGCGGAATCTTTGAGCAGGATAGACATTATTGCTGCCGGGATAATTATGGGACTTACTATTTTGGCTTTGTCCCCTTATATGGACAGGATAAGCAAATTTATCCCTATGCCTATTGTTAGAGGGATTCAGCTTGGTATCGGTTTAAAGCTTGTATCAAAGTCGGCCGCCGATATTTTAAGGTTAAATATTTTCGGATGGGACAGCTTGATTATCGCGATAATTATCTTGATAACAATTTTGGCTTTTGCTGAAAGGAAATTCCCGGTTTTATTGTATGTTTTTCTATTTGGTTTTATTTGTATCATTTTAGATAATAAAAATCAGTTGCAAGACTTAGTTTTTGGCTTGCCCCAGTTTAAATTCTATTGGCCCCAAGAACATAATTGGCAAAAATCGTTTTTTTATTTGGCGCTGCCTCAGATACCGCTGACTATTTTAAATTCTGTGATTGCGGTATGCGCTTTAAGCTCGGAATATTACCCGAAAAACGGAATTTTGCCTTCACGGATGGCAAAAAGCGTAGGGCTAATGAACTTAATAACAGTTCCGTTGGGCGGAATCCCCTTATGCCATGGCGCGGGTGGTTTAGCGGCGCAATATAGCTTCGGAGCTAGAACAGGCGGAAGCGTTGTAATGCTCGGAATTGCAAAGGTGTTATTTGGATTGATGGCCGGAAGTTTCCTTATGTCTTTTTTGCATGCTTACCCGAAATCAATTTTATCGGCAATGTTGATTTTCGCGGGATTGGAGCTTGCAAGGGCGTCAAGAGGAGGATTTAGCGACACAAAAAACAGCTTTATTACGCTTTTGACCGGAGGTTTTATATTAGGTATTGATACTTGGCTGGGGTTTATCGCCGGCTGTTCGGCAGTATTGATTATTAAGATAAGAGAATTGATGTTTGAAAATAAGAGAAATTGCCAATGAAAAAAATAAGCGGGATGGTAGATATTACTCAAAAAAGAATTACAAATCGTGTTGCTCGAGCTGTGGCGGACGTCATTTTGTCCAAAAAGGCCTTTGAAGCTCTGATGTCCGATTCTGCGCCGAAAGGCAATGTTTTCGAGGTCGCAAGAATTGCCGGAATAATGTCCGCAAAGAATGTTCATAATTTGATACCGCATTGTCATCAGCTGACTATAAACAAAGCTTCGATAGATTTTAGGGTTGATAAAGAGAAAAGAATATTGAATATATTTTCGGAAGTAATTTGTGACGGAAAGACCGGCGTTGAAATGGAGGCGCTTACCTCTGTTGGCATTGCGGCTTTAACGGTTTATGATATGTTAAAGTCATTCGATAAGGGGACAATAATCTCCGGGATAAAACTTATTTACAAAGAAGGCGGTAAAAGCGGGGTATATAAGAGAAAATGAATGTTGGCATTTTATTAAGTAAGCATAATAAAATTATCTTAATCCTAGCGATTGTACTAATTGCCCTGGGAGTATTTTTTCGTTTTTATGATATAAACAAAAATGACTTCGTTTTCTATGACGAAGGCATGTGGTTAAATTTGGGCAATGAATTATTGGTTAGGATGGATGAGGCAAAGACAAATTCGTTTACCGATTTTTTCGCAGCGGTTAAGCTTATTTTCAGGATATCTTTAAGCACGGCAAAGAGCTTCTGGGCTTTCCTATCGCTCTCCCGAGGGCTGATCCTTAGTGCCGATTCGTATTATTTCTCTCGCATAATTTCGGCAGTCTGCGGGAGTTTAACGATACTTCTTGTTTTTGTTTTTGCCAGAAAATTTTATGGCTCGTTCTTTGTTGCTTTATTATCTGCGGTTATCATTGCTCTTTATCCGTCGCATATATTTTATTCCCGCCTGGCCCTTCAAGAGTCATTAAGCACTCTTTTATTCTTAATTGCCATACATTCTTATATTAATGGGACAAAAATAAGTTACAAAACGATATTGTCAGGAGTTTTATTATCCCTGGTGTATTTCTCTAACTATAGGATGATAGTATCCCCTTTTTTTATTTTATTTTGCGAAATTTATTTATCTGTTTCGGAGAGAAGAAAGATCAATTGGCTTAAAGCTTTTTGTTGTATCGGGGTTTTTGCTATTTTGGTATTTTTTGTGAGTAGTTTATACGGGTGGGCTAACGGCAAGATCACTTTTGCTTGGATGTTTCACCAAAATGAGTTATCCGAAAAGGGCAGGTCGGCCATGAACATATTCTCCTACCCTTATTATTTGTTTCGATTGGACGGCATATTTTTCGGGGTGTTATTTATTTCCGGATTATTTCCGCTTTTTAGGAGGAATCTTAGGCAACTTATGCCTTTTGTTTTTGCTTGCGCGGCGATGCTCTTATTCTCTTTCCCCCAAGAAAAGGGAGTGAGATATATTTGCTTCGCGATGCCTTTTATTGCAATGTCGATATCATATACGCTCGAAAGATTTATTGAAGACAAATATTTTAAGAAGCAATCCTTTTTGATATTTACTGTTTTGTTGTTGGGCGTAATTGCCGAGGGTTCGTTCAAGGGTTTCAATAATACGTTTTATCACAACGATTACCGGCAGTCTGTAGATCTTGTAAAAGGGAGGGACCCTTCGGCGAAGATCGTCTCGACGCAGTTTATGGTGCAAAAGTTGTATGTTAAAAACAAAAAAGATATTGTCGAAGCGCCGGATTCATTCGAAAAATTGCTTTCTTTATATTCTGCCGGGTACAGGTATTTAATAATCGATCCCCAAGCCTTTGTTTCTTTAAGCGCGGATAAAAAGCGCTTTAGCGGAAAGCTGGTTTCTTATATGGATTTTGCCATCGGGCAGGTCAAGCCCATATATATTTTTTCGCACATGTCTAAGGGCCTTTTTGAAAGGTTTGTACTCGAGCATAATGAAAGTTTACCGATATCTTTACAGTTCCTGGAGAAAAGCAAAGGGGGTCGAAATAGGTATCTGTATCTTTATGATATTGGGTCAATAATGATTAAGATGTACGAAATCTCTAGCGGCAAATCGGAAAAAAATACCTGATAAATACATGGGATTATTTGAAAATTCAATGTTATTGAAGTGCTTAACCTTTCTGTTTGTTTTGACAGGGTGCGATATGAAGAGGCCCGGGCTTGAGAAGTATACTGAGTCGAGGCCGTTAATGGGAACAATTGTTAAAGTTACGGCCTGCGTGGACAAAGAGAAAAAAAAGCAAATTAAAGATGTTTACGATAAGGTTTGGGAAAAGCTTGCTTATTTGGAATCCAATCTTGGGATATATAACGAAGCCGGAGATGTTTATCGGATCAATCATTCCCTGGAAAAAGAAATTGAAGTCTCCGAGGATACATATGCGCTGATAGCATCGGCTAAGGGGTATAATCTTATCACCTTAGGGGCGTTCAATATCGCTGTTTATCCTTTAATAGAATTATGGAAAGATTCCGAGAAAAACCAAGTTTTGCCGCAAAATAAAATGATAGAAGATAGGCTCAGTCTGATCGATAACGATAATATTGAGCTTTTAGGAAATAATAAAATAAAGTTATTGGATAAAGAAGCAAAAATAGATTTGGGCGCGATAGCCCCGGGATATTCGGCGGATGTCGCTTCATCACTTTTGCGGGAGAGCGGAATTACAAGCTTTTTTGTCGATGCCGGAGGCGAGATATTCGCATCCGGAGAGAATTGTGAAGGGAAGCCATGGAAAGCCGGAATTTACGATCCCATAAGTAAAGAAAATCTTCTGAGGGTTATTCATCTTAAGGATAACGCCGTAAGCACATCCGGAGATTATGAAAGATATTTTAACATAAATGATAGAAAATATTCTTATATAATCGATCCTAGGCGTGGTTTGCCGGAAGAAGCGGTTATTAGCGCGACTGTTATCGCTCCCAAGGCTGTTGCGGCGGATGCTTTATCCACGGCGATGTGTATTTTGGGCGATGAGGAAAGGCTTAATCTTATGGAAGAGTTGGGAGACGGATACGCCAGCCTAGTTTTGAAGAAAACTCCGGAAGGAAATTTGGAGGTTGTCGAAAGCCCGAATTTTAAGAAATTCATAAGCAAAGAGTAGTCTCTGGTATAATACCCTTAGAATTGCTCAAAGGAATAAAATGAAACAATATTTAGATTTGGTAAGGCATGTCCTTGAAAACGGTGAGAAAAAAGAAGACCGTACCAAAACGGGCACTTTATCTGTTTTCGGTTATCAGTCAAAATATGACCTTAGGGCCGGCTTCCCTATTATAACGACAAAGAAAATTCTTTTTTCGGCGGTTGTAAGGGAGCTTTTATGGTTCCTTAAAGGGTCTACTAATATTAATGACGGGTTAAAAGAGTACACACCGATTTGGAATGCCTGGGCTGACGGGGAAGGGGAATTAGGCCCTATTTACGGATACCAGTGGAGGAAATGGGAGAAATTTATTTGGGATGAAAAAGATAAAATATTCCGTCGATCTTATATCGACCAGATTTCCCAGGCAATAGATTTGATCAAGAAAAATCCCGATTCGCGCCGGATCATTGTTAGCGCATGGAATGTTGCGGATATAGAGAAAATGGCTTTGCCTCCCTGCCACGCCTTTTTTCAGTTTTATGTTATTAACGGCAGGCTGGATTGTCAATTATATCAAAGGTCAGCGGATATAGCTTTGGGTGTTCCTTTTAATATCAGCAGTTATGCTTTACTTCTTTCATTGGTGGCTAATGATTGTGATTTGACTCCGGGGTATTTTGTGCATACCCTGGGAGACGCGCATATCTATTTAAACCAGATCGATGGGTTGAAGGAACAGCTTACACGAGTCCCTAAGGCGCTTCCGACATTGAAATTAGCCAAGAAACCGGTTCTAGAAATTAATTTTGAAGATGTTCAATTAATAGATTATCAACACGATCCGTTCATTAAATTCCCGATTGCCGTTTAATTATGAAAAAAGATTGCGCGATCATCGTAGCTATCGATAAGAAAAGAGGGATAGGAAGAAATGGCAGTATCCCCTGGACCCTGTCCGAAGATATGAGGCATTTTAAGGATATTACTACTAAGGCAAGGGGAAAGGGGCAAAGAAATGTTGTGATCATGGGGCGGAAAACATGGGAGTCTATCCCGGAGAAATTTCGCCCTCTTAAGGACCGGATCAATATTGTCTTGACCAAGATGCCTGATTTTGAGCTTCCTTTGGGAGTGATAAAGGCGCAAAGTTTGGCGGATGCTTTTAATTCCATTAAGAAGATCAAAGATGTCAAAATCTATAGGACCTTTATTATCGGCGGAGGGGAGGTCTATAACGAGGCTATTAACATACCCGAAGTTTCAAGGCTATATATTACCCATGTTGATAAAGAGTTTGAATGTGACGTTTTTTTTCCCTCATTTGAGAAACAATTTAATAAGTACTTTTCTGCGCCAGTGAAGGTTGAAAACGGACTCAAGTATTATTTTTGTGAATACCGTAGAATGAAAAAAGCATCTTAACTTGTCTATTTCCAAATATTTAAGGTAATAACTAAGGCAATAAATGTAAGCGTTTCCCCGCGCAGGCAATATCGCTATATAACTTCCTATATTCCAATATCTTAGGGTAAATCGCAGAAGCAGGCCATTTAGTTATTTGAGCTGTTTTGTCTTCGATTAAGTATTTTTACTGTTATATACTTTCTTATAAGAAGCCCTTGCTATTTAAATGTCTTATCACACAAGAGAAAGAATGTTCAAATTTACTGACGATAAGAAACATATTCTTCTTGTTGACGATGACCGCTCAATAACTCAGATGCTTTCCATGCTTTTGGAAACCCGAGGTTATCGAGTATCAATAGCATCCTCGGGCGAGGAGGCTTTCAAACTTGTATCCCAATCCCCGGATTTGATTGTCCTTGACCTTATTCTTCCCGACCAGGACGGTTTTAATATCTGCCGAATGTTTAAAGAACAAACTCATTCACAGTTTATTCCCATAATAATTTTAAGCGCAAGGATGCTATCCGAAGATATTACCGAAGGGCTTTATTTGGGCGCGGATGATTACCTGACAAAACCTTTTGAATATGAGGAATTGGTTGCCAGGATGGAAGCAGTTATGCGCCGTAGCTGCGCTCTCTACAAAGAAGAGCACAAAGGGAGGGAATTTATTATAAACGAGATAAGAAGAATAATTAATTATCAGCTCATAACCCCGTTTTTCCAGCCCATATTTACCCTCGAGCCATTTAAGATATACGGTTATGAGGCTTTAAGCCGGCCGCATAGTTCGACGATGTTGTTAAACCCCGAAGTCCTTTTCAAGGCGGCGATAAATTTCGGATTGTATGAGAACCTTGAATATGTGGCTTGGCAAAAGGCTATAGAATATTCGGCCAAATTATTGAGGGGGGAGAGGTTGTTTTTAAACTGCAATCCTCACCTGGTTGAAAGCGAGAAATTTGTAGAGTTTGAATCTATTTTTAAGGAAAACAGGATAAAAGCAGATAAGATTGTTTTGGAGATAACGGAGCGTTCGGCAATATCTGATTTCAAGGTATATTTTGGCCATTTGCGCAAGTATAGGGAGGGTGGTTACAGGTTCGCTGTCGATGATGTCGGAGGAGGATTTGCCAGCCTAGAATCAATAGTTGAGACTTCCCCTGAATACGTAAAGATAGACAGGCACATTATTAGCGGGTTAGAATCAAACAAATTTAAACGCAGCATCGTGAAATTTATAATCGACTTCAGCAAGGAAAACTCTATTATCTCTATTGCCGAAGGCGTTGAGACAAGAGGCGAATTTGATACGCTTAAAAGCATGGGTATCGATGCAATCCAGGGTTACTTTCTATGCCGGCCGCATCCCTATATTGACAGCGAGCATAGCTTATCCGAGGCAATAGTCCAGTTGAGGTAAATACCTGCCCTTTTGCAAGTGCACTAATAGAAAGGTTTTGTCAAATAAATTGTGTAAATTGGGTTAAAGGTTTAACTTGCCATTTGAA
>JADFZM010000082.1 GCA_015232535.1 Candidatus Omnitrophota bacterium
ATGCTATGGAATATTCGATAATTGTTGCCGCGCCTTCCTCGGCTCCTCCGGGCCAGCAGTATCTCGCTCCCTATGTCGCTTGTTCCTTAGGAGAATATTTTATGCATCGCGGTAAGCATGTTTTTATCGGATTTGATGATTTCACTAAGCATGCCTGGTGTTATCGCGAAATTTCTTTATTATTGGGTAGGCCGCCCGGCCGCGATTCTTATCCCGGGGATATATTTTATCTTCATTCGCGAATGATCGAACGGGCCTGTCATTTGGATAAAGCCCATGGTGACGGGTCGATGACATTCTTGCCGATAGTTGAAATCCTCGAAGGCGACTTAACGGCTTATGTGCCCTCAAACCTTGTTTCTATGACGGACGGCCAGATAATGTTAGATGCCTCTCTTTTTGGGGAAGGGCAAAGGCCAGCATTGGATTTAGGGTTGTCTGTTTCTCGTACCGGTACTAAAGTCCAGTGGCCGATTGTTAAGCAGTTGAGCGGGGCTTTGCGATTGGAATATCTGCAATTTCGCGAATTAAAGAAAATGTCCAAATTGCGTTCGGGTTCACAATCGGATGAAATGATGGCCCGTTTTAAAAACGGAGAGATCCTGACTCAGATATTAAAGCAGTACAAGAATGTGCCTGTTCCTTTAGAGGGGCTGGCACTGGTTCTTTACGCTTTTAATAAGAAATATTTGCACCGGCTTACTCCCGAGGAGATAGAATTGTTTCAGGAAGAAATATTGAATTATGCGAAACAAAGAAATCCTGAATTCGTTAAGACGCTTCGCCAGAAAAAGAAGATGGACCCGGAAATAGAAAAGAATATTGTAGAAGTTTTGGAATCTTACGTTAGCAGCCTAGAGCAAAAAAGACAACCGAAGGAAAGTGTTAAAGAAGAAGACATAATCTCCAATATCGGGCGAGATGTGCTGGATGAGGCAACGAACAAAAAGGCATAGGGTATGATTAACTATCCGGGTCATTTCAGATGCATGATCTTAAGCCCAAAGCGTTTGGTATACGAAAATGATGTTAATAGTTTGTTTTTGACCGGAGATAAGAGCGAGTACGAAATATTAGCTTATCATTACCCCCTTTTGGGGGTGTTGAAAAAGGGGAATATTGTGGTCGATTGGAAAGAAAAAATACCAATCGAAGGCGGGGTAATAAGATTTTTCGCTAATGAATGCACAATATTAGTGGAAGAGCTGAAGAATACTAAAAGTCAAAAAAGTTAAAGGATATGATAAATGTTAGCTGAAACCTTCATTATTATGATGGTTATGCTTGTGGCGGTAATGGGGCCATCGATTACGATCGCGATTTTGGGGCATTCGGTTATTAGGGCTTTGGCCCGGAATCCTTCGGCAGCTTCGAAAATATTTATGGGAATGGTTGTTCTTTTGGTTTTTGTCGAAGCGATATCAATAGTTGCAATATTGATTATTTTCCAGTTGTTCTCTAAAGGGTAAGAAAATGGTAGAGTTTACAGATTGGAGCCAGGCGCTTGTTTTTTTTCTGATTTTTTCGGTTATTGTACTGTTGCCTTGTTTTGTAGTGACAAAACTGGGGACTAAAGTGATAGACGAGTTAGGTTATTTCCCGTCTAAAGCGGCTATTATACATATGAAGGCCTTTTGGTGGCTGGTATGTACCGAGATATTAACTTTTGTTGTCTTGATGGGTTTTTTCAATTTCTTTCAAGCAAAATAAAAAGGAGTCATGAGATATGAGTGAATTAGGATTTCTGATAGCGAGCGGACTTATCTTGCTTTTTATTGTTTGCGGGGTAATAATCTTTTTCTTTCACCGGGCCCTTGTAGCTTCTACCGAAGGCGCGGTAAACAGGCTTAATGAAGAAATCGCGAAGACAAACCAAAAGCAAGGTGAATTGACCGAGAAACTCCGCAAAGCAGACGAGGAACTGACCAGAAGGCAGCAGGAAGCTAAAGAGTTGGCCAATAAAATGCGCACGGATGCCGAGCACGAAACAAAGGCTGAAAGGGACAAGATAATCCAGAAAGCCAGGCTGGAAGGGGAGGACATTATTGCCAAGGCTCAGCATGCCACCGAAAAAATGCGTAAAGAGCTAGAAAAAGAAATGGATATCAAGGGTGTAAAATTTTCTATGCAGATCTTAAGCGAAGTTATGAGCGAGCAGGCCAAGGGGGCTTTAAACCAGATACTAATCAATGATTTTATCGCTCGCCTCAAGAATATCGACATGAGCATGATCTCATCAGATGTCAAGGCGGTTGATATCATAACCCTTACGCCCTTAGATAACAATGTTAAGGCGCAAATAAGTAAAATAATTAACGAGAATCTTAAGCGGGATTTGGTCGTTGATTCCAAAACCGATACCAAGATCGGGGGCGGTGTTATCCTTAAATTCGGCAGCATGGCCCTCGACGGTAGTTTATCCAACGCGATACGCGAAAAAGGGATCGCATTCCAGGAAGCAATCGAGCGCCAGACGATAACGTAATTCAATGGGAAAAAAATCGAATAGAGCAAAATGGGATTTCATCGACGCTGTACAGATGGTCGATTTGATCCAAACGCTTAAAGATATAGCGGATAATAAGTTTTATATGTTGCAGCAGCAAAAGCTTAAATTCCGGAGGTTCGGGGAAAGCTTTGTTGAGTTTTTCCGGATGATAAGCATGACTAAGGCCAAGCACCCTTTGATCTCTAATAATAATCCGGTAGTCGGTATTCTGGTCATTACCATTGACGGAAGTTTCTTAGGTGACTTTAACAATAAGATAATGAGGCTTGGGATTGAGGAATACGAAAAACATAGCCAGGCTAAGTTTGTTTGTGTCGGCGAAAAGGGCATTGACAGGCTTAAGCAGTTTACCCCGGATATGAAGACGTTTGAGAATATGGAGAAGTTCGGGATTTATGAAACAGCCGTAGCCGTCAAAGATTATTTGATCGATGAAGTTATGAACGGCCGCATGGGAAAAGTTATCGTCTGCCATACCTTCCCGAAAACATTTGATACCCAGCGCCCGCGCCGAGTAAAGCTTTTACCCTGCGATGAGCTGATAACAAAGCAAACGCAGTTCGCGACTGAGTTTTCAAATGTTTTGGAGGAGTCTGAGCCAAAGGAAATTATCGGCTTTCTTTCTAATTTGTGGGTAACAACTAGGATATACGAGATGTTGATAGACACGCTGATTGCCTCTGCCGCCGCTCAGGCAAAATTCCTTGAAGATAGCGTCGAGAAGATGAAAAAAGAAAGGCAAAAATCGGCTATTAATTTCAGGAAAGCTAAAAAAAGCGATATCGATTCCAGTTTAAGAGAAACGTTCTCGGCCAGAATGGTTGCCCAAAAAAGATAAAAGGAGAATGGCTTGTGAGTATAAACGAGATTAAAATCCCCAGCACTTTGGATTTGACGAACCCTTCAAGGTCTGTTGCCGCAACTATAAAAGAAAGCCTGTACCACAAGGCCAATGAATCCGAAACAAAAGTCGAGGCTGTGCCGATTGGGGATATTCAGCAGCTTGGGAAAGGGAGAATAGTCTCCGTTCAGGGCCCCGTGGTTGAGTGCTGGTTTGATAAATTCGAGGATATCCCGGCGCTTTATGATTGTATTGTCGTTGATGCCGTTGACGGAAACCGTGTCGTTCTGCAAACAGCGGAACATCTTTCAAGCAATTTGGTAAGGACAGTCGCTTTAATGGACACGCTTAATCTCCAGCTTAATTCTGTTTGTTATAATACCCGCAAACCGATTGCAATTCCCTTAGGTGACGGATGTTTTGGCCGTGTTATGGATGCCGTAGGCCGTCCTCTGGATAAGGGCGGGATTTTTGATTGCCAGAAAAGGGTCCCAATAAAAAGTTTGCAAAAACCATTACCTTTTAACTTGGCGAATAAAAAAGGCGAAAAGGTTGAGATTCTTGAGACCGGCATAAAATATTTTGACCTCCTGTTTCCTTTGGTTAAAGGAAGCAAGACCGGGGTTTTAGGGGGCGCCGGCTGCGGTAAAACTGTAGTTATCCTTGAATTGATCAACAATATTGTAAAGGCCCACGGCGGAGCATGCGTTTTTGCCGGTATCGGAGAACGTATTAGGGAAGGAAATGAACTTTATTATGAGCTTAAGGACAATAACCTTTTGAAGAACGTTATGCTGGCATTTGGCCAAATGGACCAGCCTCCGGGGGCCCGTGCGGAAGTTGTTAACGCGGGTCTTTGTTTAGCGGAATACCTGCAGGCTAAAAATAAAGACGTGCTCCTTTTTATGGATAACGTATACCGTTATATACAAGGGGGACAGGAAATTTCAACGCTTCTTGGGCGTGTCCCGGCCGAAACCGGTTATCAGCCGACATTAGCTTCGGAGGTTAGCGCCGTACAAGAGAGAATTCGTTCGGTTGAAGGCGGCGGTTCTATAACTGCTTTCCAGGCAGTTTACGTTCCGGCCGACGATTTCACAGATCCGGCTGTCGTCGCAATTTTCGCTTACCTTGATGGTAGTATCGTTCTTTCTCGTGATTTGGTCCAAAGAGGTATGTATCCGGCTATTGACCCCCTGGTCAGCACCTGTACTAATCTTGACCCGGACGTCGTCGGAAGAAGGCATTATGATGTCGCCCAGAACGTAATGGTTCATTTTAATAAGCATAACGGGCTTAAAAGGATAGTTGCGGTTATCGGCGTTGAGGAGTTGAATAAAGAAGACCAAAAAATTTATTTAAGGGCGGAGAAACTTTACAACTTTATGACCCAGCCTTTCCACGTTAGCGAGGTTTTTACCGGGAAAAAAGGGGAATATGTCAGCAGTTCAGATGCCGTCGAAGGATGTGCCAGGATAATTAACGGAGACTATGACTCTTTTAAAAAAGAAGATTTCTACATGATTGGCAAGACACCGAGGATTTGAAGGTGAAAACATCGAACCGAATACTGCGCGATAGCCTCCTCAGGAATAATGTACTCTCCGAAAATGAATTAAACAAATACTGCAACGAGGCCGATAATGCAGGAGTTTCTCTCAGTGAATATCTGTTGGCTAATTCTATTGTTACCGAAAAACAGATCCTTATTGCCCTCTCCCAGTCCGCAAATTTAGAAATAATAAACCTGAATAAAGTTAAGCCGGATTCGGATCTGATCGGCAAGGTGCCGATAAAATTTGTTTGGTATTATAAGTTCCTGCCGGTTCGCCTCAGGAATAATATCCTCACGATCGCTGTTTCTTTCCCCATGGATGTCAGGACTCAGGATGAGATAAGGATGCATCTTGGCTTTGAGGTTGATTTGATGCTTGCCGAAGAAAGCCAATTAATGGAGGCTATAAAGAAGATTTATGGTTTTGCTTCGGACACTATAGAGAAGATAATGCATAAAGAGCAGCCGAAGTCGATATCTGTATCGGCTGCCGATTCCGGCCAATGGGTCGAGGACTTGGAAAAGCAAAGCGAAGACCCGACTGTCTCAAATTTGGTAAACCAGATTATATTAGAGGCTTATAAGAAAAGGGCGACCGATATCCATATCGAGCCATACCGTAACCGGGTAAGGTTCCGTTACCGTATCGACGGTGTTTTAGTAGACGCTAATCTTCCGGAGCAGGTTAAGCATTTTATCCCGCAGATTCTCTCCCGTATTAAAATCTTGGCTAATTTAACTATTACAGAAAAAAGGCTCCCTCAGGACGGGAGTGCGGTTGTAAGGACCAAAGAAGACCATATTGATTTGCGCGTATCAACTATGCCTACTCCTAGGGGGGAGAGCATGGTTATCAGGATACTTCCCACCAAGGTCATGCTTTTCAGCTTGGAAAAGCTTGGTTTTGACGAGCAGGGTTTAAGCGTTTTTAGAAAACTTATAAAAAAGCCGCATGGGATAATCCTTATTACCGGCCCGACGGGGAGCGGTAAGACCACTACCCTTTATGCCTGCTTGAACGAAATAAATTCATCCGAAAGGAAGATCATCACGATCGAAGACCCTATCGAGTACGAAATGGACGGTATTACCCAGGTGCAGGTCAACCAAAAAATAAACTTTGATTTTTCGACGGGATTGAGGAGCCTCCTTCGCCACGACCCTGATATTATGATGGTAGGCGAGGTCAGGGACGCCGAAACGGCGGAGATAGCTATCCGCACCGCTTTGACCGGGCATTTGGTTTTCTCAACACTGCATACTAATGACGCCTCAAGCGGTGTAACCCGTTTGATTGATATGGGGATAGAGCCTTATCTGGTGGCATCAAGCGTTGAGGCATTTATCGCCCAGAGATTGGTCCGTTTGATATGTCCAAAATGTAAAGAAGAGGATCCTGATGTAATGCCCGGCATAAGAGAAGAGATTGCCTGCTCGCTTGATATCCCTGATATTCAGCAGATCAAGGTTTACCGGGGGAAGGGTTGCGAGCATTGCAACAATACCGGTTATTACGGGCGTTGTGCTATTTACGAGATTTTGATAATCGATGATTCGATCAAGGCCGCAATATTGGAAAAGCCGCGGGCGGACCATATAAAGATTATTGCGATGCGCCAGGGTATGCGCACCTTAAGGCAAAACGGCTGGAAGGCAGTTTATGACGGGATAACGACTCCGTCCGAGGTATTGAACGTTGCTGTGAAAGACGAGGTTGAAAGAGGGGATGTCGTCGGGTCTAATCAGCTTTTGGTCGATTCGAAAGAAATGATAAAGAAGCTTAAAGAATTCAGGTTTGAAAATACTAATGAGCGCGGGGATTGGGTTTCACAGTATAATTTTGAAGGAAGGGTATACAACCGATTATTCGATCCTGTACATATAAGGTATACTTTGCTCCAGGATGATCCGCAAAATCCCGGGTCTTATGTCTCGGGAGGCATTGATTACCCGACTATGACCGAAGATATCAGCGCGGGTGGGTTAAGATTCCTTTCCCGCGAGCTTCTTCATTTGGGTTCTATTCTGGAAATGAAAATACACCTTAGCGATGGACACCGGACCATCGAATGCCTCACCAAAGTCTGCCGGGTTGAAAAGGACAGCATGAAAGAGATTTATACTATAATGGTCTATTACCTGGACATTTCAAGCTCTGACCGAGCAACTATCGACCGTTACGTCGAGAAAAACAGAAAAAGCGTTAAGGTAAAAGATAAAGTTAAGTCCTTATAAGTTATACCGACTCACCATGGCTACATTCCTCTACAAAGCAAAAAAACCAAACGCCGAAACTGTCAGCGGCCAAATCTTCGCTCATAGCCATGAAGAGGCAATCGAGCTTATAAATCAGCTCGGGCTTATTCCGGTTAATATCGTACCTAAAGATGATAATTCTTCTTCCCGGTTTCGATCAAAAGGAAGCGTTTCGGGAAAGGACCTTTATATCTTCAGCAGGCAATTAACAAATTTGCTTAAATCGGGGGTTAGCCTGCTCCGTTCGCTTTCTATTATTGAGCAGCAGACCCAGAATTTATTTTTAAAGAAGATGATAAAAGATATATGCTCTCAGATAAAAAACGGCCGTTCTCTCTCTCAGAGCTTGGAAACTTTTCCGGAGGTATTCTCTCCTTTGTACGTAACAATGATCAAGGCCGGTGAGGAAAGCGGTAACCTAAGGGAGATGCTAGAAAACATTTCTTCTTTCCAAAAATCCCAGGATGAGATAATGTCCAAGGTGAAAACGGCATTGACTTATCCTCTATTCATGGCCGGGGTGGGGATTATAACAGTTTATTTCATTTTGACTTTTGTTGTCCCGCGGATGGGGGCGCTTTTTGCTAATCTTAAAGATGCCTTGCCTCTCCCGACGAAAATGCTTCTGATGACCGGGCAGTTCTTAAGCCGAGGCTGGCTTTGGGTATTGATATTTTTAGCTGTTTTGGGGCTTCTAGCCTATCAACTTGGCAGGTCGGTAAAGGTGCGGGTTGCTTTGAGCAGGCTTTTATTAAGTTTGCCTATTTTTGGAGAAGTATTGCTTAAAGTGGATTTGGCCCGTTTTTGCCGGACAATGGTCCTGCTGCTTAAAGGCGGAGTCCCTTTAATAAAAGCTATTAAAACAACAATTCCGATACTTGTAAACGAGGTTATAAGAAAAGATTTTAAGCAGTGCGAAGAAGACCTTACTTTGGGAGGTTCTTTCGGCGAGAGCATTAAAAAAAGCTCAAAGATACCGCCTATGATGGCGCACCTTATTTCGATAGGAGAGGAATCCGGTAATCTTAACGAAGTGCTTTCCGAGATAGCGCAGACCTATGAGCAGGAAACATCTGAAAAAATCAAGGTGATGACAACTCTTCTTGAGCCGGTCATGATACTTTTGGTCGGGCTGGCTGTTGGTTTTATCGTTTTTGCCCTGCTATTGCCTATATTTCAATTGGACATTTTTGGGGCTTAAGAATACCCTAAAAATTAAGTTAATATCTAGGAAAAGATTAAAATATATAGTATGATCATGTAAGTCCAAATTAAGGTTTAAAAAAGCCTAACACATCCTATAATGGTGT
>JADFZM010000083.1 GCA_015232535.1 Candidatus Omnitrophota bacterium
CTATCATTTTTGCTCAATCGATTATTATGTTCCCGGCGACTATCGCGAATTTTATTCCGAGCCAGGGTTTTCAGAATTTCGCTCAGTTGATCCAGCGCGGCGGATATGTATACTACATTATATACTCTGTTCTGATAGTTTTCTTTTGTTATTTCTATACGGCGATCGTTTTTAACCCCGTGGATGTAGCGGAGAACATGAAAAAACACGGCGGTTTTATTCCTGGCGTAAGGCCGGGTACGCAGACCGCTGATTACCTGGATTTTGTATTAACAAGGATCACTCTAGCCGGGGCTCTTTTTATATGCTTTATCGCGGTTATGCCGGATGCGATTATGGCTTCATTTAAAGTTCCTTATATCATAGCGTCTTTCTTCGGTGGAACGGGTGTTTTGATAGTTGTCGGGGTTATGCTTGATACTTTGAAACAGATAGAGTCTCATCTGATGATGAGGCATTATGACGGATTTATGAGAACTGGACACATAAGGGGACGAAGATGAAAATAGTGCTTCTAGGCCCTCCGGGCGCGGGAAAAGGGACTTTAGCTAAAGGACTGAAAGACCATTTCAACCTGATGCATATCTCTACCGGCGATATGTTAAGGGAAGAAATGAAAAACGGCACAGACTTAGGTAAAGAGGCTAAAAAGCATATCGAAAGCGGCGGTTTGGTTCCGGATGAAATAGTTACCAAGATGGTTGAAAGCAAATTCAAAAACGACAAAAACACCAAAAACGGATTTATGCTCGACGGTTTTCCCCGGACAAAACAGCAGGCGGAGGATTTAGATAAGATTTTAGCAAAAGTTGGCCAGCCTTTGGATTGCGTGCTTTCTTTGGATGCGTCATTATCTATTGTTCTTGAGAGGTTAACGGGCCGAAGTGTATGCCGCGCTTGCGGGGCTTTGTACCATATAAAGAATATGCCTTCGAAAAAAGACGGCGTGTGTGACAAATGCGGCGGGGAATTGTATCAGAGGGCGGATGATAACGAAAAGACTATAAAAAACCGCATGGAGGTTTATTCAAAGAGCACCGAGCCGATAATCGATTTTTACAAGAATAAGGGTTTGCTTAAAAGTCTTGACGCGAATAAAGAAGCTGAAGAAGTCAGGCAATACACAATTAAATTGCTAAATGGCTAATGAACTTTCTATCAGCAGGAAGAATTTTGAAGAAATAAAGATTTTGCGTAATGCCGGTAAGATTTTGGCGCATATTTTAAAATGTATACGTAGTTCTTTGAAGCCTGGAATCACAACAAAACAAATCGAGGCCTATGCCGATAAGCTGATGGGGCAGTTTGAAGTTACCTCCGCTTTTAAGGGGTATAAGGGTTTTCCCGGCTCGATATGTGTTTCCGTTAATGAGGAGATCGTTCACGGCATACCGGGTGAGAGGGTAATCAACTCCGGTGATATGGTAAGCATTGATTGCGGGATAGTCCATAAAGGGTATTATGCCGATAGCGCTTTTACCTCCGGGGTTGGAAGAATAGCTCCGGACCTTCAGTCTTTGATAAGGGTAGCTAATGAGTCTTTGTATAGAGGAATCGCTAAGGCGAGGGTAAATAACCGCCTTTCGGATATTTCTTTCGCGATTCAGCAATGCGTTGAAAGACAGGGCTTCTCGGTCGTGCGTGAGTTTGTTGGGCATGGTATCGGCAAAAGTTTACATGAAGACCCCGAAGTCCCGAATTTCGGCGAGCCGAATCAGGGGCCGATATTGGAAGAAGGCATGGTTCTTTGTTTGGAACCGATGGTCAACTTAGGCGGTTGGCAAACGAAGATAAAAGAAGACGGCTGGACTGTTGTTACGGCCGATAATAAACCCTCGGCGCATTTTGAACATATGATAGCAATAACCCGCAGAGGGCCGGAAATACTGACAAGATAATTTATGCCAAAAGAGGAATTAATTGAAGTTGAAGGTGTGGTAAAAGAATCGCTGCCGAATGCGATGTTCCGCGTGGAGCTGGAGGCCGGGCATCTTGTTTTGGCGCATATATCTGGAAAAATACGCAAGCACTTCATCCGGATTTTACCGGGAGATAAAGTTAAAGTTGAATTATCCCCGTATGACCTAACCCGGGGAAGAATAACATACAGGACATAATAAAATGAAAGTAAAATCTTCGGTTAAAAGAATCTGCAGCCATTGTAAAATCGTACGTCGCGAGGGAGTAGTTCGGGTGATCTGCTCTAATCCGAAACATAAACAAAGACAAGGATAATTTTTATGCCAAGAATATTAGGTGTCGATATACCTAGAGAAAAAAGGATTGAAGTATCGCTTGGATATATTTACGGGCTGGGGTTAAAGACCGCCCGAGATGTGTTAAAGCAGGCGAATATTAGCGGCGATAAGCGCTCGAAGGAGTTAACCGACGAGGAAGTCGCTAGGATAAGCTCAATAGTCCAGAGCAATTTTCTCGTGGAAGGCGATTTGCGCCGGGAAATCGGGCAAAATATCAAGCGGTTAATGGATATGGGCGCATACCGCGGGTTACGCCATAAAAAAGGGCTTCCGGTTAGGGGGCAAAGGACAAGGACGAATGCCCGCACAAGAAAAGGGCGTAAATCTTTCTTGGGCGCTAAAGTTAAAAAAGATTAAAAATTAAGGAAACAAGATGGCAAAAGAAATACAAAAGAAGGAAAAAGTAAAAGTCAAAAAGAAAGTGGCTCGGCATATAACTTCCGGATATGCCCATATCAAAGCCACTTTCAATAACACAATAGTTACTATAACCGATATGGATGGCCAGGTTGTGGTATGGTCTACTCCGGGAGTTGTTGGTTTCAGCGGCTCGAAAAAATCGACGCCGTTTGCCGCTCAAGTCGCGGGTGCCGACGCTGCAAAGAAAGCCAAAGATTTAGGGATCAAGAATATTGAAGTATTGGTCAAGGGCCCGGGGTCGGGAAGAGAATCGGCGATACGGGCTTTACAGGCTAATGGTTTGAATATTACATCAATTAAAGATATTACCCCTTTGCCGCATAACGGATGCCGGGCACGCAAGAAGCGCAGGGTATAGTTTAATATTTTAGGAAAGGAAAGAATTACATGGCTAGATATACTGGGCCAAAATGCAGGTTGTGTAGAAGAGAGGGCATAAGCATTTGCCTTTGCAAGAAATGTGCTGTTGACGTTAGGGAATCAGCACCCGGGCAACACGGCGCTATGCGCAAGGTAAAATTATCTGATTACGGCCTTCAGTTGCGAGAAAAACAAAAAGTAAAAAGGCTCTATGGATTGCTGGAGAAGCAGTTTAGACTTTGCTATGAGAAGGCATCGCGCTCGAAGGGTGTTACCGGCCATGTCCTTTTACAGCTTCTGGAGCGACGGCTGGATAACGTTGTTTTCCGATTAGGAATCGGCACTACCCGCCCGCAAGCCAGGCAGTTTGTGGCCCATGGCCTAGTCTGTGTGAACGGCTCAAAACTCAGTATCCCTTCCGCCATTGTCAATCAGGGTGATGAGATAACCTTTAAGCTCAAAGAAACAACTAAGAAATACATCAAAGAAAATATTGAGCGCTTAAAGGAAAAGCCGAAAGTGGCATGGGTTAAGCTCGACGAAACAACCATGACCGGTAAGGTATTGCGATTACCTGAAAGGGATGACGTTGGTTTTCCGATCAATGAACAATTGATCATAGAGCTTTATTCGAAGTAAGGAAAAATAATAACAATTTTACATATGAATGCGGCCTGACGATTTATGTTCACCTCGTTCCATAAATTGAGGCCTTATTTAGGAGGAGAAAATGGGAGTTAAATGGCGAGATTTTCAAATGCCTAAGAGGTTGGATTGCGACGAAGTGACGTATAAGGATAACTATGGTAAGTTCATAGCCGAGCCGTTCGAGAGAGGATACGGGGTAACCCTTGGCAACTCATTAAGAAGGGTTCTTTTGTCATCTATCGAGGGGAGCTCTGTTACGTCTATCAAGATTGACGGTGTGCGCCATGAGTTTTCGACCGTCCCGGGAGTTATGGAATCGGTAACTGATATTATTTTGAACTTAAAGAAACTGGTCATTCGTCTTCACTCCAAAGTACCGAAGACGGTGTATATCCGCGCCGATAAAAAAGGCGATATAAAAGGTAAAGATATTATTTGCGATGAAACAGTTGAGATTTTAAATCCGGATTTGCATATCGCGACCCTTAGCCGGGATGCGAATTTTGTCCTGGAGATGGAAGTCGCCCGCGGGAGAGGGTATGTACCGGCGGAACTTAATAAAAAAGACGTTGTAGATTCTATCGCGGTTGATTCTATATTCACTCCCGTCACGAAGGTTAGCTACAAAGTTGAGAACACAAGAGTCGGCCAGCGCACCGATTATGATAGGCTGATACTTGAAATATGGACCAACGGAGGTATTAACCCCAAGGAAGCTTTGTTGTACGGGGCGAATATACTTCAGCGCCATTTAGATGTTTTTGTCAGTTACGGCCAGCTTCCCGAAGAAGATGAGATTGAAGAAGAAGTTTCCGCGGAGGAACAGGCCCTTTATGAGAAATTGCGCCTGCCTATTTCCGAGCTGGAATTGTCGGTAAGAAGCGCCAATTGCCTGCGTGACGCGAACATAAAAACAATAGCTGAATTGGTCAGAAAGACAGAGAGCGAATTGTTGACTTTCCGTAATTTCGGAAAGAAGTCTCTTTCTGAGATAAATGACATTCTAAAGGCGATGGGCTTAAGCTTAGGAATGAAAATTGATTTAAAGAAATTGAGAAAGAAGAGTTAAAATGAGACATAAGATTGCCGGTAATAAATTAAATAGATTCTCCAGCTGGCGAAAAGCCACAATGCGCGATATGGCTAAAGCCACCTTATTAAGGCAGCGTATCACGACTACCAAGGCCAAAGCCAAAGAAGCCATGAAGCTAGTCGATAAACTGATAACTTTAGGCAAAGAAGGAAGTTTAGCCGCAAAAAGAAGGGCTTTTGCTATTCTTTGCGATCACTCCCTAGTCAGCGATTTATTTAATAAAATTACCCCCCGTTTTAAAAGCCGTAACGGAGGGTACACCCGGGTAATCCCTTCCGGCCTCAGGCGGGGAGATAATGCTCAGATGGTGATTTTGGAACTGACAGAAAAAGAAGAGGTCATCATCAGTAAACCTAAAACAAAGAAATTAAAGAAAGAGCAACAGCCTAAAGGGATTAATGTAACCGACGCTCAAATCAAGGAAGAGAAGAAAACGACCGCAATTGAGCCCAAAACCGAGCATTCGCATCACGACGTTAAGGGACCGAGGGCCGATGCCGAGACGCCTAAAAGTAAATTGCCGCAAAAGGGCAAATTCATGGGAGGTATCAGGAAGATATTCAACAAAAAAGCTCCCGGGCAATAAAGGAGGCGGGCATGAAACTGAAAGTAAATAGCCGTATCGCGCAAGTCGCACCTTCAGCCACGTTGGCCATTACCGCTTTAGCAAATTCCCTGAAGAAACAAGGGAAAGATGTAGTCAGCTTTGCCGCCGGGGAACCTGATTTTGATACACCTCAAACGATAAAAGACGCCGCAATAGAGGCCCTCAAAAAGGGCTTGACCAAATACACCCCTTCCATCGGGACCGTAGAGCTAAGAGAAGAAATATCTAAGAAATTCAAGGCTGATAATAACCTCATCTACGAAGTCCCTCAAATTGCAGTATCCTGCGGAGCCAAGCATTCTATATTTGATGCTATACAGGTTTTGGTGGACACAAATGAAGAGGTCATTATCCCTACACCTTGCTGGGTGAGTTATCCCGAGATGGTCAAGATAGCCGGAGGCACCCCTGTTTTTGTAACGACGACAGCCGATTCCGGTTTTAAAATCACACCCGGGCAATTCAAGAAAGCCATCACTAAGAACACAAAGATGCTGATTCTTAATTCCCCTTCAAACCCGACGGGGATGTTGTATTCAAAACAAGAATTATCCGATTTGGCGGAAATCTGCGTGAAGCATAATATTTTTGTGATAAGCGATGAGATATATGAAAAGTTGATCTATGACACAACAGAATATACCTCAATAGCTTCATTAGGCAAAGAGATATACGACCTGACCATCACAGTTAACGGGGTTTCAAAAACTTATTCTATGACCGGCTGGCGTATCGGATATCTTGGGGCCAGCAAAGAGATAGTGTCCTATATCAACAATTTTCAGGACCATTCGACGTCGAACCCCGTTTCGATGTGTCAATTCGCGACAATACAGGCCTTGCGCGAGCCGCCTGAGGTTATCGAGAAGATGCGCCTGGAATTCAAAATGAGACGAGATCTATTGATGTCGGAACTGGATAAAATCCCGCAAATAAGCTACGTTAAGCCCGGCGGGGCATTCTACCTTTTTTGCGATATCTCTAAATTAGGTTCGGCTCATGATCTCGCTACCAGGATTTTGAACGATGTCAATGTCGCCATGATCCCCGGCGAAGGTTTTATGGCACCCGGGTATGTGCGCTTGAGTTTTGCGACTTCTGCCGAAAGGATTAAAGAAGGCGTAAAACGGATAGCAACTTGGATAGAAAAGAATTATAATAAATAACTAATTGGGGTTTTCGCGAAGGCCCGATTAACTTGCCAGGTGTTATAAAAAAGCAAATAAGGAGGGGAGCCGTGGACCTCAGAGAATTCTTACAGCTATCGATAGAGAAAAACGCATCCGACTTGCATCTTACCCAAAATTCCCCGCCTGTTTTACGTATCGACGGAAAACTTAATTATTGCGATTATGAGCCTTTGGGAAGGGATGAGCTAAAGCGCGCCATATACGGTATTCTATCGGATATTCAAAAGGAAAAGTTTGAAGCGGATAAGGAGCTGGATTTTTCTCTGGCGCTTGAGGGGATGGAGAGGTTTCGCGTCAATATTCATGTGCAAAGAGGTTCGGTTGAGGCCGCGTTTCGAAGGATCCCATTGTATGCTCCTTCCATAAATGAATTAGGGCTGCCTTCTGTTATCCTTGAATTCGCCAGAAGGCCTAACGGCCTGATTCTTATTACAGGGCCGACCGGTTCGGGCAAGACCACTACTTTAGCCTCGATGATCAATTTAATCAACGAAGAACGTGCCTGCATGGTCATCTCTATCGAAGACCCGATTGAATATATTCACGAGAATAAAAGAGCGGTCATAAAACAGCGGGAAGTTTATAGCGATACAAAATCTTTCTCCGAGGCCTTAAAACGCTGTTTAAGGCAGGACCCGGATGTAATAATCGTCGGAGAAATGCGCGATTTAGAGACAATATCAACTGCTTTGACCGCGGCGGAAACCGGGCATCTTGTTTTAGCTACGCTCCATACGCCCGATGCCGCGCAGACAATCGAGCGTATTATTGACGTTTTTCCTTCGCACCAGCAGCAACAGGTCAGGTTACAGCTTTCAGCTTGTTTGCAGGGGATAGTTTCCCAAACTCTTCTCCCGCGAGCTTCGGGTACGGGTAGAGTTTTAGCCTCAGAAGTTTTGGTGTGCACTCCGGCAGTGCGTAATCTAATCAGAGAGCAAGCTACCGAGCAGATACCTACTTCAATTCAAACCGGAATTCAGTTTGGCATGCACAGCATGGATAGTTCGCTTCGCGATCTCTACGAAGAAGGCATAATCACTTACGAGGATGCTCTAACTCAAGTGCGAAACCTTACCGAATTCGAGCAGATGATCGGTAAATAATCCGCTTTTATTCTAAGAATCTCCCGTCTGAGAATTAAATAAGAAATTCTAGGGTAAGAAAGGGTCGTTAGTGAACGAAGAATTGATAAATAAGGCTAAAGCGAAATTCGGAGCTTTGGTTGAAGAGCAGCTTAAAAGAACAAAGTTAATGGCCGAAGATAACGTTCCTTTTGCCGATTACTCCAAGATAAAGCCTTTAATAATCGGCATTTGCCCCGGAGACGGTATAGGAGAGGTCATATCATTTCATGCCGCAAAGGTGCTCAGATATTCCCTGCAAAAAGAACTTTCCGCTAAGGATGTGGTTTTCAAAGATATTAAGGATTTGACCATCGAAAACCGCGCTAAGCATAAAAAGGCCATCCCCGACGATGTTTTAGAGGAAATAAAAAAATGCCATGTCATTTTAAAAGGGCCCACCACGACACCGCAATCGGGGGATAAGTGGCCGAATATTGAGAGCGCGAATGTTGCCATGCGAAGGGAGCTCGATTTGTTCGCCAATGTCCGGCCGGTTAAGATTCCCCAAAAAGGAATTGATTGGACATTCTTTCGCGAAAACA
>JADFZM010000084.1 GCA_015232535.1 Candidatus Omnitrophota bacterium
AGGCCAATGATTACCTGGAAATCCTGTACGTAAACACCGACGGGAAGAAAACCGCTAAAATGATCTCTAAGTTGGAATATGAAGGCGATGATATTACGGAAGAAGATATTGCTCCGGAGATGGGGGAAGTCGAGGAGCCAGGATTGGAAGTTCCTTCTATTGTTCCTACCGAACAGATAAAAGAAGCGGAAACACCAAAAACGGAATAATTAAGTAATTTATCCATAAATAGGAGTATTAAGGGTGGTTTAATTTAACCGTTAAATCACCCTTTTTTCTTAAACCCAAATTTTGCATTCCAAATAAAATAGCGACGACCAGATTCCCGCGGTTACACGCGGATTGAGGTAACCCCTGGGTCATTACACTCGCCGGGGTGCTTCGACAAAAGTCTAACCATTAGGCGCGCATAGAAAGATGCAAAATTTACTATTTACCCGCTTTGCGTGGTACCTGATTTTCTCTGGAATAAAACATTCGGAAGAGATCAATGTATGCCGATTAATCTAATTGCTTATAGCGGAAATCGGCTAACCCGGCATAGTTCCGATACTTTCGGCAAACCTTGCTTTTCAGGCGGGTTTTGGGTAAAGCCGCTGGTGCGTGTATAATGGAAAATTCGGGTTAAATATGTTAATGAGACATACTAAATGCCTTAAATGTAAAGGAAGTGGAAGCTGTTCAAAAGAGGCTTTCTCCTGGGTCCTTGTGATTATAGGTATAGTCGCCACCATAGCGGTACGCGTTGTAACAATCCTTTCGGACATTAAACCTATCTGGGGCAAGTTTGCATGGTACGTCGGGGTTATCGGTTTTATTATTTTCTTCGCCTATAAATACCTGGTTTTTGAACAGAGGTCGCGCTTAATTTCGGAGCGTCATTTGATTGAAAAGATAAACAAAAGGGAAAACTTTAACGAAGAAGATTATACTGTTGTATCTATCATGCTCTGCGATTTGCGTTCGAACTTGGAAAGGGTAAACTATCAGTTTATTTTTATAAGCTCTTTAATTTCTTTACTGGTGGCTATTTATCTGGATTTCTTTCGGGGATAAAACATAGGGAGTAGATAAGGAATGGAAAATAAAAGCTTTTTCGCGGGGCTCGTCTTGATCTTTTTCTCGGTAACTGTTCAATCGCCCGTATTTGCGTCGGATAGTCTCAAATATGTGCTTGAGGGGATACAGGACTACTATGAGAGTAAAGACTCGATAGCTGAGTTAAAGGAAGATATTGAAGCAAATCCTTCTAATCCGGACAACTATATAGCTTTGGCATATATTTATGATACGATCGGGCTTTATAATGAAGAGGTCAAGATGCTTAATAAAGCCGCCGAATTGATTCTTGACAGCGACAAAGAAAAGGACTTGATCTATCTAAGCATAGGCGAGGCATATATTAAATTGAACAAATGGTCAAAGGCAAGAAGCTTTATCGAAAAAGCCTTGAGCCTTAATCCGGAAAATATCCAAACACTGGGAACTTTGGCGAAAGCCAAGCTATACGAGCGCGATTTTAAAGGAGCGGCTAAGCTTATCAAGCAATTAAGCGTTAAAGAGAAAGAGTTGGACATTTATTACGATTTTTATATATATTCATTGGAGCTTTTTGCCGGGTTTGACGGCCCAAGGGAGTTCTTTGAAGCCTGCGCAAAAACTGACCCTGACAACTATATGGCACGCCGGGCTTACGGAGTGGCTTTAAGAGGGTTAGGTGACAGTAGCGATGAGATGTTTGCCAAAGCGATAAAGGAAATGGAAAGGGCCCTGGAATTGAACCCGCAGTATATCCCCACCTATATTTCTTTGGCCGACAGCTATATGTTAAGGGGCTTCCATAAGAAAGATGATAATTTGTTTGTCTTTGCCCAGGAGTGGTTTGATAAAGGTTATAAGATCAACCCAAAAGACCTAAGGCTATCATATGCCATGGGAAATTTCTTCCTTTATAAGAAAGATTATTATAAAGCCATAGAAAAGCTTGAGTTTGCTTTAGAAGGCGGGCTCGAAGATATACAAGTTGTAAACCTTTTAACAGAGGCTTACAATAATCAGGCATATAGTCTATATAAGGAAGGAAAGGACCTGGAAAAAGGGTTGGTTTTGATCGACAAGGCTTTGAAAATGTCTCCTTACAATGGGATTTTAATAGGCACAAAAGCCGAACTGCTTTACAAGTTAGGCCGCTATAATGAGGCATTTACGATGATCAAGAGGGCATTGCAACTCGAGCCGGATAATGCCGAGCTAAGGGATGATTATAATCGTATCCTTTCATCTCTTCAATCTAAGGAGGGGGAAAAGAACGGTAAAAAAGGCTATGAAAAGCTTAAAGCTCCCTTGGGTGACATTATTGAAGAGAGCTCAGATGATCCGGTGATTAACTTCGAGAAATAATAGAAAGAAAGTGGTTATGGATACTTTTGAAGCGATACAAAAAAGGGTAAGCATAAGAAAATACCAGGGGAAACCTGTGCCGCGGGAGCTTATAGAGAAAATAGTCGATTCCGGCAGGAGGGCGCCAACCGCGCGTTTAGTTGAGCCGTGGGATTTTATTGTTATTCAAAACAAGGAAACCATGCTTAAATTAAGTAAAATAACCCCAAACGGCGGGTTTGTCAAAGATGCGCCTTGCTGTATTGCGGTCATATGCCAGGATACGAAATACTATCTGGAGGACGGTTGCGGGGCAACAGAAAATATTCTTTTGTCCTGCGCTGACCTAGGGCTCGGATCATGCTGGATAGCCGGGGATAAAAAGGATTATGCCCGGGAAATTGTTGAAATGCTTAAATGCCCCGAAGGTTCCAAGCTTGTAAGCCTTATATCTATCGGATGGCCTGCGGAAGAGAAGAAACAATTCCGCAACCGGCAGTTAAAGGACGTTATTCATTGGGAGGAGTTTTAGTATCTCAAAAAGGCTTGAATTTTCCCGCGCTGAAAAC
This sequence comes from Candidatus Omnitrophota bacterium, assembly GCA_015232535.1. Lineage (GTDB taxonomy): Bacteria > Omnitrophota > Gorgyraeia > Zapsychrales > Zapsychraceae > JADFZM01. Next base: position 2,949 of record JADFZM010000084.1, read on the forward strand.
CGCGGGTTTGGATGTGAGGCTCAATAGAAGTTAAATTTCCGAAATTTTATCACAACTTATTACTTTTTCATATATAATACAAACATGAATTATGATGATAAAAGAAAGTTCATGCGTTACCGGTTACATAATCCGGTACGTTACGAGCTAAAAGACCCCGGGCAATTCGGCGGAAGCCTATCCTGCGATATAGGCGAGGGCGGCATGAAGATGTTTTTTAATGATTTCATCCCACTTAACAGTGAATTGTTTATGCAGGTCTTTCTGAGCCCCAAGAAGATTGTTGAATGCAAAGGCCGGGTTGTCTGGATAAGGAAGGTCGCCCATAGTGAGCGTTTTGAGGCAGGATTGGAGTTCAGCGTGCTTGATTCAGTCATTGATTTTCGAAAGCATATGAACGAGTTTGTGGAAACCAGCCCTTAAATAGGTTATAATCTAATACAATTATTTTGAAAGGAGTCGTTTTAAGATGGCAGAAGAAATTCAAGAAATAGGTAAGAATTGTGCGGGTTGTAAAAAACCCTTAAAGAAGGCCAGGAAATATTATCGAAACGGCAAGTATTTCTGCAATAATACCTGCTTTAATAAGCTGCAGGAAACAGTAAAGAAGCAAGCCGAGCAGAAAGCTCAAGCATAAGAAAAAGGAAAACCTGTGACATCCCAAGGCCATAGCCAGGAAAGAAGAAAAGATCCGCGCGTTAGGAATAATGTTCCCGTAAAAATAACCAATTTAGACGGGGATCAGGTCACGGAAACCGCTAATATCAGCCGCTCCGGAGCTTATTGCCGGGTGGAGAAATATATTGAGCCGATGACCAAGCTGAATATAAACCTGCTGGTACCTTTCCGTAAGAACAAAAAGGTCTCTTCCAAAAAGGTCAATTGCGGAGGGGTTGTGATCAGGACAGAACCTGTGCCCGGGCAGGAAGCTTTTAATATCGCAATATTTTTTAACGATATAACCAAAAAGGACGCTGATTGCATCTCTGATTACGTGAGTTTTTATCTGGAAAAAGACAATTCCTGACAGAAAAAGGGAAGAACTGTTATCAATAAACGGAATTTCCTTTTTTTTCTTTTATGAGAGAAGAATTACCCCTCAATAATAGCCCGTCCCGGAAACAAATTCCTATCCTTTACGAGGACGAACAGGTCGTAATTTTTAATAAGCCTTCCGGAATGCTGGTTATTCCGGCGCCGAATGAAAATTACAAAACCCTGGTCGATATCGTGAATAAGTGTTACAGGCAGGACGATGCCGCTTGCTTGCACCCATGCCATAGGCTGGACCGCGATACGTCGGGAGCTATAATTTTCGCCAAGGGCAAAGTAAATCAGCAACTGGTGATGAATATGTTCGCGAGAAAGTTGATATCAAAGAGATATCTTGCTTTTGTCCAGGGCTGGCTTAAGTCCCCGAAAGGGGATATCCGCTTGCCTGTCCAAAGCCTGGATCGCAAAAAATTCCGTAAACATTCGAAGCCGGTACACGCGATAACAAAATATAAAGTATTGGAAAAAAGAAAAAATTTCAGTATCATTGAAGTAGAACCTGTAACAGGGAGGAGCAACCAGATAAGGATTCATTTCAGCCTTATCGGCAATCCTTTGGTGGGCGACAGAAAATATTCGTTTGCCCGTGACTATAGCCTAAAATTCAAGCGGACGGCGCTCCACTCCTTAGAGGTTAATTTCAAAAACCCGGTAACGGGCAAGATAATAGAGGTAAGGTGCGAGTTGCCAAAAGATATGGAGGATTTCCTTGAGCGAAACTAATTTAAAAGAAAACGAAATAAAGGGAAGGCCATTGAACGAACTGGCTGCGCTTTGCCACTCGATCGCCCGGGAGAAGGGATTTTGGGACGAAAAACGTAACACGGGTGAGGCTCTAATGCTCATTGTGACCGAATTAGCGGAAGCAATGGAAGCTTACCGTCATCAGGACAGCGCCCATTTTAATGAGGAGATGGCCGATACGTTCATCCGCCTGCTTGACCTTTGCGGAGGGATGAAGATAGACATTGAAGACGAGATTTACAAGAAATCATTAAAGAATAAAAACCGTCCTTATAAACACGGGAAAATTTGTTAGACAGGGGGAAAAATGTTAAAAAAATTGCCTTCATTCTTGCTTTTACTAGCGGTATCGGGCTGTACGACCATTACTATCCCGAAATATATCAAAGACGAAGCGCCTTATTCAAGAAAGTTCATGGCTGATTTCGCGACAGTGCAGAAGGCGTCTGTATCAACCCTCGAGGAAATGGGTTTTAAGATCGAGGACACCGCCGACCCGATGCTTTATGAGCGCGGTCAGCAATATGCCGGCTCTCCGGGCAGACAAATACTCATTTTTACCGAGATCAAGCAGATACCTTTCTTTTTAGGAACGAAGTATACCAGGGTCAATGTATATTTGCGGGACATCGATCAAGCAACGACGGAGGTCGAGTTTCGGTACATGACCATCAACCAGCTTCCTTTGAAGCATTTCTACGGTTATAAGAAGAAGGGTTTTGCCGATAAGTTTTTTAAGCTTGTCGCCAAGAAGCTCGGCTAGGCACCGCTTTTTTATGGAAAAATTCTTGTTAAAAAGCAGTTTCTACCCGGTAGCCGAACAACTTGGAGCGGTGCAAAAGCTGTTTAAGGGTATAAAAGACGGCTTTGACTCGCAGGTACTGCTCGGCGTTACCGGGTCCGGCAAGACGTTTACCCTCGCCAATTTGATCGAAAAGATAGACCGCCCGACGATAGTTATTTCCCACAATAAAACATTGGCCGCGCAGCTTTACAGCGAGTTCAAAGACTTTTTCCCCAATAACGCGGTCGAGTATTTTGTCAGCTATTACGATTATTACCAGCCGGAAGCGTATGTCCCGCAAACTGATGTATATATAGAGAAAGACGCCTCGATAAACGATCGGCTGGACCGCCTGCGCCTGGCTTCTACCACATCCTTGATGTCGAGGAGGGACGTTATAATCGTTGCTTCTGTCTCCTGCATATATAACCTGGGCTCGCCCGAAGAATATGAGGATTTCCTGGTTAGTTTGAAAAAGGGCGAGGAGACCGACCGGGACAGCGTTTTAAGGAAGCTTATCGATATTCAATACGAAAGAAACGATTATGAGTTCTCGCGGGGGAAAATTCGCGTCCGGGGAGACACGATTGAGATATATCCTGCCTATCGGGAGGATGCCTTAAGGGTGCAATTCTTCGAAGACAAGATCGAGAAAATAATTCAGATCGACCCTGTTTCCGGCAAGAATAAGGCGGATTTGGATAAAGCAGCAATTTATCCGGCCAAGCATTTTATTACATCGCCCTCGGCTGTCGAGAAAGCCATCAAGGAAATAAAAGGAGAATTGAAAAAAAGGCTTTCGGAGTTAAAAAATAAGGGAAAACTTCTGGAGGCCCAGCGGCTCGAATCGCGGACTAATTATGATATGGAGATGCTAAAAGAAATCGGTTATTGCCACGGGATCGAGAATTATTCCCGCGCTCTTTCCGGACGCCCGCCGGGGAGCCGCCCTTTTTGCCTTTTGGATTATTTCCCTAAAGACTTTTTGACCATAATCGATGAGTCGCACGTGACTGTCCCGCAATTAAACGGAATGTATGAAGGCGATAAAGCCCGAAAGGAAACCCTGGTGGAGTATGGTTTTAGGCTGCCTTCCTGTTTGGACAACCGGCCGCTTAAATTCAATGAATTTACCAAAGTTATCGGGCAGAGGATTTTTGTTTCCGCCACACCCGGGCCTTACGAGAAAAAAGACAGCCATTCGAGGATCGTCGAGCAAATAATACGTCCCACCGGAATAATAGACCCGCCGATTGAGGTAAGGCCGACGTTTAATCAGATCGACGATCTTCTTTCGGAGATACAAAAGCGCTCAAAACGGAACCAAAGGGTCCTGGTGACGACTTTAACCAAAAAGATGTCGGAAGACCTCGCTGAATATCTCGATGAGAAAGGGGTCAAGGTCAAGTACCTTCATTCCGATATCGAGACGATAGACCGCTCGGTGATCCTAAAGGAGCTGAGGCAGAAAAAATTCGATTGTGTCGTAGGTGTCAACCTTTTAAGGGAAGGGCTGGACTTACCGGAGGTGTCTTTGGTCGCTATATTTGACGCGGATAAGCAGGGTTTCTTGCGTTCGCAGACATCCCTTATTCAGGTTTCCGGCCGGGCTGCGCGGAACATCGACGGGTTGGTAATAATGTACGCCGATACAATAAGCAGAGCTATGGCAGATACTATGTCTGAATGCGAGAGAAGGCGTAAAATCCAGCTCGAATATAACCGCCGACATAATATTACCCCGCGAACTATAATGAAGGCGATTAATGAAGGCATCGCGGATTTGGCCGAGGAAGCGGATGAGCTGGTAATAGAGGTTGTCGGCCAGAGGAAAGAGGAGTATACTATCTCGAATTATATAGCGCAGTTGCAAAAGGAAATGGAGGCGGCAGCGCGCAATCTGCAGTTTGAAAAGGCCGCCACAATACGCGATAAAATAAAGGAAATCAAAGAAGGAAAATTTTGATGTTGTTGGGAGTAGATATAGGCAATACCAGAATATCTTTTGCCTTGATCCGGGATAAAGAAGTTGCTTGTGTTAAATCTTGCCAAACCGCGGATATAAAGGCCGCGGCTTCTATAATCGTGTCATTTTCCGTTCGCGGTGTTAAAGAGTGTGTTGTTTGCAGCGTTGTCCCTTCTGCTAATAAGCGGATCATGGGCTTGATCCGGAAAAACTTGGGAGTAAAGGCGAAAATAGTCGGGCGCGATATTAAAGTACTGATAAAAAATAACTATCGCAATCCGCATCAGGTTGGGCAGGATAGGCTTTTGTGTTCTTTTGCCGCGAAGGAGATTTACGGCTATCCGGCTATAGTCATTGATTTCGGAACGGCCATCACCTTTGATATTGTTTCGAAAGAAGGGTCTTACGAGGGAGGAATGATAATCCCGGGAATACGCCTTTCTTTGGAATCGCTGCATAATAAGACCGCGCTGCTTCCGAAAATAGAGTATATAAAGGTCCCTAAAAAGCTCATCGGCAAGGAAACCAAAGAGAGCATCCTGAGCGGGATTTTTAACGGTTACGGCAAGATGAGCGAAGGTTTGGTTGAGCTGTTGTCAAAGGAGCTTGGAGGAAAAGCCAAGGTTATCCTTACCGGCGGATATAGTGATTTAATGGCTAGATATATAAAGGGAAGATGCATTGTTGATAAAGATCTGATTTTTAAAGGAATGGGATTATTATTTAACAAATT
>JADFZM010000085.1 GCA_015232535.1 Candidatus Omnitrophota bacterium
TCGTTCTCTTTTAAATTAAGACTGCTGTCTTTCGCTTACATTTTTATATATTTTCTGGAAAATCAGTTTATTTTCGTTTCTTTTGCTCTGATAATTCTCTATTTCACTTATTTCTTATTATTTTCACGGATAAAAAAGAATTTAAGAAACTTTTCTTTGCTGTCATTGATATGGAGCATATATTTTTGTATTCATTTCCCCGCGCTCACCGAGATGTTCTTTCATGCTTCAGATTCACAGCGGGTATTGACTGCCCCGTTTATGACGAAGCCATTATGGATGGCGCCCGTAGTGTTTATAAGAGACGTAAGTAACTTTATCTGCAATACGCTTTTCGGGTATTTTATTATTGGATATTTCTTACTTTACGGCCAAAAGGGACAAAAAAGCAGGCAATTTTATTTTTCCCTTTGGTGGGTGATAATTATCCTGGTGTTAAATAGCTTAATCGGCAAATGGTTGTTTTGGATAATCGCTCAGGAAAGTTTGGGCCGCCTTAGGTATGTTAACCTCAGCCGTATAGCTTTGCTCTTGCCTCTTTTCGGCCCTATTATGTTTGGGATTTCGTGCGAATTCCTAATTCAAAAGTATAAACCCCCGGATAGAAAGTTCTGGCTCTTATTTATTTTAGGTGTTTTAATCTGCCTGCTTGCGGTTCCCGGAGCGCAGGAAAGCCCGGCAGAGAAAGCCTCTTTTCTTTTAAGCATAATGGTATTTGTTGCCTTTATTATTTTGTTCATTCTCAGATCTAAACAAAAGATTAATATCCCGGTCGTTCTTGTTATTCTTATCCCGCTTTTATTTTATTCTTCCGTTAAGACAATCGTTTCAAGATTTGCACACGGGATACACAATTATTTCCATTTTTTCCGCTCGGATGACGCGGATAAGATAAAAGATATTGAGAAGGGAAATATGGCTAATTTCCGTGTGGCCAAGGCCGGGAATCCCGAGCCGAGCCAGTTGTTGTACCACGGATTTCAATGCGTAGACGGATATTATAACCTATACCCTAAAGCCTACAGTGAATTCTGGGAGAAAGTTGTTGAGCCCGAGTTTAAAAGGTCGAGTGATTTGAGGGAGTATCTTGCCTTAGGAGGAAACAGCCGTGTTTACCTCTGGGATTGGGCGCCGGATGCAACAATAAATAAATTAAACTTTAATTTGGATTTGCTCAAGCTGATAAATGTCAAATACCTATTCTCGGATAGGCCGATTACTCAGCATGAGAAATACGGGCTTATTCAGGTAATTGATAAGGATCCGAATTACGTAAAGCTTCCTCAGTGGAAAAAGTATTTTAAAAAGGGAGTATTTTACGTTTATCAAAATAAAGAATTCGCGCCTCAAATATTTTTGACCGATTCTTATGTCGCCTTTGATAAAAAAGAAGAGCTGTTAAAGGGTTTAGGTGAAAATAGCTTTGATTATCTGGTTAAGCACTCCTTTGTTTTTAGCCGGGATTCGGGTAAAATCCCCCAAAATGGAATGGATGTGACAAACGCTAAAATCATAGATTTGCGTTTAACTCCGGATAAGGTTACGCTTGAGGTTGACAATGAATATCCGGCCATATTAAATTGGACAAGAAATTATAATAAAAACTGGGTATGCAAGGTTAAAGGGAAGAATGTTGAGGCATTTAAGGTTTATAATTCGTTTATAGGCGTCGCTCTGCCATCAAGAGCGGGAAGAGTGGAATTTATTTACAGAAATATTTACTTTGAATACGCGCTTTATTTCGGAATATTTTGGCTTTTTCTTACTGTCTTTTTCATTATTAAATTCTTGAAAGAAACCACTGTAAGCAAGCCATAGAAATATCAAAATACCAGGTAAAATGAAGTTTAAAAACCGTTTGAGGTTATAAATTATGGTATTTCTTCTAAAAGATAGTATTATCTATCCAAGCATTATTTAGCCGAGTTTGATGAAGCGATGGTTTTTTCTGGATAAATCTTTGCTTTATTTATAAAAACATGGAACGGCTGAAAAAAGAATTCCCGCAGGTTATGATTCTAGACCCGACTGAAGATTTTGTTGATGCGGAGCTAAAAACCCCGGGTAAAATATTTTCTGACGGGTTGCATTTACTTGCGGATGGGAATCGGCTGATGGCAAATAAAATAGCCGGTGAACTAATAAAAAATAAGCTTATAAATTAATAGAAAGGAGCCATTGGTTTTGGTGAAAATAAAGATACAACTTATTTGTGCTTTTCTAACATCTTTTTTTATGTTTTTTTATGCGGGTTCTTCAAAATGGTCTTTTGCGAGTTACGGATATGACAGCTTAATCGCTGATATGACCAGCGAAGTTTATTATACCTTGGATACGTCTTTGACAGACAAAGAAAGTTTTATCGAGGATTTTGAGGCCTATCACGATGATACAAGGGCGCGGATAGTATATATCCTGGAAGACCTGGCGGAAATAATCAGGCATTACGCCGATAGCGAGAATGGGATGATCGAATCTTCCGAAAGGCTGGTGGAAGAATTAAATACTTTCTATTCCGGGGTCGATGAAATTATTGCCGAATTCCCGAGGAAGGAAGAGGTCCTCTCGATCCTCGAACCGGTAGTGACACATTACTTAAACTACGTAAAATCCCAGTTCCCCCAGATCGAGCCCCCGAGCCCCCAGGGAAATCCTTTAGACAATATTATAAAGTTTTACAATGAAACTCAAGCCAGAAACCCTTTTGAGCTTGGGCCATTTTTTATGTTAGAACCTTTGCTCAATATGCTCCGCGAAAAAACCTATTATGAGCGCTCCGAAGAAATCACTCATGAGGGATATCTGAGCAAAAGGATAATTTTTCGCGAAGAAAAGACCATTGAAAACGGCGAGCTTATAATGCATAGAATTATAAGAGAAGATGATATTGTTCATGATTATTCTAAGCCGGAAGAATTTTCATTCTTACACTCCCTGCCGGCAAAGCTAAGGGAAGGCGGCGGTGATGAAAGGGTAGCTCTTTTAATGGAAGAGTTGATTAATTTAGCTAATTATTATCTTTTAGCAAATGTTGAAGAGAATGGATTATATATTCCGGATGATGTACAATTGAACGTTCCGGAGGGGTATACCCCGGATATATTTGTCGGGAATTTTATTGGTATTCTCTTAAGTTTCTATCCGGCATAAATGCTTATAATATTATTTAGGTTGAAGTAATGAAGCATCCTTTGCGTATTAAAAGGCAATATTAGAAAATCAAAAAAAAGAGGGAGGATTAAATGAGTAAATCGATTAAAGGGACTAAAACGGAGAAAAATCTTTTAGCCGCGTTTGCCGGAGAATCCCAGGCGAGGAACCGTTACACGTATTTCGCCAGCGCCGCCAAAAAAGAAGGCTTTGAGCAGATCTCGCATATTTTTACCGAAACTGCCGAGAATGAAAAAGAGCATGCCAAGATATTTTTTAAACATTTGGAGGGCGGAGAAGTTGAGATAACCGCTATGTATCCAGCAGGGATGATCAAGGACACAAAATCGAACCTTGAGGCCGCGGCAGCAGGAGAGAATTTGGAATGGACAACTCTTTATCAGAATTTCGCCAAGACTGCCTTAGGCGAAGGTTTCCCGGAAGTGGCGCGTTCGTTCGAACAGGTGGCAAAAGTCGAGAAATTCCACGAGGCTCGGTACAGAAAACTGATCGGCAATATAGCCGGCTCGGAAGTTTTTAAGAAGAAATCTTCGGCTAAATGGCATTGCACGAACTGCGGTTATGTTTTTGAGGGAGCGGACGCGCCTAAAGAATGCCCGGCCTGCAAGCACCCTCAGGCATTCTTCGAGATTTTAGCTGAGAATTTCTAAAGAGCTGTGCAGTTATGGGGCGATAGAGCTGATAGCTTATAGCCCCTTTAAGACTTTTTGAACCCGGTAACCTTGTGTTTCTTGGTTACGGTTATCGGCTTCCATCAGAATTGATTTATTTGAACTTTATACCATAATGACTCCCGAACAAATTAAAAAACACGCCGAGATTTTGTCGAACCGCGTGAAAAAAAGATTCCGCCATCTTTCCCGTAAGTTCCGAAAGCAGGATATCGATTGCTTTCGTCTTTACGACTGGGATATCCCGGAAGTGCGCGCTGTTGTGGACTGGTACTCAGGGCACCTTGTTGTCGCGGAATATGTCCGCTTTCAAACCGGCGAGGAATGGCTTCCGGAAATGGCGAAAGCGGTAGCGCGAACGCTTAATATCCCGCCTGAGCAGACATTCGTAAAACGAAGGCGGACCAAGACGGAAGACGAGCCTCGCTACAGCAAAATGGATTCGAGAAACCAGCGTTTTGCGGTTAAAGAGAGGAATTTGAAGTTTTGGGTCAATTTAAGCGACTTTTTAGACACCGGCCTATATTCCGACCATCGCGACACAAGGGTCATGGTAAGCGGGCTCGCTAAGGATAAAGATTTTCTCAATCTTTTTGCCTACACGGGTGCGTTCAGCTGCGCGGCGGCTTTGGGGAAAGCGAAAACAACGACTAGCGTCGACCGGTCCGCGACTTATATCAAATGGGCTAAGGACAATTTAAAATTAAACTGCCTGGAGGGGAAAAACCATTGTTTTGTGCAATCCGATACCGGTAAATTCCTTTTGAATTCTTTCCACGACGGAAAGCGTTTTGACCTGGCCTTTGTCGACCCGCCGTCTTTTTTTCAGGACCGCTCGGGGGAAGTTTCTTTCGATATAAACCGCGACCATCCCGATTTGCTCTCTGGGGTTATAAGAGTTATGAGGCCGGGGGGCATAATCTTGTTCTCGACGAATCACCAGCGTTTTGAGCCGAGGCTTGAGGGTATCCCGGTCAATAACTTAATTGAGATAACCGAAGAAACAATCCCCGAAGATTATCGCAATCGGCAAATTCACCGGCTTTGGCGGATGGAAATAAAATAATCGGAAATTGTGAAGCCAAGATATGAACATAGAGAAACTAAGCTTATCGCATCAAACGATTCTTCAAGATAAGCTCAAAAAATCCGGCAGCCTTCTCTCCGAATACAGTTTTGCCAATTTATACCTTTTCCGCGGTTTTCACGATTATGAAGTCTTAACTGAGGATGAAAACATCTTTATTGCCGGCAAGACCTATGACGGGAAAAAATTTATCATGCCCGCCGAAGGGGCCAATGCAAGGAACTTTAGGCCGCTGCTTAAGGCCCTAGGCGAAAGAGATTTTATTTTTCCGATTGCGGAGGAAATGCTTGGGAATTTTGACCCGGAATTATTCGAGATCAAATACTCCGAAAATGATTCGGATTATGTTTATCTGACCGAGAGGCTTGCGACTTATAAGGGGCAGAAACTGCATTCTAAAAAAAACCTCTTAAATCAATTCTTGAGTTTATACTCTCCTATGGCTAAGCCATTGACCAAAGATTTGATGGATGATGCCAGAAACATCTTAGATGAATGGCAACTTGACATGAATGAGCCAAAAACTGATACCGATTATTACCCCGCACTTGAGGCCTTTAAATTGTATGACGAACTTGTGCTTTGCGGAGGGATTTATTACGTTGAAAATGAGCCGGCAGGTTTTATTATCGGCGAGGAGATCGGAGAAAAAGCCTTCGCGCTTCATTTTGCCAAGGGAAAGAGGAAATTTAAAGGCATGTATCAATATATGTTCAATCATTTCGCGGGAATTTTGCCGAAGAAATACGAATTGCTTAATTTTGAGCAGGACATGGGGAAGCTTGCCTTGAAGATAGCGAAATCTTCTTATCACCCGGATATGGTATTAAAGAAATACCGCGTTTGTCCGAAATAAGCTTTCAGAAGAGAAAATCAGGAAAGTATTCCATTTAAGAGAATAATTATCATATAATAATCCAAAATATGCCTCTTTGGAAATTGGAGTGGGTAGATGCAAATATGCCCTCCCCCGCGAAGCGCGGGGAGGGCGGCCATCGAAGATGGCCGGGAGGGGTGTTGACGGCAATCACCCCCCACCTAACCTCCCCCACGCTTTCGCGGGGGGAGGAACGCACTCCTTTAAAAGCTTCTTTTACCCATTCAAAATTTCAAAGAATCCCAAATATGGTATTTTCCGTATGGAGGTATAAGAGCGATGCCCAATGATTCTTCTCTTATAATCGGTTTACTGGTCAAGAATGAACAACTCTTAGGGGCTTTGTATATGGTTTTTACCGAGATATTCCCGGAAGCAAAGGAGTTCTGGGGAGGATTAGCGCACGAAGAGGCCGGCCACGCTAATCTTTTGCTTGATTTGGAGGCCCAGGAAAGAAAAGGAAAAATCCGCCTTAACAAAAATCGTTTTAACATTGCCGCGCTTGACAACTTTAGCGGATATGTTGAGTCGCTAATCGAAGAAGGCAAAAGCGGGAAATATGACATTCAGAATGCGCTTTGCATTTCTTTGGATTTGGAGGATTCGCTGATTGAAAAAGGGTTCTTTGAGATTATCGATGAGGACTCTTTGATAATAAAGCACGCCCTACAGGTTTTGAAAGACGCCACGATTAAACATCGGGATAAAATAAAAGATTATCTCAGCCGCATTCTTAAAACCCGTGATAAATAGGGCAATTCAATAAGCACTTTATCCAGGAGGCAGGCTTTGAAAGTTATCCTCGCAATCGACCAGGGAACTACGGGCAGCCGGGCTATTCTCTATGACAGAACAGGATGTAAGATCGCCAGTTCTTACGAAGAATTTCCCCAATATTTCCCGAAGCCCGGCTGGGTCGAGCATGATCCAAATGAGATATGGGCAAGCGTTAATAATTCAATCCAAAACGTTTTAAATCAGGCGCCCTATGCGGAGATAGCGGCAATAGGCATAACCAATCAGCGGGAAACGACCGTCATCTGGGATAAGAATACGGGCGAGCCGGTTTATAAAGCGATTTGCTGGCAATGCCGCCGCACCTCCCAAAGGTGTGATTCGATCAAAAAAGACAGTAAGCTCACCCGCGATATTACGAAGAAAACGGGATTGCCTGTCGATGCGTATTTCTCGGCGACGAAGATTGAGTGGATACTAAAGAATATACCCGGAGCGCTTAAAAGGGCCAAGGAAGGAAAGCTTCTATTCGGCACAACCGACACTTGGGTTTTGTGGAAATTGACAGGAGGACGAATCCATAAAACCGATTTCACAAACGCTTCCCGAACCATGCTTTTCAATGTTAATAAAATGGATTGGGATGATGATTTGTTAAAGAAGTTCTTGGTGCCGCGGAAAATATTGCCCGGAGTAGGGAGATCGTCCGGTTTATTCGGGGAGACGGTGGAAATAGGAAATTTAAAAAGCGGAATACCGATATCCGGTATTGCCGGGGACCAGCAAGCCGCGCTTTTCGGGCAGGGATGCTTTAACCCGGGAGAGATAAAAAACACATATGGAACGGGGGCTTTTTTATTGCTTAATACCGGTAAAAAAAGGCCTTATTCCCAAAACGGTTTGATTACAACGATTGCCTGCGGAAGCAAAGGCGAGGCTGTTTATGCCCTGGAAGGCTCGATTTTTATCGCCGGGGCGGCAATTCAGTGGCTTAGGGACGGTATAAAGATAATTGAGAAAGCTTCTCAAACAAAAGAAATGGCAGAGAGTTTAGCGTCTAATGAAGGCGTATATTTTGTCCCGGCTTTGGTGGGCTTGGGCGCTCCTTATTGGGAACAAGACACACGAGGGGTAATAACCGGGATCACCCGGGGGACTACAAGGGAACATTTAGCCCGTGCGGCTACTGAAGCGATGTGTTATCAGACAAAAGATATAATGGAGGCGATGCGTAAAGATTCCGGTTTGAAAGTAAAAGAGCTGAAAGTTGACGGGGGAGCAGCCGCTAATGACTTTTTATGCCAGTTCCAGGCTGACATTTTAGGAGTTGATATTATCCGTCCGAAGATAATAGAAACAACTTCTTTGGGCGCTGCGTATTTAGCGGGGCTTGCTGTAGGTTTCTGGAAGGACACTGCGGAAATAAAAGACTGCTGGCAATTGGATAAAAAGTTTTCTCCATTGATGAAACGGTTAGACGCCCAGAAATTTTACAAAGGCTGGAAAGAGGCGGTTAAGAAAACTTTATATAAATAGCTAACCTGTAATCTTGAAAATATATAAAAATGTAAGCGAAAGACAGCAGTCTTAATTTAAAAGAGAACGA
>JADFZM010000086.1 GCA_015232535.1 Candidatus Omnitrophota bacterium
TGGCGCTTCGCTCAACTTTCCCTTAACTGAAGATAATCGTGCGCCGATCAAAAATGAAGCAAGAACAGAAGCTAATAATATTCATAGTGATAACGCGATGCTGTCTGTGCCAGCCACAAGCAAAGAGTTAGGAGAACTAAACATTTGCGTAAAAAGAATATCGGCAGGACTAAAGCAAATACAAACTGCTCGGGACATCAAAAGCCAGTCTTTCCAAAATACCGGGTTCAGCATATTAAATGATTTTAAGAGAGAGTTAAAGATTCCCGGGTTCGAAGTTGTTTTGACCGATGAAACAAATCATTTTTCCGGACTATCGGATACAGGCAATCTAATAATACCGAGAATATTCTTATACCATCCTTTTGGGGATAATTATCTATTCGAACTATTAGCTAAAAGATATTTTCTTAAAAATGGACAGCCAGTAATCTTTGGCAGGCAGATATCCGAGGATATTTATTTAAAGGGGCTTGCTTTTGAATCTCGGGAAAAAATATCGGTTATCATGGATAGTCTAAACGGCCAGGCTACAAACAGGGAAGTCTTCACGGAATTGGTCCGGTTTTTACAGGAGGATTTAACGGAAGAGGAGCAGTTGATTGTTTTATACAATTTGCAGGCCCAATTGCTGGGAAGAAAGAATATCGGAGATTTCAAAAATATTGCATCAATAGCTGATTTAAAAAAGGTATTTGAAAGTTCGAATGATCAGGACTATATAATGCGGGCCATCGCGCAGATAAACGATTCCCTCGGTTATGGGCTTCTCGAACACGGAAAACAAACAATAAAAGGCCAATTGTTAAGGCGTGAATATCTTAAAAACCAATTAATTTATTCTGACCAAGGTGCTTATATCCGCCGTGCTTACAGCGGTTTTGATTTCTTGCCTATGTTTAAGAATCATTTGTCTACTGACGAATTGATAAAATTATTAAGCCGCAACGCAGACGTCCTAAATCCAAGTTTGCTGGCGCTGGAAGATATCGTTTCTCAGGCGGAGATAATGCAAGTTTCAAACAGCGTGGAATTCGGAAGGTTTATGTTATTAACCGCATCTTTTAACTCTATTGTAACAAAAGAAAGGCAGCTAAATGAATTCGAAGCCGGTATATTTTCTAAGATATTCTTAAATTATGCATTGGGAAAAATCACAAAAGGCCAAGCAATTGACCAACTGCGTTCTATTCTCCTAAAAGAACCAAAAGAGCCGGATACAGAACAATCCGTTATTATTGAAAGATTCAGTGCAAAAGTCACAGCAGTGCTTTTCAGCCTTCTTGAACAATATAAAAATTATTTTAGTTCTTTATACAAACGCAATCCTTTAAGTGAGCAACAAATCGAAAAGGCTCAGAATGAAAGATCATTAAAGGCAAGTTTCCTTAAGCGTGTGTTAAACAGTGATTTAATCAGGCCATTGTTCTCGGCAAAAACTTGGCTGCTTCCCGCGGGAATTATCGGAGGGGTAACTTTTGCCGCCATTACCGGCGTGATAACTCGATATTTACTGCAGCCGATTAATGATTCCCTCATTTATTCATCGGACGAAGACATCTTAAATAAAAAACAATTAAGCTCCCCGGAATCAGATGCGCTTGCTGTTGACTATCTTCCGGCAAATGCCAATTTTAAAACACTCTGTGATGCTTATTTTCAAATGCTGTCTAACGCCTCTATAGATGAAGAATTATCAAGGGATTTTAAATTATTCGTCTTGGACAATGTCTTAAACAGGGTAGCATCGCATAGAGGCTTTCATCAATTTGTTAAAGGGTTAAAGGATAATTTACAGGATGAAACGGATATATTAAGCCGCTACGAAAAGATTAAGGGTGAATCCGGCGTAAGTTTGAGCCTCGAAGAAGATATTTTCTTAAGGAGCCAGCTCGCCATTAAAAAAGAACCCACGAGAAAACAAACGGCTTTCGTAATTTTCTCAAAAATAGCTTTGACGCCAATTAATATTTTCTCAGGCATTGCCAGGTCATTTAGGCTGGATGCTACGGCTCGGGCCATTGATTCCGTGAAGAATAGAATTTATTTAAGGCTTGGCATAAAACCATTGCGCAAAGAAAATATCCACTATGTCAAAAGAAATATTATTGAACCTTCCCGGAAAAACGAACATCTCAATCCACAAAACGAAACGAAGAAAGCTCAACTGCTTAATTTTGTCCGGAACATAAAAGTTGACGGCATCGAGAAATTAGTTGCGGGAATAGAAGATAATTATCAAATTGTCTTCGCGCCTTTTTATGACAGGAAATGGTTTCCGCTGCTCTTACGCCCACAATCAGAAAACGCGCCGCAAGACAATTACAGGATTGACCTTAAGAACAAGATCATTTATTTAAGCTCGGCTGCCCCTCAGCTTGTCAATGCCTTAGCCCTGGTAAAGATAGGGGTATATTGTTTTCAACATGATGTTATTCCTGGAGAAAATTACAACATTCATATCGCTTCTCAAGAAGCTGATAAGATAAAAAAGGAATTTTGGTTAGCAATGTTCAAAGATTTGGCTAAAAACGGTTCCCATTATTTCAAGAAGGAAGGCATTTCATTTATAACTAATACGGTTCATTTAGCATGGCTCTACAGCCGATTTATGTCAGATAACGTTATTTCTCAGAGGAATGAACCCGGAATATTGCGGTCAGTAAAAAAGTTCAGGGTTTCGCAAATGATAGACAATTTCAAGGTAGGGATATTTCAATTATTTGCAAAAAACAGCGTTCAAACAACAGAACAAAGAGCATTTTCCTCCGACAAAGCCGGTAATAAAAAGCGGGATAAAAAAGGCGCCTTTTGGAAAGTGACCAAGCCTTTTATACAATTCTTCAGTAAAATAGCTCTCTCTGTAATAATTATTAGCTCATTGTTTGGAAGTTTAATTTTTAATGTCAATTTAGAATTTCTCACTCAATGGCTGCATAAAACAATGAATTTTTTCTCCAAAATTCCCTATGTAGGTAAAATTATTTCTATATTATGGGAATCAATTAAGGACGGTTATTACAGCGCGAAAGGCATATTGGAGCTGATACTTGACAAAGTTTTCAAGATTGATATTCAACAATTACAAGATCTAATCGATGCTGTAAAACAATTATTTGAACCCCTTAAAGAATTTTGTTTTAATTTTGTGATTCCCATTACTTACGAGTTTGTATTTCCTTTAGTCCTTTTTACTATGGGCATTATGTATGGGGGCATTATTAATAGAATTAAGTTTGGTAAAATAATTGAAGGAGGCATTGTTTTAGCGCTGAAAGCTTTTGCCAGGATGCCTGAAATGATAATCAGAAGCAGTTGGTTCTTAATGACAAACGGGGCACAGTATCTTCCTTTTGATATAGATGCTTTGACAAACAAAATAGGCCGCAAAATTGATAAGTCTACTCCTAAGATGACAAAATTTTTTGAAAATATTCTATTAATACCGGGGCGGCCGATCGCGAAAATAATTTTCCCGATAGTAACTGTGCTCGGGACATTAGCCTATCTAATACTTTTGGGCCTTCTTTCTTTTCCTCCTCTTGATTTACAATATATAATACACACCTTCCAGAGCTTTGGGATCCCGCTCAATCCCCTGGGAGTGTTCATGTTGTTTACTTTTATTATTGGCCTGCCTTATAGTGTTTTTTATTCAATAGCTTCGAAGCTTTTTAAGGTAATTTCCCTTAAGAATGAATCCGGAGCCAGGCTTGTTGTTAAAATAATGATCGGAATTTTGATTGTCAGTACAGTCGTTGCTCCGTTTGTGAGCAGCCGTATCATAAAGCAAAATCCTGTTCATTCGCAACTGATACACAATATCAAAGATAGGTCTATTATAGATATGGAAGATTATTTTCGAAATTATATTACTAACAGAGATAAAATTATAGACAACACATCAGCTGAACTGCGCTCAGAGGTGGAAATAGCCGGAAAAGAAATTGATGCCGATGAATTGCTCGAAGATACTAAAGAAAAACTTCCAGAACCTCTGCGGCAAAGAACTGATCAATACGTCCAAAAGGCAGATTCCCTGTCAGGAAATAATGCAAAACAAGCTAATGAAGCAGCGAAAAAAGCTTCGGCAAGTTTCTTCGCGCGTTTTACAAAATCAAGATTTACAGGGCATCCGAACATTGACCCGTATACGGGAAAAGCGATTGACAATTCCAGTGCCTGGTATAGGGATAATCTGGATGCTGTCGCAGAAGGTATTCGTGATAGAAACCCGGCTTTTTACGGAAATCCAATGGTTTATGCTTCCCCAAATTTATGGACCAGTGAGACAACTTACAAGGATGAAACGCTTAAGATCATAATTGATCATCTTTTGGATATTATCGAAGGAAAAGTTGAGATTAAACAGGCCAGTTACCGCGAGCTTTATTATCTTCAGTCAAAAGCATTTAGTGCCATCCAAAACTTTCTTTTTGGCGACGGAAATAATATGTATTTAGTTGAAAATAGTCAAGGGCAGAAGGCGATTATGCCCACCTTCGTTTATAAATACAACAAAGAGTCTTCTCCGGATGAAAATGGATTTTTTCCGGTTTACGATAGGATTACAGTAAGTATTAAAGACGGGCTTAAGCCGGCGCATTACCCACATCTGTGGTTTTACGCATGGGATAGGTTTATAAATCTATCGCAAACTGCAAAAGAAGAACACGTTAGAGAAAGCGCCTCCGCGAGAATATTAAGCATTACGCAACTGCTGGGATATAATTTAGGCCACCTCAGCGGGAAAACGGAGGCATCTTCCTCAGATGATAAAACTGGCCAACAGGAGGAAGAAAATCTTGGAGCTCAACTTCCGGGGGCATTTGTTGAAGGCGGGTATGAAACTTATGGCGGCTTGATCGATCCCGTAACCGGCAAGCTGAATGAAGGCGTTGAATTAAATAAGGAAATGCTTAGAAGATTGTTAGAACCCATGTTGATGTCCGGATTGAAGGACTCAGCCCCGGTCACGGTTCAAAAATA
The DNA here is from genome assembly GCA_015232535.1 of Candidatus Omnitrophota bacterium. GTDB lineage: Bacteria > Omnitrophota > Gorgyraeia > Zapsychrales > Zapsychraceae > JADFZM01. The sequence continues at coordinate 4,990 of JADFZM010000086.1, forward strand.
CTTGTCCGAACCCGACCTTGAATATTATTCTCACAAAAAGGACTATTTTTATCTTTTGCCTTCCACTCTTGATGAAAGTACTCTTAAAACTTTGCCGGTGAATAATGTGGAAGAAAGAGACATTAAAGAAGCCGTTTTAAGAGCTGTCGCCCACAGAGAACAATTAAAAAAGCTTTTTTTGCTCAATCTGCAAATGCACGAATACATGCTTGGGCTGGAAGGGTTTACATCTTTGTCTCTTACCTTTCTAGGTAATTTCGATTTAATTATCGATAATTTCTGTAATGCCCTACTGGAATCAGATACTGTTAGCCCTCAAGATAAGGCGCGAATAATAAAGAATTCTATCCCTTTAATTAAAATGTTTTTTCGAGGGCAGCATTATGAGTCGCCTTCTTTTCATAGATTAGCAAAGCAGCTTAATGCGTTAGCGCAGAGCCCTGATATGTCTAATTTCTTCACAGAAATTCTTAATTCTAAAGATGGCAAAGTCCTTAGAATGTTTATGTCCTATGGGGACTCCAGTGAGGACTCAAGGAATTCATATAAGAGGCAAATTTATTCATATATTAGGCACGCATATGTTTATTTAGCATATATTGATGATTGGCTTAACCCAAGGTCGAACAAGTATAGAGGTGGGTTGAAAAACTTTGATGACTTTCTTAATAAGTATTTAGAAGTAGTAAATATCTATGAAGACCTTGAGAAGGCGGGTGTCAAAGAGGAGTTCTTGGAAGAAGAAGATATTTGGGGAAAATTAAAGATTTATAGAAAAGCGTATATAAAAAAAACGCGTGAGGCGTTATCGGAAGTTCCTGATGAATACCGTATGATTGAAGTTGTTGACGGAGAGAAAGGCAAAGAGCCTTATATCCGCTGGATTTTTGACCGTCCTGAGGAGAAGAACCAGCCTGCTGGAACAACCACGCCGGAGCAGGTAGGGGAACTTATTGGCAGCGGATATGACACTTATGGTGGGTTATTTGATCCCGTGACCGGGAAACTGAATGAAGGCGTTGAATTAAATAAGGAAATGCTTAGAAGATTGTTAGAACCCATGTTGATGTCCGGATTGAAGAACTCAGAGCCGGTCACGGTTAAAGAATACTTGTACGAACCCGATCTTCAATATTTTTTTCACAAAAAGAACAATTTTTATCTTTTGCCTTACAACGTTGATGTAAATATTATTAACACCCTGCCGGTGAATAATGAGGAAGAAAGAGAAATCAAAAAAGAAGCCATAAGAGCTGTAGCTCAGAGAGAACAGTTAAAAAAGCTTTTATTACTCAATCCTAAAATGCACGAATACATGTTTGGGCTGGAAGGGTTTACATCTTTGTCTCTTCCCTTTCTAGGTAATTTCGATTTAATTATCAATAATTTCTGTAATGCCCTGCTGGAATCAGATACTGTTAGCCCTCAAGATAAGGCGCGAATAATAAAGAATTCTCTCCCTTTAATTAAAATGTTTTTTCGAGGGCAGCATGATGAGTCGCCTTCTTTTCATAGATTAGCAAAGCAGCTTAATGTGTTAGCGCAGAGCTATGATATGTCTAATTTTTTCACAGAAATTCTTAATTCTAAAGATGGCAAAGTCCTTAGAATGTTTATGTACCCTGCGGACTCTAATGATACGATCGAGGGGCAAAGTTATTCATATTGCAGAAAAGCATATAATGAATTATCAGGAATTAATTATTGGATTTCCCGATGGCCGGATAAGGATAGAAGTGAGTTTAAATCCTTTGAGGATTTTTTTGAGAAGTATTTTGAAGGAGCAAACTTACATGAAGCCCTTGAGAGGGCAGGTGTCAAAGATGAATTCCTGAAAGAGGAAGATATGTTGAAAAAATTAATAATTTACAGAAACGCTTATATTCAAATAACACGCGATAATTTGTCAAAAATTCCCGAGGAATACCGTATGATTGAAGTTGTTGACGGAGAGAAAGGCAAAGAGCCTTTTATCCGCTGGATTTTTGACCGGCCTGAAGAAGAGGCCCAGCCTGCCGCAACAACCGCTCCGGAGAGGGTAGGGGAACTTATTGGCAGCGGATATGACACTTATGGTGGGGTATTTGATCCGGTAACAGGCAAACTGCAACAAGAGGTTGCTTTTAACAGGAATTTCTATGAGAAATTAATCTCACCGATGCTGATAGACGTGGCAGAGTTATTGCCTCAAAATAGAGATCTTTACGACAAGCATATTCAGCCATATGTGATTGTAGGCAATATTGAGCTAACAAGTATTTCGAAGCGTTATTATAAATGGCTGCGCTATGAACTTACGGAGAAGGATATTAAATTTATTCCAGACGGCGGGGATGAGGCAGAGGCTATTCATCGGGAAATCTTAAGGGTTTTGGCCAGCAGAAAGCAGATACAACAGCTCCTATTAGTAAATCCTCAGATGCATAAAACGTTATTTAGTTCGCAGGGATTTGGAAACGAAATCTTTGAAGTAGAAATTGAAGAATTTTTAATTGATAATTTCTGTAATTTTTATTTGGAACCCAATCAAGTTGGGGCAGAAGATAAAATGAGAATAATTAATTATGCGGCTGATTATCTTCAAGCCAAAGGATATCTTTTCCCCAGGGCAAGTTTTACAAGTAAATTTATCAACAATTTAATAAGATTAGAAAAAGAACCTCAAATGAAAAGGCTCTTTGAGGAATTCTATCGAACTGATATCAGGAAGGAAGTTCAAAAGCGTACTGTTGAAGAATCCAGGAAAAAGGAAGATTCTGGCGAAAAAACGCCTGAACAAACAGGACAGAATGTCGATGAAGCTATGACAGGAGAAAGGGATGTTTCCAGGAAAGAAGTTGGGGGCATTGATCTTAATCCTGAATTATTAAATGTTGAAAGTAAAAGCCAAGGGTTTATTCCTCTGAATACTGATACATCAAATCCCCCGGAATTCAAGATAAACGGCCTTTACCCGACGATAATAAATATCCAGCCGATTAACGATCTTATATTCTATTTAGGGAAGAAATAATTTAGGAAAAAACAAGAGCCGGCAAAGGCAAAATGGGATTGGGCTTTTTCCGGTAATACATTGTGCATGGCTGTTCTCTGCGAGCTGATAAATTGCTTTATGAAATTATGATTCTTACCAGTATTTACTCCTGTT
>JADFZM010000087.1 GCA_015232535.1 Candidatus Omnitrophota bacterium
CTTCCGGCAAACATACAGACCTCCCCGGGTAATGCGCACTTACCTTCCCGCTTATGCCCGCCACATCTACGTCCATGCTTTCCGGATAAGTTTTGGGCTTTAGAGATAATTGACTCCTCACCCAACATGTCCGCCTCTATGTGATTCCTGCTCGTCGGGCCAGCGTTTTGCCTGCGGCTTCCTTCAGATTCCGCCTCACGACGGACACCCTTGCCGTCCGGCTAACAGTTCCTCCTATCAGGCCTGTAAGGGACTTGCACCCTCAAGTAAATGCGCCCTGCCGGGCGCACAACAAAAAACCCTCGCAGTCTTTCGACCACGAAGGTTTTGCTTTTTTAACGTCCGGGATTTATTCCTTCCAACTCGGGACAACCAAATTGTGTGTTTAATTATATTCTTTAAAATTTATTAAATCAAGCTTTTTCTTTCCGTCGGAAATTAATTAATTCAGGTTTATTCACAAATCACTGCCTGTTAATTACCTTCTCCTTGAGGTACCATCTGTAAAGGCAGTGGCTGTTTAGGCGGTTTAGGCGCATCTTTGACGGTAATCTTGACTTGGCTGCTATCAAATGAAGATCCGTCGGTTACACCAACAGTGATATAATGTACACCTACCTGAGAACGTTCGGGAATCCAGCTGAATTGGCCTGTGGTTGAGTTAATAGCGGCACCATTGGGCGGATTTTCCAAGGTGAACTCTAGCTGCCCAAATCTCTGGGGTTCTTCCACGCTAGATTGAAAGGCCAAAGGATTGCCATACTGAACATTTTGGTCATCCATCGGTGTAATTGAGAGAAGATACCTATGCACACGTCGGTTGATGATTGTCATGGTATCGGTGGCGGTTTGCGAACCGTTATCCCATACCTTTAACCCAAAAACCTCCTCAGCTCTCCCTAATGCCTTAGTTTCACAATTCGATTCAGCTCCACTGCAAACAACCTGATTATCCGGTAAGCGAGTCCAATCGTATCGTGTAATTATTCCATCGGGATCATAGGACCTGCTCCCATCAAGAATAACCGTTGCGTTAGCCGCTGCAACAATATCCCGCCCTGCATCGGCTACTGGCATTTCATGCGACACACCATTATTCATATCTGCTACAACTTCTTCCTGTGTCAAATCGTGATTATAAATTCGTACTTCATCGATAGTGCCGTCAACAAACGGTTCCTCAGTCCCTCCGCTATTTATGGCTCCAATAACAACCGGTGAAGAGTTTGTAATCATGCCATTATCGATTGAAGAAAAAGAACCATCGGGAATACCGTTAAAATAAAACTGGACTAAATTACCGTTATAGGTAGCAGTTACATGGGTCCACTGACCAAAAGGGACTGAGGTAAGGGAGAAAAGATCAACATACCCTCCTGTCCCCCAAAATACGATGCGGAACTTGTCATTACCATCATTTGTCTTAAGAATAAATCCCGTCCCTGAGGTGATTTTTGCGACAATTGTTCTAGAAATATTTCCTGGTCTAACCCAAGCCATAATTGTGAAAGTGCCCGTAAGATCGAGAGAAGCATTATCCGGTATAACAACACCTGTCGGGGGATCGAAAAAATTTAACGCATACCCATATTTTCCTTCTACCCATGCCGTGCCAGGCTGGTTAATTGATCCATCGTTAGCAAATTGGGAACTATCGTGGGCTATCGTTCCTTGACCCTCATCAAAATTCCAATGCCCCACCAATTCTGCATTGGAGGTTGAAACGAAAACACAGCCGAGAAATAAAAACATTGCTAAAATTATTTTCTTCATCTCTTTCTCCCTTTGTTAAAATTTGATATTTTAATTTTCATAAAGATTTTGTTTGTAATTCAAAAAAGGATAACAGACATAAGTATACTACACGTTCTTGAAATCGCCAAATATTCTGTTTTTGCTGTTTTTGCGTATTATTCTTGGTTGATTTTAGAATAAAAAAAGGCAACCCAAATCAATGAGTTGCCCTTTGTTCCTGAAGATAATTAAGAAATACTAAATACCATCCCCTCCCGGTGCCATCTGCATAGGCAGCGGCTGCTCAGGCGGTTTGGGAGTATAGGTAACTGTGACCTTGACGGTTCTCTCGTCAAATTGGTAGCCATCGGTCACACCCACCGCGACATAATGCACTCCCGTCTGCGAACATTCCGGAGTCCAGTTAAACTCCCCCGTTATTGCGTTTATGTTGGAACCGTTGGGAGATTCTTCCAAGCTAAACTCCAACTGCCCAAATCTTCCCGGGTCTTCAACACTCGCCTGAAAACTTACGGGGTTACCGCAACGCACATTCTGGTCGTCAATGGGGATAACGGAAAGCAAATATCTATGCACCCGGCGGTTGATGATAGTCATGGTGTCGGTGGCGGTATTTCCATTATTGTCATATACCTTAAGTTCAATGACCTCCTCTGCCCTGCCTAAGCTTTTTGTTGAGCATGTTGGTATTGTACTTGAAGAACACACAATAACCGAATCCGGCATCCTCTTCCAAGAATAATATACAATATTCCCATCCGGGTCATATGAACGCCTCCCATCAAGCGTAACTGTTGTATTAGCCGCGGCAACGATATCTCTCCCAGCATCGGCGATTGGTAACTCGCCAACTGGTGGTGGGCCAATATGATTCATATCCGCTATGATTTCCTCTCGGGTACGTGCATTATTGTATATACGTACATCATCAATATCTCCTGGAAAGGGCCAATCATTTACATCCGCTTGTTTGCTAATATATATTGGGCCAATGACATCGCGTACATTACCTGTTGCAAGAGTAGAACCATCAGGAACACCGTTAATATAAAGCTCAATTGAACTCCCATTGTACGTAACTGCTACATGAGTCCACGCGGTCAGTGCGAGAGGGCTATTACCCTGCAACTCGAACCATTCATTATTACTATTCCAAAAATCCATATAAACTTTATGGGTAGTCGCATGCACAGTCAAATAAAAACGCCTTTTTGTCTCCAAATAAGATGTTCCAATGACATTTGACCAAGTAGGACCGAAATCATTTGGCTTAACCCATGCCATCAATGTAAAGGTATTGTTAAAATGCAATGAAGCAGTATCAGGAAGCTCTAAGCCTCCATAATTTTTAAAATCAATAGCATAACCGTTTGGAGAATTGTCTACCCATTGATAAGTGTCAAAAATAGTCCCATTATTACCATAACCAGAATAATCATGAACTATGTTCCCATTACCTTCATCAAGATTCCAATACCCAACCAACTCCGCATTGGCAGTTGAAACTAAAACACAGCCGAGAAATAAAAACATTGCTAAAATTATTTTCCTCATCATTTTCTCCCTTTGTTAAAATTTGATATTTTAATTTTCATAAATATTAGTTTTATAATTTAAAGCAGGTTAACGGATATGAGTATACTACATAATATTGTAATAGCCTAATATTCTGTTTTTGCGTGTTTTTCCGCTATCGGATCAATTCTTTAATAATTTGAAGTTCGCTAACCGAAAATCCCCATTATCCTTACATTACGTCAACTATTCCTCGGCTCAAGCTCGATTCTTTGCCCCGTCTGATATATAACCGGCAATATTTGCTTACTTCCGTCATAAGCCATAGCATATTTAGGGAAATGAAAAGTATATTTCTCCACCGGCAGATTGCTGTCATATGGCACTAAATTTATATCAAAACAAATAACCCAGTTAAAGGCGTCTACATCGCTGCTTTCAAGTGGAATGGCGCTGTTCGACCACAAAGAACCTAATTTTCTAAAAGATGTGCTTCTTTGCGAGAGGCCGTCGTCATCACCGCTAAATCCCTGACTGACAATAGCGACCTCCTTGTAGCAAGTTTTTGTCGGGTTAACGATAAAAGAGCTGTATTCATACTTGTCCCAGTCGATAATAAGCGCGGCAAAAACTTTCTTCTCTTTAAACGCCCCGTCAGCGATGAGCTCTACAATTTTCACTGCCTCTTGTAACTGCGGATTCCGGCTTTCCCGGGACATAGCGATCAGCTCTACAGCTTTTTTCTGTATCTTCTCAACCTGGTATTTGTCGAGGGTATTTTCGCTGTCGAGCAGATTATCGTAAATATCAGCCAGTTTGATCAGCTTGACCTCGTCCGGCGCCCTCGGCTTATGGCTAATGGCTTGTGCCTTGCCTTGCCACACTTGGCGAGCTCCGAACCAGATAGCCTACTATTATTATAATACTAACTCTATTTATAGCGAGATACAGATTCTGATATGGGGTGGGTTCGTGGGGTTTATGGGGGGGGGATGGTCTTGGGTGCCAAGATATAGAAAACCTCAAAACCCGCTTTAACGAAGCCCTCGGGAGCGTGCAAAAGGGAACCGTCAGGAAAGCCACCCACACCTCCGTAATGGTCTATTTGTTTCCTGAAATAATAAAACAGTTTAAAAGGAAATTCCCCGAATGCGAACTTCAGGTCGTGAACAGAAGCAGGAAAGATATCCTGTCGATGTTAAGCGACGGCGAGGCGGATATCGGCATCTGCTCGCTGTCAACCATCCCGCCGGCGATGAATTACGAAGTGTTCGCGAAATTTGCCCGCGTCCTTATTGCGCCTAAAGGCCATCCTCTTTCAAAGAAATCCGGCATAACACTTAAAGACATTGCGCAATACCCGCTCATTCTTCCTCCGTGCGGTAGCAATACCCGGGCAATCATCGACCAGGAATTCAAGGAAAAGGATCTGGAATACAAAATCGCGATGGAAATAACGGGCAGAGAAGCAATTAAAACATATGTCGAAATGGGATTAGGCGTATCATTTATAAACGAATTTTACCTGACCAAAGAAGATCGGAAAGATTTGTTTATTAGAGATGTAAGCAACTATTTCGGACAAGCCGAGCGAGGGATTGTGACGAGGAATGGGAAATATTTGTCGAAGCACATTACGGAACTGCTAAAGATATTGCAGGAGTAATTAAATAATTAGGAACGCTTCCCAAAGATTTCGCATGTGCTTAACCAACATGCTTGGGAAATTTCTTGATAAACTCCTGCAAAAAATTGATGATCTCGAATGTTTCTTCATCTGTTGCCTGTTCTTTCTTATGCAATATATTGTCTGCCTTATTTCCTATTTTCGTGTAAAGCGAAACTATTTTCTTATCAACTTCTAATCTTTCTATAAGAATTTCTTGAATGCTTTCTTTTTTACGGTCTTTGTACTTCTTATCCAATAACTCCCCGCAATCTTGATTACTAATATATTCTTTGGCAATAGTTTCTGTTATGGCCCTACAGAGAACGCAACTCGCCTCCAAGAAACCGTGAACATAGCATTTTAAAACTTGTTGATAAAAATGCTGCGTCCGAGTGCTAATAAAAGAATCTAGAATCAAAGGGGAAACTTTATTCAATCTTCTCTTAATATCTTCTCTCTCCATCTCCATACGCATATTTAAGAAATCATCCACTTGTCTTTTAGATGGCTTTCTTTCAGAAATTGAAACCCCAGAGACATCATCTTGCCTATAAAACATTTCAATTCCGCCTGACCAAAGCCCCATTATAGGATAATATTTTAAATCTAACATTAATCCGTTTATTTCTTCATTCAATTTTATATATTCTTCAAGAATTTCCGAATAAGCAGATTTAAAAAGAACAAGCGATGGAATAACTGTCGGAGTTTCTTCGGGAACCTCCTTGGAAGCCTCTAGCAACATTTCATTAATTTCCCTCTCGGTCTTTTCTGGAAACATTTTTTTAAGCAAGCGAATTTGTTCTTCTCTCGGCTTAGAAATAAATTTACTCAAAAGGTAATTTAATTTCTTATGGTAATCGTGCTCCTTCTGGGTTATGTTCCTGATATTCTCAGCAACCTGATAATATCTTTGCATTTTCTCAATTAAGGTTTTCTTCAACTTATTTTGATAAGCCATTTTATTCCTCCCTAACCAGAAAACAAGTGTTTCATCTACATTCAAGAGTGCCCCTTGTAGCCCTGGCGCATGCTGAATTATTAATCCGGCATGCGCCCCAGATCATCTATATGCAAACATCGCTATGCAATTATTATCCATGCCCCATTTTTGCGTGGTTGTCCAAGTCTATAGTCCTCCACAATCCATTGCCAATATCTGCCAAGTGAGCTCTAAAATTGCCATCGACATTAACAGACCACACCTTGGCCTTTTTAATCCATGGCTTAAAATTCAAGGCTTTTGCCATACAGTTTTCAACGAGTTTTTGTTTACATTTCTCCCATCGTTCCTTCAGATGTAAATACTTCCCTTGTAATTTCTCTATGACGTCCGGAGAATCTTCGACCCTCAGAACGGGTGGAAAACCAAAGGCCGCAGGTATGAAGTTACTATAATTAACATTCTGAATGTAATATTCCGGACACAGGGTGGAAACGAGAAGTTTATCGGGGACACTTAACACCCACTGCGCAATTGGATGGGGCGGTCTTGACGTTCTGCCAAAAGACCGGTCTAACAAAGAATAAAGATATTCAGACTGGAGCTCTTTTAACGGCTCATCAAATCTTGCGTAAGCATTTGGTTGGCACTTCATAAAATTATAAGCATATTCCTCAATGCCAGCTTTCTTTTGTGCCCATAGTAAGACCCGCTGATTAGCCAAGGCTTCCTCCACGCTAGAGCTTCTGTGTTTTTGCAGGACATAGCGGAGAGGGTCATATAGATGCTCTTTTTTTACTGCCTCCATCATCAAAGCCGAGATGTCCGTTTCATAGTGAAAACGTTCATGTTGACGGAGAAACTCCAACGCCAGTTTATAGGCATTCCCTCGACCAGGATATGCAGAAGTTATTTCGGAAGCAAGGTAGTTTACACCCTTGTGAATATAAAAAATACCCCAATTGCCACAAAAAGGTTTTTTAGCAATATCCCGCCTCGACTTATAAAAAGCTAAAGTTTCAATGCCCACCCATCGAATGCCACCCTCAATGGCGTTCCTCTCCTCATCGTTTAGTTTTAAACCTATAATATCCTCCCTTTGATCCTCAAATGACCTTAAAGGTTCAGGGTAACGATTATCTGATTCATCTATATCTTTGATAAAAGGGACAAATTCATCCACAGGAAGTTCATACCGATCGAGCGCTGGTAAATCCGCATCACCAGGATTAAAATCGCCTATGATATCTTGAACTCCCAAAAAGACCTTATCAATTTCATTGCTCATTACATCACCTCCATGCGTTTAATTCTACCCTACCGATAAAACTCTGGCAAGAATAACTAAAGACCCCGCAAATCATCAGCCAATTCCAACGCCGCTTTTTCTCCCCAGACCACCCTATAATTTCTTGGGATACCGTTAGAGTAAAGCATTTCTTTTGTCTCCTTCAACCACTTGGCATTATCGTGCCCACGAAGGTAAATTATCTTTTTATCCCAGAAACATATTCCGCGGATGTAGTCATCAAACTTTTTTCTACCATTGTTCAGAATCATGATATTATGATGCTTCGGAGCAATATCAAAAAGCAGTTCGCCTGTAACCGGCTGATAGCAGAACTTGAAAATCCGTTTTGCGGTATCATATTTATAAAAAGATTTGAAAACTTTGCCCTCTTTGATAATCCAATTAATTTCAATTTTCTTTGGTATTCTTATGCTACGCATTCTTCTCCTCCTTATTTCTTTCTGCCATAAGACATCTTATCCGATGGGCATTTTTAAAATCACCATTATCTCCATATGCCCAAGACAGTTCTTGGCCATCGCAAATATTATTAAATTTCTCATACATTTCTTCCAAAATTTCTATCCTCTGCTCAAACAGGCCATTGTTCTCCAAAACATGACAAAATGCGAGGTATAAATCTCTATTATCCGGGTGCTCGGATAATAACCGTTCATATAAAACAATGAGAATCCTGTTTACGGCTTGATTTGCTACCCTCTTCGCCAGTTCAATCTCCTTTGACTCCCGATCTTTTTTAAATGTCCCGGGAGAATGCCAGACTCCATTTTGCCATACTTGTCTTGTTTCTAAAAGTCGGGTCCAATTCCAGCATGACTCGCCGCAATATAAATACCTGCCAAAGATTTTTGTTTGTATCTCTTCAAACATTTGTTCCATATGCGGCCAATTAGCTCTGTCAAACTGAAAAGTAAAGTGGCTG
>JADFZM010000088.1 GCA_015232535.1 Candidatus Omnitrophota bacterium
GCGAAACATTGCTTTATATGGCCGCCCGCGCTCAACTGGTCAAAGAGGTTATAAGGCCGTCCCTTGAGAAGGGATTGATAATACTTTGCGACCGGTTTCTGGATTCCACAATCGCTTATCAGGGTTACGGTAACGGAGTCGATATCAGTATCATAAAAGAAATAGGTGATTTTGCTACACGGAAAATAAAACCGGATTTGACCGTTCTTTTTGATATCGATACTAAACTCGGGTTATCCCGGACGAGCCGGCACAAAGACAGAATAGAACTACGCGCTATCGCCTATCATAAAAAAGTCAGGGCCGGATATTTAGCAATCGCCCGAAAAGAGCCTCGAAGGATGAAAGTAATCAAAGTTAATAAAGGGGTCAATGCCGTCCATCAAGAAGTTTGCGGCGAGATAAACAGATTACTGGGAATAAAATGACGAATTTAGCCGGAACAGAAATCATCGAGCGCTTTACGGAGCTCAGGGCCAAGGGCAAGTTGGCACATGCTTATCTTTTTATCGGGCCGCAAGGATCGGGAAAACTTGAAGTTGCTCTTTCAATTGCCTCCTCGTTTAATTGCGAGCAGGTCTCTTCCGTAAAAAACGGATGCGGCCGTTGCTCATCGTGTTTAAATATCTTATCGCATTCGCACCCGAATGTGATTTTGGTCGAGAAAGAAGAAGAAAAGACGCAAATAACTATAGAGCAGATCCGGCAAGCCGTTGATGTGCTGCGTCTGGCGGCATTGATCGGGAAGATAAAGGTCTGTATCATAAAAAACGCCGAGCTATTGGGGCTGGATGCGGGAAGCGCGCTTTTAAAAACCTTGGAAGAGCCGCCGGGAAATACCTTGTTCATGCTGACAACTTCACAGCCGCAGAGGATCCTGCCGACGGTACAGTCGCGCGCTCAGGCGGTCTATTTTAAGCCTCTTTCTTTTTCAAGAATGAATAAGTTTTTAAAAGAAGAATTATCATTGAGCAGCGAGCAGGCACATTATATTTCCTATCTTTCGCAGGGATATGAAAAAAGGGCTGTTGAGATGAAGGAAGCGGGAGTTTTTGACAGGAAAAATGAATTTATCGATAGCTTTATCCTGTCGGATAGTTATGATTCCCGGATAAAGGACCTGACGGACGGCAAAGAAGACGAAAGGCTTTTAATTTCGACGCTACAGGCCTGGTTAAGGGACGCTATTCTATTTAAGGCCGGAGTTGAGGATAGCCGTATCATAAATAACGATCGGAAAAAAGAACTAGGGGCTTTTGTGCTTAGGTTTAGCTTTTCTGAACTGACGGAAGCTTATGACGAAACACTCAAGGCCATGCAGGCTTTTTACGACAATTTAAACTTTAGAGTAGCTTTGATGCTGGCCAAAGCGAAGATAAACAAATAGAAAGACATAAAATGGAAAAAACGATTCTGGTAAAGCTGGGAGAATATAGAGGGATTTTCCCCTATGACTCGAACAATATTATTTGCAAAAGGGGCGGTTATGTGATCCTCGAGGAAGACCGGAGCTCGGAATTCGGGTGTGTTGTTTCGGACCCTGAAGTGCCGTACAAAGGAAAGATCGAGCCTCCCAAGGGAAAGCTTATCCGCCTTGCAACGGACGGAGACTTAAAACAGATCGAGAATAACCGCATGAAATCCAAAGATGCCATGAGTACCTGTATCCGGAAGGTTGTTGATAGAAAACTCGATATGAAGATAGTTAAATGCGAGTATACTTTCGATAGCAGTAAAATAATTTTCTTTTTCACGTCCGACGGGAGGGTTGATTTTAGAACGCTTGTCAAGGACCTGGCTCGGCTTTTCAGGGTAAGGATCGAGTTAAGGCAGATCGGAGTGCGGGATAAATCGAAAATAGTGAACGGCTACGGCCTTTGCGGCCGGGAATTGTGCTGCGCCTCCTACATAATCGATTTTCACCCTCTTACAATCAAGATGGCCAAAGAGCAAGGCCTTCCTTTGAACCCTTCGCGGATTTCCGGATGCTGCGGGAGGATCAAATGCTGTATGTCGTACGAATATAATGTTTACCGCGAGATGGGGCGAAATTTACCCAAGGTTGGTGAAAAATATACGTCTGCCGAGGGGAAAGGAAAGATAATCGAGGTCAATGTCCTTAAGAAACATGGATTGGTGGATTTTGGAGAAGGCAAGATAGTAAAAGTAAACTTCGAAGCGGAACAAAAAAGTGAAGAATAAGTTTTATATAACAACCCCGATTTATTACGTTAACGATAATCCGCACATCGGCCATGCTTATACGACTATTTTGGCGGATGTCTTAACGCGGTATCACCGCAATATCGGTGACGACACATTTTTCTTGACCGGGGTAGACGAGCACGGGCAAAAAGTCAAACAGGCGGCGGAAAAAAGAGGGCTTTCTCCATTAGAGCATTGTAATGACCTCGCGCCGCGTTTTATAAATTTATGGAAAAAGTTGGGGATAGAATACAGCGATTTTATCCGCACGACTGAGGCGAGGCATATCAAGGTAGTTCAAAGCGCCCTTCAAAAAGCATATGACAAAGGGGATATTTATTTAAATGAATATGAAGGATGGTATTCTGTTTCCGAGGAACGTTTTATCACCGATACGGAGAAGGACTCGGGCCAGTTCCGCGATATTAAGAAATTAAAAGAGAAAAACTGGTTTTTTAAGATGAGCAAATATCAGCAAAAGCTCATCGGCCATATAAACGCGAATCCGCAATTTATCCGTCCGGAAAGCCGCAAGAACGAGATCCTGGGGTTTTTACGCCAGCCTTTAACCGACCTTTGTATATCGCGGCCTAAAGACCGCATGGATTGGGGAATAGAGCTACCCTTCGATAAAGATTACGTTACCTATGTATGGTTCGACGCGCTTTTGAATTATATTACGGGCTGCGGGTACGGAAGCGATGAGACTAAGTTCAGGAAATGGTGGCCGGCAGAAATACATTTGTTAGGCAAGGATATCTTAACGACACATTGTGTTTATTGGACTACAATGTTGTTCTCCCTGGAATTGCCGCTCCCTAAATCTATTTTCGCCCACGGCTGGTGGTTGACAGGCGAGACAAAGATGAGCAAATCCTTAGGGAATATCGTCAATCCTCTGGATATGATCGACCAATACGGGGTTGACGCCCTGAGGTATTTTTTAATGCGGGAGATGGTCTTGGGGCAGGATGCTAATTTCACCTTAGAGGCATTTATTAAGCGTTTTAATAGCGATTTGGCCAATGATTTCGGGAATTTATTGAACAGAGTGAGCGGGCTTATAGGAAAATATTTTAACGGTATCGTCCCTGAGCCGGGAAATAAGACGGAAGCCGAAATATATATCGAAGAAACGGCCGGCAATCTAGAAGGAAAAATAAAGGGTTTGATACTTGATATGAGGATTAACGAGGCGATAGAAGAGACGCTGCAGTTAGTAAGAAGCGTGAATAAGTATATGGAACATTCAGCGCCCTGGCAAGTTGCCAAGAGTGACCTCGTCCGCGCCGGGACCATCCTTTATACGGCAAGCGAGGCCTTGCGATTAGCGGCTTTATTTTTATCCGCGGTCATGCCGCAGAAAACAAGCGTGGTGCTCGATGTTCTCGGGAGCCTCGGCTCAAAAACATCCTGGGGGGGATTAAAACCAAAAACAGTCTTAAAACCGCACGAAGCTCTATTCCCTCGGCTGGAAGTGCCCAAATAGAAAGGTTAATAAGAATGCCCCTTGCTACAATAAAATGGGTTAATAACTCAATCAAGCTTATCGACCAGAGGAAGCTTCCCGGGAAGCTCGAATACATCTATTGCCGGGATCTGGAAACCTTGTGGGACGCGATCAAAACTCTAAGCGTAAGAGGCGCCCCCGCTTTGGGCGTTGCTTCGGCGTTGGGGATGCTTTTGGCATCAAAACTGTTTAAAGGGAATGATAAGAATAAATTCTTAAAATTTATGGAAAAGTCAAGCGCTTACATCGGAAGCTCCCGCCCGACGGCAGTAAATCTTTTTAATTCTTTAGCAAGGATCGAACATATCATTAAGAATAATCAGGAAAAGGCAATCAGTGAAATAAAGAAGCTGGTTCAAAATGAAGCCATAGCTATTTACGAGGAAGATAGGATTGTTTGCCGAAAAATGGGGAAATTCGGAGCTTCTTTCATCAAAAACGGCGGGACTTATATGACGATCTGTAACGCCGGAAGTTTGGCCACCGTCGATTACGGAACCGCTTTAGGGGTATTTTACGCGGCCCAGGAACAAAAGAAGCAGTTCAAAGTTTATTCGCTGGAGACAAGGCCGCTTCTTCAGGGCGCCCGCCTTACTTCCTGGGAGCTAAAAAAAAGCGGGGTTGATGTTACTTTAATCTGTGACAATATGGCGGCATCGGTCATGAGAAACCAGAGAATCGACGGAATTTTTGCCGGCGCCGACAGGATAGCTTCAAACGGTGATACAGCTAACAAGATAGGGACATACAGTTTGGGGGTTTTGGCCCGGTTTCACGAAGTGCCTTTTTATATTGTCGCACCGTACTCAACTTTTGATTTGAATATCAAAGACGGAACAGAGATTCCCATAGAGCAAAGAAGCAAGGAGGAGGTAGTTAATTTCCACGGGGTCAGGACCGCGCCGGATAATATCAAGGTTTTTAACCCCGCATTTGATGTGACTCCTAATTATTTGATAAAGGCTATAATTACGGAAGAGGGAATTATATCGCCCGTTAACCGAAGCAATATATCGCATACCTTCGGCACAAATGCCAAGAAATAAAAAAAAGCTAGTGAAAGAGGTTGGGGAGTTCGGTTTTATCGCCCTTTTGCGGCGAATGTTTCCTATCGCTAATAAAGGCATTGTAGGTATCGGCGATGATGCTGCCGTTTTTAATCGCATTAATGCGCAGAAACTGCTCTTTACAACTGATATGGTAATCGAGGGGGTGCATTTCAAAAAAGGGACAGATCCTCTTAAAGTAGGCTATAAAGCCCTTGCCTGTAATATCAGCGATATCGCCGCAATGGGCGGAATTCCGAAATACGCGCTTGTATCTTTAGGGATTTCTCCGAATAAAGAGATAAAATACGTACACGCATTGTATTCCGGGATAAAACAGCTGGCGGATAAATTCAATGTTTTAATCCTCGGAGGTGATACCGTTAGATCGGGCAAACTGATCGTTAATATCGCTTTGATAGGCGAGGCGAATCAAGGAAAGATTGTCAAAAGAAGCACCGCTAAAGCCGGCGATTTGATTTTTGTCACCGGAGAGCTCGGGAACTCATTTAAGAGCGGGCACCACCTTAATTTTATTCCCCGAGTTAAAGAGTCTCAGTATTTAGTACAGAATTTCAACCCCACCTCGATGATCGATATCTCCGATGGCTTGGCTGCGGATTTGGGGCACATTATAGAGGAAAGCGGAAAAGGAGCGGTTATTTACGAGGAAAAAATACCCAAGCGGGGCGGATGCAGCTTGCAGCAGGCACTTTGCGACGGAGAGGATTTTGAGCTGGTATTCACTTTATCCGAAAGTGAGGCAAAGCGGCTTTTAAACGTTCGGAAAAAGGCTTTTCGCTTCTTTGAAATCGGCAAGATAATCGAAGAAGGATATTTCTTGATAAAAAAATGCGGCACAAAGGTTGAATTAAAAAAAACAGGGTTTAAGCATTTTTAATTATATGCCGGAATTAAGAATAAATTCAAAAAGTTCTAAAGACACAATAAAGCTCGGCAGGCAATTGGCTAAGGTTGTCTCTCCGGAATTCATAATTTGTTTGTTTGGAGACTTGGGGACGGGAAAAACAACTTTAGTTAAGGGGATTGCCGAAGGATTAAAGTTAAGCGCTTCAAAAGTGAACAGCCCGAGCTTTGTCCTGATGAACATTTACGAAGGGAGAATGCCCTTATATCATTTTGATTTGTACCGGCTGGAAGGCACAAAAAGCATTTTGGAAATAGGCTACGACGAATTTTTGTACGGCAAAGGCGTCGCTGTTATCGAATGGGCCGAAAGGGCCGGTAAAATGATCCCCGAAGAATACCTGAAAATAACCCTTGCTCACAAAACCGAGAATGAACGGGTGATAATAATAAAAGGGATCGGTGAAAAATACCGGGGCATCCCGGGCAGGATTAAGCAATTATGAATATTCTGGCGATAGATACATCGACGGCGAATTTAACATTAGCTTTATTTTCCGAGGGTAAAATAATTGCTAAAAGAAATAAAAAATCTCAAGGCATTCTTTCGGAATCGATAATCCCTATAATTGACGGAGCACTTAAGAAAGCTGTTCTTTCATTGAGCGATATCGATTGTTTTGCCGTCGGCCTCGGCCCGGGGTCATTCACCGGACTTAGGGTAGGATTAGCAACGATAAAAGGATTTGCGACTGCATTAAAAATACCGATTATAGGTGTCTCCAGCCTGGATATTATCGCCTCAAATGTAAGGAAAGATAATGTGCAGATATGCATTGTCCTTGATGCCAGAAGAGGAAATGTTTTTGCGGCGATTTATAATAAAGAAAACGGTGTCCTTAAAAGAAGCGGCGAGTATTTTCTTGCTCCAATAGACGAGCTTTTAAAAAGAATAAAAAAGCAAGCCGTATTTTGCGGTGACGGGGTTAGTATATATAAAGATAAAATAATCAATTCGGGCAAGGCTTTGCTTATAGAAGAAGAGAAGAATTGGTTCCCAAAGGCCGAGAATTTGATCATGCTCGCCCTCAAGAAGGCCGCTTTAAAAGAGTTTGCAAATAATGATACCCTAAAGCCTTTGTATCTTTATCCCGACGACTGCCAGGTGCAAAAATGAAAGAAATAGCGTCTAAAAGCTTAAGCTGGGCTGAAATAGACAAAGAGGCCATTATCGCAAACTTAAGCGAGATCAGAAGGTTGGCAGGGCAGAACACCTTTTCTTTGCCTACGAGAAAAGGCAAAAAGATGCCCGTTGAGACTTTGGCCGTCATTAAAGCCGACGCTTACGGCCACGGCATGATTGAGGTAGCGAAGCTTTTACGCAAGAAAAAGGTCGGCCAGTTTGCCGTTTCCGATATTTTCGAGGGTAAAAAGTTAAGGAAAGCGGGGATAAAAGAGCCGATCCTCCTTTTAGAGAGCACCCTCCCCGAACATGCACAGGCGATAGTCGATCATAAATTGATGCCGACTATATGCAACGCTGAGTTGGCCGAGGCGCTAAACTCTTATGCGGCCCAAGAGAGAAAGGTTATTGATGTACACGTTGAGGTCGATACCGGAATGGGTAGGCTGGGGGTAAGTTATAAAGATGCGCTTTCTTTTATCAAGAGCCTTTATTCCTTGCGCAATCTTAGGGTTATGGGAATATTCACGCATTTCCCCTCGGCAGATACCGATTCTATATTCACCGAGATGCAGGTTGAAAAACTATATAAGCTGGTTGTGAGCTTAGATAAAAAAGGGATGGTCATTCCCTATATTCACGCGGCCAACAGTATGGGCCTCTGCGATTATAAAACACATGTTTTGAATTTGGTCAGGCCGGGTTTGATGATTTACGGCCTTTATCCGCTGCTTAATCTTAAAAAAACCATAAAATTGACTCCCGCCTTAAGAGTTTACTCAAGGATCATCCTGATCAAAAAGGTCCCTAAGAATTCCGGGATAAGTTACGGCCGCACCTTTATTGCCCCGCGCGATATGACCGTCGCGGTGCTCCCTTTGGGCTACAACGACGGGTATTTACGGTCACTGTCCAATAAATCGTTTGTTTTGGTTAGGGGAAAAAGGTGCCCTGTCTTGGGACGGGTCACGATGGATCAGATAATTATCGATATATCTCATCTTAAAAATGTCGGCTTAGGTGAGCGGGCCACGGTTTTGGGCCAAGACGGCCGGGAAGAAATTACCGCGGATTTTCTTGCCTATACAGCCGGGACAATCAACTACGAGATAGCCTGTAGCCTCGGCAACCGCTTGAGTAGGTTCTATAAAAGCTAGCTTGAACTTTTTCTGTTAAGCCAAACAATACAGGGTTAGTCAGCTTTTAATGAGGACCATTGCCGTCCAAATTAGACGAAGTTAAAACTTAATTGCAAATTGCCTGGTGGCT
>JADFZM010000089.1 GCA_015232535.1 Candidatus Omnitrophota bacterium
ATTAGGACATTTCTATTTTGGTAAAACTAGGACATTTCTATTTTGGCTTGACAATCGCGAAAAATTATCATTGACAATGATACGGGCGAAGATATACCTTATATATCTTAAGCTGCGCAACAATCATAAATATTAGAAAATGAATAATCTCCCAAACGTAAACTCAGAGCATATCCCGATGGACTTTATCCGCCAAAAAATAACGGATGATATAAAGGCGAATAAAAATAACGGGAAGGTCTTGACCCGATTTCCTCCTGAGCCCAACGGTTATCTGCACATCGGCCACGCCAAATCCATTTGCCTCAATTTCGGGGTTGCCAGGGATTTTAACGGCTTATGCAACCTGAGGTTTGATGACACCAATCCGACGAAAGAAGAGGAAGAGTATGTCCTCTCGATCAAAGACGCTGTGAGATGGCTCGGATTCGATTGGGAAAACAGAGAGTTCTATGCCTCTGATTATTTCGAACAGCTTTATAGTTTCGCTGTAAAGCTGATTGAAAAAGGGAAAGCCTACGTGTGCGACTTAAGCGCCGAAGATATCCGCTCCTACCGCGGGACATTGACTGAAGCCGGCAAAGAAAGCCCTTATCGCAATCGTTCTGTTGCAGAAAGCTTAAAACATTTTTCAGAGATGCGCGAGGGCAAATATAAAGAAGGCGAGAAAGTCCTGCGGGCAAAAATCGATATGTCGTCAGGCAATATTAATATGCGCGATCCCGTTATCTACCGCATTCTTTTTGCTCATCATCACCGCACCAAGGATAAGTGGTGCATTTACCCGATGTATGATTTCGCTCACGCGCTGTCGGATTCCATTGAAGGCATAACGCATTCTCTTTGCACCTTGGAATTTGAAGATCATCGGCCGCTTTATGATTGGATATTGGACGAATTGTCTGTTCCCTGCCATCCCCAGCAGATAGAATTCGCCCGGCTTAATTTGAACTATACGGTTATGAGCAAGCGAAAACTACTTTATCTTGTCCAGTCGGGATTGGTAAACGGCTGGGATGACCCCAGGCTTCCGACAATAGCCGGGATGAAAAAAAGAGGCTATCCGCCGGAGGCCATAAGGAAGTTTTGCGAAACGATAGGCATAGCCAAAAGGGAGAATGTGGTCGATATCCAGCTGCTTGAATATTGCGTGAGGGAAGAATTGAATAAAAAAGCGCAAAGAGTAATGGGCGTGCTAAGGCCGCTAAAAGTCATAATTACTAATTATCCCCAAGGTCACTCGGAAGAGCTTGATGCCGTCAATAATCCGGAGGACCCTGCCTCAGGAACGCGCAAGGTGCCGTTTTCGCGGATAATTTATATTGAACAGGACGACTTCCTTGAAAACCCGCCTAAAGATTATTTTCGCTTATCTTTGGGGAAAGAAGTGCGCCTGCGCTACGCTTATTTTATTAAATGCGAAAAAGCGTTAAAGGATGAAACTACAGGGCGGATCAAAGAATTGCATTGCACTTACGACCCACTGACTAAAGGCGGAAATGCGCCGGACGGCAGAAAGGTCAAAGGGACTATTCACTGGGTCGCGGAACCAACCTCGATAGAAGGAGAGGCGCGGCTGTATGACAGGCTTTTTGACATGGAGAACCCCTCCGAGATCAGCGATGATGCTTTTGCCTCTTCGATAAACAAAAAATCGCTAGAAAATATTTTTTCTTGCCGGTTTGAGCCTTTCCTTAAAAAAGCCAAGGCAGGGGAAGTTTATCAGCTGGAGCGGCTGGGGTATTTTTGCGTTGATTCGAGCTCGACGGAAACAAAAATAGTTTTGAACCGTACCGTGACGCTCAAAGATACCTGGGCAAAAATCGCGCAGAAGAATAAATAAATACTTAACAAAAAGCAAATTTTTGGTATGATGTGCAAAAAGGGAGGATTAAACATGAAAGACAATCAAAAGTTTTACGTAAAAAAGGTTTTATTGTACAGCGCTTTTTTAGCTTTTCTGTCCCCGGCAGGAATAGCCGCGGCGCAAAATGTAAATCCTGCGCCAAACGTTGCTTCGAACCAGGCTGCTGATATTGTGAATCAGCGGCAGCAAATGCGTCAAGAGACAATGAAGCAGTTGGGCTTAAACGAAGAGCAGAAACAAAAGCTTGATAAGATCCAGGGAGACCATGCGGCTTTGATTCAGGCAGTACAACTGAAACTTATTGAATCCCGCAAAGGTTTAAAGCAAGAGTTGGATAAGTATACGGCCGACAAAGCCACTCTGGATAAACATCTTCAGGAGATAAAACAGCTCGACGGACAGCTAATGGATGCCCGGGTGCAAAACATCCAGGACACTAAATCCGTGTTAACCGAGGAGCAATTCGGCAAATTGCAACAAGTTGAAACCGACCGCAGAAAACAGTTTCAGGACATGATGCAAGCCAAGCAACCGCCCCCAGCCGCAGCAGTGCCGGCGGCAGAGCTTCCGAAGGTAACGGACAAACCGAAAGAAAAAGATAAGCCGAAAGAAAAAGCAAAAGATAAGAAAGCCAAGTAATAAAGATTTTTAAAAAAGGCACATGCTTTCTAAGGCATGTGCCTTTTTTTATGCAGCAAAGCAGTTAATATTATATTGCGTTGTTTCTTGTTAATGTGCTTGTCTAAGTTTAGTTTATGACTTGAGCCATGGAAATTATCTGCCAACCGACGGGAGAGTAGGCGATTTCGAATACCCATTCTTTTCCGGAGGGCATAATGTTACCGGCGGGAAATTCGAGGATTATAAAAAGCCTGGCTTTCAAAACCTTTTTCTCTGTGTAAAATTCGGCCTTTATTATTTTGTATGACTGCAAGTCATAAACCGGAGGGCAATTTTGAGGGTCTTGCCAATAGTTGAAGGCGAATGTCAGGTCGTTGTTTTTCCACAGGGACAGGACTTTTTTGACTACTTTTACTCCTTCTTGTTTTTTTAAGTATGGCCGGACAACAAAATTTAATAATATTAGAAGAAATGCGGATAACGCGATGATTTTCTTTGTTTTAAGGTTCATTTTAATGTCCTTGCTAAAGCCCGATTCATTTAATATCATTTTAGCAAAAAGGCTGAAGCAGCGCACATAAAACTTTCTTTTACATTATTTGATATATGAAAACCATCGTTAATATATCTTTAAAAACGGCGATAATAGCGACTTTGTTCTTTAATTGCGGCTGTGATATTTTTTACCGTTGGGTTGATAAGCCGGGCGCGGAAGAAAAGGATCTAGTCGGCGAGCTGATCCCGTTTGAAAGCAATCCGACGGTTGAGGAGATACAGGCCTTGCTTAAGTTATACGGCTATAGCCCGGGCAAGGCTGACGGGATTATGGGGCCGTCAACCCGAGAGGCGATAGCGAAATTTCAGATGGACCAGGGCCTTGAAGTCACCCGGACAGTTGACAGCCTGACATGGGAAAAACTGGAATATTTCGTGAAAAAAGGATTAGTTTCCGCTGAAGGGCTTAATGTTAGGCTTGTACAGCAATTACTGTTTGAAAACGGTTATCCCTTAGACAAGATAGACGGTAAGATAGGCCCGCGGACAACACAGGCTATTATAGCTTTCCAAAAAAAGAATTCATTAAAGCCGGACGGAAAAATCGGTTATAAGACGCTTCAGCGCCTGGCGGCTATCCTTCCTTGACGCGGCGCTAAAGCGGGCGGGAAGGCTTTCCCTTTGGACGAATACCTTGCAAAGGCAATATTTTGCTTCTATAATATTGATTCATGAATCCGATGTTAACTCTTTTTATCGCGCCAAAACAGGAGTTTTTATGACCGAGAAAAAAACTTTTAAGAATATTTTTCTCTCTTCAATACACAAAGATGCCGGAAAAACGACACTTTCTTTGGGGCTTTACAAGGCCTTTAAGGACCGCAAGATAAAAACGGCATTCATGAAACCGGTCGGCCAGGAAGTAGTGAACGTAGGCGAATATAACATCGATAAAGATTCTTACCTGATGGCGGAAGTATATAAATGCGGCAAGCGTTACAGGGAAATGAGCCCGGTGACTATTGGCAAAGGCTTTACGGAGAAGTACATTTTTCATCCGGAAGAAGCGAAGCTGAAAAACGCTATATTGCATGCGTTCAAAGTCCTGGTCCGCAAGAAGGAAGCTATTATTGTTGAGGGTACGGGTCATGCGGGTGTTGGGTCGGTTGTGGATGTGTCTAACGCGGTTGTGGCAAAAATATTGGGCTCAAAGGTGATCATTATCAGCGAAGGCGGGATCGGCAAAAGTATTGATGAGATAATGCTTAATAAGGCTCTTTTCGACATGCAGCAAGTCGAGGTGGCCGGAGTCATCGTAAACAAAGTCCTGCCGGAGAAATATGATAAGATCAAGGAGGTTTTAGGAAAGGGCCTGGAAAACAAAGGAATCCGCCTTTTAGGGGTTTTGCCTTTAAGGCCTTTATTAAGTTCTCCGACTATGGAGCAGGTGCAAAACCAGCTGCAGCTACAGGTTTTATGCGGTAAAGACAGTATGCAGCAAAGAGTAAAGAATGTAATTGTGGCCGCTATGGAGCCGCATAATATGGTTAATTACCTTGAAGACGGGACAATGGTTCTGGCCTCCGGGGACCGGATCGACAATGTTCTTTTGGCTGTGAGCTCGCATCTGGTCCGCGACGGACGCACTTTCCAGGTTGCCGGAATCATCTTGACCGGAGGGCTGATGCCGAATGACAAAATAATCGATCTTCTTAAAAAGAGCTCGATTCCCGTTTTGATTACCGAAGAGGACACCTATACGGTTGCCGCCAGGGTAGAGCACCTTATCTGTAAAATACAAAAGACCGACAAGGATAAAATTCAGGAAATAACCAACCTGGTTAATAAATATGTCGATGTTGATAAAATACTCGCCAGTTTTTAATAGTTTATGATCAAGCAAGCGATCAGCGATAAAGTTTTCATTCTGGATGCGGGAAGGACGGTATCCGCCTCGCCTTTTAAATCATTAAAAGAATATAGCTCGGCAGATTTAGTATCCGCGGTTTTAAGCGGAATTCTAAAGCGTAACAATCTGGATAAAAATTATATCGATCAAGTGATCATCGGAAATGCTCTGGCCGCGGGGCGAGGGCAAAACATTGCCCGGCAAGCCTCAGTAAAAGCCGGGCTTCCTGTAACGGTGAATTCCTATTCGATCGACGATGTCTGTGCCTCGGGTCTGCAGGCGGTAATATCCGCTACTCTTTCTATTGTGGCGGGAAACTGCGGCTTTGTTTTTGCCGGGGGGGCGGAAAGCATATCTAAAGCGCCTTTTTTATCACAGAGGGAAGCTTTTATAAAAAAAGAAAGTTTTGAGCCAATTGACAGCTTGAAGTGTGACGGGTTGTTTTGCGATATTACTAAAAAGAGGATGGGAGAGTTAGCCGAAGATCTGGCCCGGAAGCAAAAGATCTCCCGGGAAAAACAGGATGAATACGCGCTGGGCAGCCACCAAAGGGCTTGCCGGGCAATCGAACAGGGAGCATTTCTCGCGGAAATACTCTCCGTCGGCAGTGATAAAAGCGGCAAAGAGAAAGATGACCGCCCTAGGGCAGCTTTGGACATGGAAATATTGCGTAATTATCCGCCGGCTTTTGACGAGAAAGGAACTGTGACGGCAGGGAACAGTTCGGTACCCACAGACGCAGCGGCCGCTGTTTTGTTATGCTCTAAGGCCGCTTTTAAAAAAGTAAAAATAAAGCCGATCGCCCAGATTCTCGGATATAGCTCGATCATGATCGATCCCGTATCCACCTTTGAAGCGTCGGTAATTTCCGTCGAAGAATGCCTGCGGGCTTGTCGGCTTCGCGTAAAAGATATCGATCTTTTTGAAATAGCCGAGGCTTTTGCCGTCCAAGCGATATATTCAAAAGAAGCGCTGGGTATTCCCGATGAGAAATATAATGTAAACGGCGGTGATGTCGCCTTAGGCCATCCTTTGGGCGCGGTAGGCGCGAGGATACTGGCGACATTGATCCATTCGCTTAAAAATAAGAAATTAAAGCGCGGTATCGCTTCTGTCCCGTTCGGTGGCGGCGGAGCGGTTACTGTTTTGATAGAAACAATGTAATAAGGAAAAAATAAAGTGCGAGTTGCTTTAGCTCAGATTAATACCCGGGTCGGAGATATCGCCGGGAATACAAGGAAGATAACAGAATATGTACAAAAAGCAATTTCACTTGACGTCGATCTTTTAGCTTTCCCTGAATTGGCGATTTGCGGGTATCCTCCTGAGGACTTGTTATATAAGAATGCTTTCATCGAAGACAATATCCGGGCGCTAAAAGAAATCGCCTCCGGTTTTCAGGGAATTACTTTGGTTGTTGGTTTTGTCGATCGGGATAAAGACGGCAATTTATATAATGCCGCCGGGATAATAGGCGAAGGCCGGCTGAAAAACATTTACCGCAAACAGCAGCTGCCTAATTACGGGGTATTCGACGAGAAACGTTATTTTAAGCCGGGAAAACAAGTTTCGTTAATTAAAAATAACGGAATTTTCTGGGCGGTAAATATATGCGAAGATATCTGGCGGGAAGATGGGCCGTTTAAAGCCCAGGCGAGAAAAGGGGCGCGGCTTTTGCTGAATATTTCCTCTTCCCCTTACGACATGAGTAAGCTTGAGGAGCGTTATGACCTTCTTAAAAAGAGGGCAAAACAGACCAAGGCCATTATCGGCTACGTAAATCTTATCGGCGCGCAGGATGAGCTGGTTTTCGACGGGGGCAGCGTTTTTATTTCTCCCTCGGGAAAAGTTATTGCGGCAGGAAAACAGTTCGAAGAAGACCTTATTGTCACCGACATAGAAGGCCTGGGCATCTATCGCGGGGGAAGCAATAAAAAAGCTTCGCCAAGAAAGGCTGTGAGCGGAAAATGCGAAATTGTTAGCGCCTTACCAAAGAAATATTCGAAGCTCGAGAGGATTTACAATGCTCTTGTCTTGGGCTGCCGAGACTATATTTATAAAAACGGCTTTAGGAAAGCAGTTGTAGGATTAAGCGGCGGCATAGATTCATCCATTGTCGCTATTATTGCCCGCGATGCAATAGGTGCCGAGAATGTAATCGGCGTTACCATGCCTTCCGTTTTTACATCCCGGGAAACTAAAAGGGATGCCGAGATTTTAGCCCGGAACTTAAAAATAAAACTTTTGGAGATACCTATAAACAGTATTTTCGCCGCGTACGACCATACTCTTGCCGGCGAATTTAGCGGGTGCGAAAAAGACATAACTGAGGAGAATATTCAAGCGAGGATACGCGGGAATATCCTGATGGCGCTTTCAAATAAATTCGGTTGGCTGGTGTTGACGACGGGAAACAAGTCCGAATTAGCCGTCGGTTATTGCACTTTATACGGGGATCTCTCCGGAGGTTTCGCCGTGATCAAGGATGTTTTTAAAACGAAAGTTTATGAGCTTGCAGCTTTGATAAATTCCCGTGAAAAGGATTTGATACCGGAAAGCATTATTACCCGGCCTCCGACCGCGGAATTAAGGCACAATCAAAAAGACCAGGACACTTTGCCGCCTTATGCTATTCTCGATGAGATCCTGCAGGAATATATCGAAAAAAGAACTCCTATTGCCCGCATACGAAAGAAATTTCCTAAGGAACTAGTGTCAAAGGTAGCCCGGATGGTTGATACAAGCGAATATAAGAGAAGGCAGGCGCCTCCGGGTGTGAAAATCACTCAACTGGCCTTTGGGAAGGACCGCCGCTTGCCTATCACAAATTTGTACAAAGAAGAATGATCTGAAAATGTTTCGGGCAGGCCGGAAATCTCGAGCAAAAATTTACTGTTACCCGGCCAAAGGCCAAAGGCATAAAAGTAGATTGTAATAATAAGTGCGACAAAGTCAAGCTCTCAATTCCGGTTAAAT
>JADFZM010000008.1 GCA_015232535.1 Candidatus Omnitrophota bacterium
TATAGACACCGGCTAAAAATTTTGATATAAGTATCCACGGGATTAAAGCTGTTTTGGACAATTTCCTTATTGTTAAAAATATATCGTGCCGTACTTTTTCCCCGGGAAGATTTAAAAGAAGAAAGTATAGGCGCCAATAATTGTATAGATTTTAATTAAAGTAATCTTGGGCCATTAGCTCACATGGTAGAGCAACTGACTCTTAATCAGTGGGTAGCAGGTTCGATTCCTGCATGGCCCATAAAATAGCATCTGTAGAGCAATCCCTTTTTTTTAAGCATAAAGGGAATTGGTTCTCCCGCCAATCTAATAAGTGAATTAATGATGGCGGGATTAATTCGTACAATCATTTATATTCTCATAGGCTCCATAAATGAAATGCTCATTAAGATTCCTGCTTGGCCCATAAATATCAAAAATGACCTCCGATAAATTAAATTTAGAATCCCTTAAAGATACCGCCCGGAAGATCCGAGAGGATATCCTCAAGATGACAAATAAGGCAGGGTCCGGCCATCCCGGCGGCTCGCTCTCAGCGGTCGAGATAATCATAAGCCTCTATGAATATCAGATGCGTTATGACCCCAAAAACCCCAAGTGGGATGGACGAGATTACCTTATAATTTCTAAAGGGCATGCCTCTCCGGTCATTTACGCAGTTTTAGCCAGATACGGCTTTTTCCCGGAAGAAGAGCTTTTAACCTTCCGACAATTAGGTTCGCGCTTGCAAGGCCACGTCCATAGAAAAGTCCCGGGAATAGAATTTAATACCGGCTCTTTGGGGCACGGTCTATCGGTCGCGAACGGCATCGCCTTAGGCGCTAAGCTTCTAAAAAAAGATACTAAAGTATACTGCATTATGGGAGACGGTGAGATCCAGGAAGGTTCCGTATGGGAAGCGGCCATGACAGCTTCACACCAGAAAATAGATAACGTTTGCGCGATCGTTGACTACAACAAAGTGCAGGAAAACGGCCCCGTTGAAGAAATAAAATCCCTCGAGCCGCTAGCAGAAAAATGGAAGAGTTTCGGCTGGGAAACCATAGAGATCAACGGCCATAATTTTAAAGAGATAAAAGGGGCATTTGATAAGTTTAATAATTCTAAAGGCAAGCCTTTTGCAATCATTGCCCATACGGTAAAAGGCAAGGGAGTGACTTTCATGGAAGGGAACCGAGAGTGGCACGGAAAAGCTCCTAACGCGGAGGAATTGAAAAAAGCCTTGGAAGATATAAATAATGGATAAGAAAATACCTACCAGAGACGGCTTCGGCGAAGAGTTGGTCGCCTTGGCAAAAGAAAATGATAAAATAATAGTCGTTTCGGCCGACCTTGAAGATGCGACCCGCGCCGAATATTTCAAGAAAGCTTACCCCAACAGGTTCTTTACCGTCGGCATCGCCGAACAGGACATGGTCGGGATGGCCGCAGGACTTAGCCTGATGGGTTTCAAATGCTTCGTTAATTCATTTGCGGTATTCCTGACCAACCGCGCCTATGACATGATACGCCTAGATTTATGTTACAACAATTGCGACGTTAAGATAATCTGTTCCCACGCCGGGATAACCGTCGGTCCTGACGGCGCATCCGCCCAATGCTTGGAAGATCTGGCACTCATGAGAGTATTACCTAATTTAAAAGTCATTTGCCCGGCCGATTATATCGAAGCCAAGAAAGCCACCCGGGCGATAACAAAAGAATACGGCCCAATGTATTTAAGGACTTCCCGGGCTCCTTTGCCCGTTATAACAAAAGAAGAAGACACTTTTAAAATCGGCAAAGCCAATTGTTTAAGGGAAGGGACGGATGTAACCGTTATCGCCTGCGGTGTCATGGTCTCGGAAAGCTTATCCGCGGCCGACATATTGGAAAAAGAGAATATCAAATTAAAAGTCATCAATATGCACACCATAAAACCGTTGGACGAAGAAGCAATTATAAATTCCGCCCGGCAAACAGGTTGCATAGTAACCGCAGAAGAACATCAGATAAACGGCGGCTTAGGAAGCGCGGTTGCTGAGGTACTAGCTAGGAATTATCCCGTTCCGCTTGAAATGGTAGCCGTTCGGGATGTTTTCGGCGAATCAGGTACACCGGATGAACTTATGAAATCTTATAATTTAAAGGATTCTGACATCGCCAATGCCGCAAGAGCAGTTTTATCCAGAAAAATAAAAGACAGATAGGGGAGGTTCCTCAAATTGAACACCAGCCTTTTAAAAGAACTGCATAGTTTCGGCCAAAGCATCTGGCTGGATTATATCAACCGCGCTATGATCAAAAGCGGTAAACTAGAGAAAATGATCGGCCTCGGAGTTTCCGGTATGACTTCGAACCCATCGATATTCAACCAAGTTATAAGCAGCACTGCTGATTATGACGATAGTATAGCCGAACTTAAAGATTTAGGAAAAACCACTTTTGAAATCTACGATGAATTAACCGTAAATGATATACAACAAGCCGCTGATGCATTTCTTCCTGTTTATCAGTCGACAGATAAAAATGACGGTTATGTGAGTTTGGAAATAAACCCGCTTTTGGCCCACAATGTCTCTGAGCAGATCAAGGAAGGAATAAGGCTTCACTCAAAAGTTAACCGGCGGAATTTAATGGTAAAAGTACCGTCGACAAAAGAGGGGATAACGGTCATCGAGGAATTAACCGCGAGAGGGATAAACGTTAACGCAACTCTTATATTCTCCATTCAACAATATGAATCGGTAGTTAAGGCTTATTTATCAGGCATGAAAAAACTCCTTGAAAGCGGAAAACCTTTAAAAGAGGTAAGGTCGGTCGCCAGCGTTTTCGTAAGCCGAATAGATACTGTTTCTGATAAAGCCTTGGAAAGCCTTCTTCAATCGGGAATAAAGCCTAAGGAAAAAGAGAAAGTAATCGCGTTACAAGGCACGGCCGCAGTTGCAAACTCTCGGCTCATGTACGAAACTTACCGGAACCTTTTTGAATCAAAAGAATTTATTTCCCTCGCCCAGGAGGAAGGCCACGTGCAAAGGCTGCTCTGGGCCTCAACAGGAACAAAAAATCCTAAATATAGCGAAATAAAATATGTCAGCGAATTGATCGCCAAGTTTACAGTCAATACCGTGCCTGAAAATACCTTAAATGCTTTTATACTCCATGGGAAAGTTAAGGATGCCTTCAATTATGACGCTAAAGGGTCCTTAAATGCTATAAACAGCCTAAAATCATACGGAGTTGATATCAACCAAATCTGCGATAATTTACTTAAAGAAGGCGTAAACTCTTTTGAAAAAGCATTTGAGTCGCTACTTAATTCGATCGAGACCAAAAGCGCTCAAATAATAAAAAAATAAAATTTTAAATTAAATAGAACCTATGCAAACCAGGCAAAGAAATCAAGTAATATCGGCTGTGTCCGGAGTCCTCGGATTTATCCTTATAGCTTTTATCCTTTTAAGATTGTACTCCCAAACAAGGTTCTTGAAATACGAAAACCTTACTGACGGATATTCCATCGATTACCCTTCCGGCTGGACCTATACCGAGGATACCAACAATACATCCGCAATATTCTTATCCCCCAAAGAATATGAATTTGACTTATTCCAGGAGAACGTAAATATCGTTATCCAGGACCTCTCCAAAAACCCTAAGAGCCTGAAAGATTATACCCAGCTGGCAATAGTCCAGCTGCAAGCGGTTTTCCAGCAAAACATAAATATTGTCGAATCTTCAGAGATATTCTGGGGAGGAAATCCCTCCCACAGACTTGTCTTCACCGCTAAGGGCGATCAATTCGATCTTAAGTTCATGAATATCTGGACAATAGAGGGTAACCGGGCATATCAATTCACTTACGCCGCAACCTTGCCTAAATACAATGACTACCTTAAAAAAGTCAAGAAAATGGCGAATTCTTTCAACATCCGATAATTCATATCATGCCAACTTTAACAGATGAGGATTTATCAAAGAAAGTAAAGCCGCTTTGCCCGGTATTCGGCGAATGCGGCGGCTGTTTATATCAGGACTTGCCATACCCCGAGGAATTATCACTCAAACAAAAATTATTATCAGGCATTCTCGAGCAGAAAGTCGATTTGAATAAAGCATCTTTCCGGGAAATCATCCCATCCCCGAAACCTTACCATTACCGAAACCGCCTAGACCTTAAACTGCTGAAGACAAAAGACAATAAGGTTTTTATCGGCTTCTCACCTCAAAGCAAGAACAAAGTGGTTCCTATCAACGAATGCCCTATCGCAATCGAAGCAATATCGGATTTCATCCCCGAATTAAAGAATCAGGCCGTTGAAAGATTAACACCGAAATACCGCAATGCCAACTTAACAATCCGCACCGGAGACGACAAAAGAGTCTTGTGGGGAGGGATAGGAAAAAGGTCGCTTGAGCTCTCTCCCGACCATTACCTGTCGACAAAGATAGGGTCAAAAACAATATTTTATTCCCTTGATACTTTCTTCCAGGCGAATTTGTCAATCCTTCCGGAACTGCTAAGGATACTTTCATCATTTACGTTTATCAAACAAGAAAGCACTTTTTTTGACCTATACGGAGGAGTGGGGCTTTTTGGCATAAACCTCAACGATAAAGTTAAGAATGTAATATTAATAGAAGATTGCATACAATCTATAAGGGTTGCCGAACATAACTCATTTTTCAACGGTTTGAAGAATCTCGATATTTATAAAGGTAAAGTCGAGGGCCTCTTCCCGGAGCTACTTAAGAATTCCGCCGGACCGAATATTGTAATGATCGATCCTCCCCGTAGCGGGCTAAGCAAAGAGGCATTAAAATTATTATCTAACAGTTCAGGAATCGATAACTTAATCTATCTATCATGTAACCCAAAAGCCTTAGCCGATGATTTAAAATATCTATGCGAATATTCATTTAACATTAGCGAAATAATTCCCTTTGATTTATTCCCTAAAACCGAGCATATAGAAACCCTGGTCACTTTGGAGAAAAAGCATGGCCGAACCAATTATGCCGCTTCATAATATTATAAAGCAAATACCGGTTTTCTCCGACCTAAACTGGTTCGATATTCAGAAAATCGCAGGTAAAGCGGCCATTGAAGAATATAAAAAGGGCGCTTTCATAAGAAAGCAGGGCGATCCTCCCGATTTCTTTTATTGCCTGGTCTCGGGTAGATTACAGGCTTACACAGCGGACGAAAAAGGGCGTATCCGATATACTGATTACCTTTACCGCGGAATGTATTTTGGGATCATTTCTTCTTTGACCGGGCAGAACCATACCTTAACCTTTGAGGCTTTGAACGATTCCGTCGTCTTAAAAATACCTAAAGGCGACTTCCAGGAAATAATAAAGAAGATCCCCAAACTCGGCATTTTCTTCAGCCAGAGTTTATCAAGGAGGATTCGCCGGGCAGTGGGCGGGGAAAAGATAGTTTTCGAAAGCATGGTCATATCTGTATACGGGCCGCTGAGCGGGACAGGAAGCTCTACCTATGCTTTGAATTTGGCCTTAAGCCTTAAGAGACAGGCCAATAAAAGGGTTATCTTTATCGATATGAATATCCCCCGGAATAACGTTGCAGGGAAAGAAAAAACCCCTTATTTGAAATCGTCTCCGGTAAACTTCCGGGAATTAGCCAGTAATCCTAATGTTATACAAAGCAAGATCGTCAAAGACGACCTCGGTATCGATACGATCAATATTCTTTTTGACCGCCATGATGCCGAAATAAGGAAGAAGATCAGCCTTTTTATAAGCAATTTATTCGGAGAATACAGCCACATAGTAGTCGATCTTCCGAACGAAATAGACGAGATTATCCTAGAGACTCTAGTCCAATCGGATCTTTTGCATATCATAACCTATGACAGAGAAAACGACCTAGAGCAGACAAAAAAAGTCATAGATAAAATGCGCGACACATTAAAAGATAATTTTAAACAAGATAAAGTCAAAGTCTTGATTCGTTCGCTTGAAGGAATCGATTATACTTCCTTTGACAAATTAAGAGAAAAAATAAATTTCGATGTTTATAAGAAACTCCCGCAGATAGCTGAGGCGGAATTCAATCAAAATGTCGAGTCAAACCAAATAGTTTTTTGCCAGGCAAAAGAGGGCGGGGAGTACGCCAAAGCAGTGAACTTTATCGCCCGCCAAATATCCGGCACTTTAGTCGGGCTGGCATTAGGAGGAGGGGCGGCTCTCGGAGTAGCGCATATCGGGGTCATTAAAGCCCTGGAGAAGGAACAAATAACAATCGATGTTATATCTGGAAGCAGCATGGGAGCCCTGATCGGAAGCTTGTGGGCTACAGGAAGGAATTATCCCGAGCTTGAGGAAATAGCTCGGGAATTCAAGCACAAACCGGCTTTGATGAAACTTTTCGACCCGGTTTTGCCCATATCCGGATTCATAGGCGGAAGGGCAATTTCCCGCTGGCTTAGGAAACACTTAGGCGATAGGACCTTTAATCAAAATAAAATACCGCTAAAAGTAGTGGCATTGGACCTAGGCAACCGGGAAGACATAATTATCGAAGAAGGCTCAGTAGTTGATGCGGTCAGAAAAAGCGTCGCGATCCCCGGGATAATCGAGCCGGTCATGGATAAAGGACGGACAATTATCGACGGAGGTGTTTTAAACCCTCTTCCCATCGATGTCTTGGCAAAGTCAGGAGTCAGGAAGATAATCGCCGTGAACGTCCTTCAATCGCCCGAAGACGTTGCCAAACACTCATGCCAAATAAAAAACAGGATCAAACTCAATGATAATTATTCTTTCCTACAAAGGCCGTTGAGTTTTATCCTTAAACAAATAAAATTTCTCTTAAGTAAATTCTTTAAACCGACAATTGCCGATATCATAGTTAATACCCTTCAGGCTTCAGAATACGTGATAGCCCGGCAGAGCGAACAGCAAGCGGACATAAACATCCATCCGGACTTAGCGGATATTGATTGGTACGAACTCTACCGTGTTGACGACCTGATAAAAAAAGGGGAAGAGGCCGCTTATAAAGCCATGCCTCAAATAAGGAAGCTGGTTTCTGAATAATCAAATAAATATATCGTTAAATGATTTTTGTTATAAAATATATCGAAGATAAGAAATCAGAGGAGATATTATGGGAAAAAGAGTAGGATTGATTCTGCGGATTTTTTTACTTCCATTGCTGCTCATAGTAAACACAGGCTGCATTCCTTTAATAATCGGGACGGCGGTGGGAGCCGGAGGGGCAACTTATCTGCAGGGTTCCCTTGGAAAAGAATACAACCACCCCTTATCCGAGACCCATTTGGCCGTTTTGCGGGCATTAAAAAACTTGAAACTTTTCGTAAAAGAAGATGAGCTCAATTTGAACAATGCTAAAGTCTCCTTTGAAACAGAGACAGGCAAAGCAGGAAAAGTATCGCTTGAAGCCTTAACCGAGGAACATACCAAAATAGTGATAAGGATAGGTTTTTTTGGCGACCGTGACAAATCATACATGATCCTTAATGCCCTGGACAAGGAAATGAGATGAGCACGGTTAAACTGAACTTCTACGAAAGGCCGTGGGGCCACTATATAAAAATTTTCGAAGACAACGGCGTATGGGTAAAAAGGGTGGAGGTAAAACCCGGTAGCCGTCTAAGCCTTCAGAAACACGAGCACCGCTCGGAGAAATGGAATATCATATCCGGCAAGGCATTGATAACCATAAATTCCGAGGATTTTGAGGCGGTATCCGGGTCGGTCATAGATGTCCCGGTAGGGGCAATACACAGGATAACTAATATCGGGAATAAGCAGCTAATTTTTATAGAAGTAGCCTGCGGAGAAAACCTTTCCGAAGAAGACATTATCCGTCTTGAAGACGATTATCAACGCGGTTAACAAATTCTAAGTAAAATAAAAGTGAAGGATTAAAATGTCAAAGTTTTTAGTCGCCGGAGGAGCCGGATTTATCGGTTCTCATATCACCGAGCACTTGCTCGATAGAAAGCATTTTGTCAGAGTTCTGGACAATTTTTGTTCCGGAAAAAAAGAAAACATCGCATTTTCCAAAGAATACAACAGCAAACAATTTGAATTAATCGAGGGAGACATCCGCGATAAAAAAGTTTGCGATAAAGCAGCAAAAGGAATGGATTATGTCCTTCTATTAGCCGCTTTGCGTTCTGTCCCGAAATCATTTACCTGCCCTAAAGAATATAATGACGTTAATATAAACGGTACCCTGAATATGCTTGAAGCTGCGGTTAAAGCACGCATTAAAAGATTTGTTTTCTCATCGTCCAGCTCGATTTACGGAGACCAGGAAAAATTCCCGATAAAAGAGGCGGCTATCCCGAAATTTATATCACCTTACGCGCTGACCAAGCAGGCCGGAGAGAACTACTGCCGCATTTTTTCGGAAAAAGATGGGTTAGAAACCGTTTCTCTGCGCTATTTCAATATTTTCGGCCCTCGACAGGCTTTAGACGATGATTATGCGGTTGTAATCCCCAAATTTATTAAATGCCTGATAAAAAACGATAATCCCCCTATATTCGGCGACGGCCATCAATCCCGAGATTTTACTTATGTTGACAATGTCGTTCAAGCTAATATTCTAGCCGCTACAAAACCCGGAATCAAATTAGGCGTCTTTAACGTGGCATGCGCAGAGGAAACTTCCGTGATCAAGCTTGTCGATATATTAAACAAAATACTTAAAAGGAATATAAAGCCGGTATTCCTCAAGAAAAGGCCCGGAGACATTTACCGCACCATAGCCGATATATCAAGCATATCAAAATCGCTGGGTTATATTCCAAAAATACGAATAGAAGAGGGGCTAATAAAAACGGTGAAACATTTTTCTGATTCTATCAAAAAATGAAGAATTGCAAAAGATTCAAGATTCTGAGTGTAGTCGGCGCCCGGCCGAATTTCATTAAAATCGCTCCTTTTTGCTCAGCGATCAAATCGCACAAGAATATCGATCATTGCCTGGTCCATACCGGACAGCATTATGATGCCCAAATGTCTGATTCATTCTTCAAAGACCTTGAAATTCCAACTCCTGATTTCAA
Organism: Candidatus Omnitrophota bacterium; assembly: GCA_015232535.1. Taxonomy (GTDB): domain Bacteria; phylum Omnitrophota; class Gorgyraeia; order Zapsychrales; family Zapsychraceae; genus JADFZM01. The sequence continues at coordinate 9,048 of JADFZM010000008.1, forward strand.
CCTTAACGTAGGTTCTGCTAGCCATGCGGTGCAAACGGCAAAAATAATGATAGAGTTCGAGAAAGTCCTTAAAAAAGCCCAACCTAATGTTGTAGTTGTTGTAGGTGATGTGAATTCAACCCTGGCTTGCTCTCTGGTTGCGTCAAAAATGGGCTTTCCTGTTGCTCATATTGAAGCAGGGCTTAGGAGTTTTGACCGCACCATGCCGGAAGAGATAAACCGCATTTTGACCGATAGTATATCAGATATACTCTTTACCAGCTGTACAGACGCTAATCGTAATCTGTTAAAGGAAGGACTGCCTAAAAACCGCATTTTCTTTGTAGGGAACATAATGATTGACTCATTAAGAGCTAATCAGGCAAAAGCCAATAAACAAAGGGTATTGGAACTTTTGGGGTTAAAGAAGGGCGGGTTTTGCCTGGTAACATTGCATCGGCCCTCAAACGTTGATAACCTTAATATTCTTATCGAAATCTTCTCAGCTTTAGAAGTCATTCAAAGGCACTTAAAAGTTATTTTTCCGGTTCATCCCAGAACACAAATAAATATAAATAAACTTATAAAAACAGGAAAGATCAAGAAGTCAGATAATCTTCTTCTTATTAAACCCCTAAGCTATTTAAGTTTTTTTAACATTTTGCAAAGAGCCAAATTTGTAATAACCGATTCCGGAGGGATTCAAGAAGAAACAACAGTTTTAGGCATTCCTTGCCTGACAGTTAGAACTAACACGGAACGGCCAATAACAGAAGAAATAGGAACAAATATCCTTGTTGGAAGCGACAAAAAAGCCCTCATAAAAGAAAGTCTCAAGGTCCTAACAGGGAAAGGAAAAAAAGGGACCATTCCAAAATATTGGGATGGAAATACTGCCAAAAGGATAATTAAAATACTTATCCGCCTGCATACTCAAAACATTCTTTTTAGGTATCCTAAGTCACAATCGTAAAAATGATAAAAATTTATTGCATCGAATAAACAATACGTTAATATGAGCATATGCTCATATTAATCTATGACTTATTATGAGCATGTGCTAATTAAAGAGTTTAATATCAAGGAGCTGTTTATGAGGCGCGGAAGAACTAAAAAAGTCAGATATATACAAGAAATGCCAAAAATAGATCAATTTAGCCCCAGAGGCAAACCTGGGCGTCCGGATGAAATTGAACTTAAAATAGACGAATTTGAGGCTATCAAAATATCGGATTTTCAAGGGCTGGACCAGGCAAAAGGCGCTATTTTAATGGGTTTATCAAGGCCAAGCTTTGGACGCTTATTAAGAAAAGGCCGTAAAATTCTTGCAGACGCATTAGTTAACGGCAAAATAATAAGAATACGTACTGCTGATGTCCAAGTAGGAATAAAAAGAAGGACGTCACCCGATTTATCCCAGAATTCTGATTCACCCGGAAAGAGCCAGGAAGAAGGCCTCCGCAGAAATATTCTGAAATATTGAGATTTTACTCCACATAGGTCCCAAATTTACCCCTCTCCAGCCCTTCACATCACTTCCTATAATACATCTTATGTTAACTACGGCAATATGGCAATTGGTCTATAAACGCTAAATAATCTAAGGGTTACGATGTTATTAAATCTGGTTGTTAATAACTGGGCTTAAACTTACTTATAATATAAACAAGCAATAAAAACATACGGTTACATGACATATAAAGGCGGATTTCCTAATTAGAGATATAATTCTATGGTATTTTGATGTTTATTATAAAAGATTGGATAAATCTGTCCCTCCCTCAATTTTGGGGCTTAAGGGAGGGACCCGTTTTAAAGCTTAAAACTTGATCCTATCGGGCTGCATTTGCTGCGGAGACATGGCCTCAACTTCTTTGATATCAACTTCAACCAAACAGAAATTAGGGTCAGAAATTCCCCCAAAATACTGTTTTAACATTGGAATATTGTTCCAAAGTATTTCTTTTTTAGCGGAATCTTTGCTGACTATAGCCTTTCCGGCAATACGGCAGAAACACATTTTGCGGTCAACAAAACACATTTCAACCATAGGGTTTTCCTGTATCTGCCTGACTGTCCTTAAATGCACGAATAAAGCCATCAATAACTTCCCATCATCCGTTAAATAAGGGGACATCGGCCTAACCCTGGGCTGGGTCCCTTCTACGGTCGCTAAAGTACAATAACCGGAATCCTTGATAAGGTCAATTACCTCTTCTTTTGTCATTTCTTATTTCCCTTTCTCGTGTTTTTCCTTAAATTTTGCGCTGCCAACCATTGATTGGTTGTTTTTCTCGATAACCTCTCCGGCTATCGAAACCGCTATTTCTTCAGGAGTTTGAGAACCAATATCTATTCCGGCCGGGGCGCTTATGCGGGACAAATCATTATCCGAGAAACCGTTCTTTTTTAACGATTTAAAAAACTTGATCTTTTTGACGCGGCTGCAAATCAACCCAATATAACCGGCCTTTGTCTGAAGCGCCTTCTTTAGACAAACGTAATCATGCTCATGCCCATAAGTCGCGATCATAATATGGTCTTTGGCGGTAATATTTATCAAACCTAATGACCGGGCGAAATCACCTTTGACAATTTTATCTGCATGGGGAAAACGCCCCTTGCTGGCAAAATCTTTACGGTTATCTATAATAACAACCTCGAAGTTAAGCATTTTAGCGATAACCGACAGTTGCAACCCAATATGCCCGCCACCACAAATAATGAATTTTCTTACCCCTTTAAAAGGCTCTATCAGTATTCTGGTTTGGCCGCCGCAAATTGATTGATTTTTCCGGCCAAAATGCTTGAAAGTTAATACATTGATTTTGCCGCATGTTATAGCCTTTTTACACTCGATTTGGGCTTTTTTCTCAGTCCGGCCTCCTCCCACTGTTCCCCAAAATGAACCATCTTCCAAAACAAGCATTTTGGCGCCAGGCTTACGTGGAGTGCCTTTTTCTGTTGTCTCAACAACGGTTGCAAAAGCGTATGAACGGCCATTCCGGGAGGCTTCCAAGGCTTTCAATAAAAGGTCGTGATCCATAACTCAGTCCGATTATTTTAAAAACACAACCTTTTATTTATTCCTTTACATAAGCCTTGATAACTTTTTGTTCCTGTACCGGGCGGTCGCCTGGGCCTACCTGGGTATTTTCGATCTTCCTGACTGTTTCATATCCGTTCACTACCTCGCCAAAAATAGTATGCTTCATATTGAGCCAGGGGGTTGGTTGGGTGGTGATAAAGAACTGGCTGCCGTTTGTATTAGGCCCGGCATTGGCCATAGCTAATATCCCGGGGCGGTCGAATACAACATCCTCTTTGACCTCGTCCTCAAACTTCCCTCCCCACAGGCTCGCTCCCCCGCGGCCGGTTCCGGTCGGGTCGCCGCCTTGGATCATGAAATTCTTTATCACGCGGTGAAAGATCAGCCCATCATAATAGCCCTTCTTTATTAACCCGATCATGTTCTCGCAGGTTTTTGGGGCGATGTCCGTAAAAAGCTTTATTTCTATATTGCCTTGATTTGTCTCAAAAACAATTGCTGTTTGGCTCATTGATATTTCCTTTTTTTCGGTTTGGGCGAATATGGTCCTATGGACTAGAAGCAGGGCTAAAAAAATGAGAATAATAATCACGGTTTTAAGCATAGATATGTGTCCTTTCTTTTGTTGATTTATAATTTTGTTATTGCAGGAAAAAAGGCAGGATCAGCCTGTCGTTTAGGTTTCCGTTTTATCAAGATGCGGCACAATGCCCCCTTGTTCCTTGGATCCTTCTTTCTGGGCCAGTTCCTTCTCCAGCCTAGTAGCTTTCTCCTCAAGCAAAGCAATCTTCTTTCGATAATCTTCCAAAGCGAGGTTATTTGACTTGACCTCATTTTGCAGGTCTTTATTGTTATTGCGCAAAGCGGTGATCTCTCCTTCAAGAAGAGATTTAACCTTATCGAATTCTCCTCTATTTCTGACCTCATTATCAAGGGCCGATTTTATCCTATCAAGCTCTTTTGTTTTCTCGTTTAGCATTTGATCAACTTTATTATACTTTTGATCGAGCTCACTGCTTACGATTCCTGCTCCAATCGGTGATGTCGTTAAAGATGCTGAGCCGCCTGCGGGCCTTTGGCCAAAAATGCGGCTGCTCATAAGCCTAGTATTTTTCTCCTTGATCTTGTCAAAATCCTTAAGCCCGGAAAGAGCGGTCGCCTCCGGAACAGTTATTCCACTAGTAGCTATCGTTTCGGGTTTCTTCGGAATATTGATAAGCTGCTCGTTATTACTATTTTCATCTTTCGCAATGATCAATTTTGCTTTTAATTCCTTAGAGATCTCGGAAGGATCAACTTTCTTAACGATACTCTCATCGGATGATTTATCGCTAATTATCAACCAGGCGACAAACCCTATCCCGGCTAAGGAAACTGCGACTACAATTATAAATAAAGTCAAGGTTTGACTCCGCTAAGGTTTGAATTTAGAATAATATATAAATAAGTTACCAAAACCTTTAATAATAATCAACACTAAAATGATATCTTGTATACTACTCTCTGCGGGACTCAGCAGCCGTTTTGGTTCTCCTAAGGCTTTAGCAACAATAGGCTCCCTGACTGTCATCGAAAAACTGCAACAGATGCTTCTTAAGACATCAATAAGCGAGATAATTATCGTCTTGGGAAGTGAGCCTGAAAAAATAATTCCTTTTATCGGCAAGGATAAAAGAATAAGTTATGTTATCAACAAAGATTTTCTAAAAGGGCAAACATCTTCTTTTAAGGCGGGGGTGAAGAGATCCGACATAAACTCCCGAGGATATCTGCTCCTCCCCGTTGATTTCCCCTTAGTAAAAACACAAACCATACAGAACTTGATCGATATTTTCTTAGAGAAAAAACCACGAATGCTTATTCCCCTTTACCTCGGGAGAAAAGGTCATCCTCCTCTTTTCAGCGCAGAATTAAGAAAACACTTTTTGAATTTGAGCGATGAGAATGGGTTGAACACGCTGGCTAAAGAAGACAAATCCGGGGAGGTTTCTTTCATTGACACTGATGATCAAGGAGTAATAAAGAGCTTTAACTCCCCCGAGGAATTCGAGGCCTTAAAGAAACTTATTCGCTAAAGACAACTCACTCCTTAAAGACCACCATCTTGGCTTTAAAATTAGCACGCACGTAGGCATTCCCGATTAATTTCTGGGCAGGTAATTTCTTCCATGTACCGGAGGCGTCAGTCGTGATCTCGGTAATCGCATCGGCACCCAAGATAGCCGCCTCTCTTTTCATTTTAATAATAACATCTTCTAAAGACTGCCTTCTTTCGGCGTTGACTACGACATAACCGATAACCGCACTCGGCTCTGTTACGGTTTCCATATAGACAACATCATCGGAAGTATTCTTCGAGGGGTAATATTCGCCTGTCAATTCTTGCGAGTCAATCGAATACATGCTACATCCGACAGCAAACGCGAATAAAATAATTATCAAGAAAGCAGTTTTTTTCATTTTTTCTCTCCCGTAATAACCCAGCGCAAAATTTATTGCCGCTGGCCAGTTAATATTAAAAACTCCCAAAAGGAGTTACGATATATCTTTATTCTTAAGCGCTTTTAAAACCTTATCGGGAGTAAAAGGCAACTCTTTTAACCTGATACCAACTGCGTCTTCGATAGCGTTAGCGATAGCCGCAGCAGTCGGCAATAACGCTGCCTCTCCCATTCCCTTTGCCCCGAACGGCCCTTGGGGGTCGTTGGTCTCGATTAAAATCGTCTCCGTTTCGGGAATATCGGTCGAACGCGGCACCCGGTAACCCGAGAAATTACAATTTGTTATTTTACCATCTTTTAAAAATAAGTCTTCAAAAAAAGTATATCCAAGGCCCATAGTCAAAGCGCCTTCGATTTGACTCTCCACAGAGGAAGGATTGATTGCCCTTCCTACATCATGGGCATCCCAAATTTTTATAATTTTAACTCTTCCCGTATTTTTATCAACCTCTACTTCAGCTATTTGCGCCTCATAGCTATAGGTGCTTGAAACGTGGCCCTCACCCGTCCTGAAATCGACGGGTGTAGTCTTCGGATTAAAACTACCGCGGCCGATGATTTGTTTACCGTAGTTAAAAGAATAGCAAAGCTCGATCGCTTTTTCAAAACTCAAGACAGCGGATGAATCTGCCTTTCTAACTATATTTTCGGCACTAATATCCAAATCGTCGGCAGTCGTTTTGTATTCTTTTGAAACAACTTCCAATATCTGGCTTTTTGCATCCCGGGCGGCTAAAAGCGCGGCGTTACCGGAGATGAAAGTAACACGCGACGCAAAACTTCCCGTATCAAAAGGCGTGATCTCCGTATCTGCGGCTTTACAATTGATCCGCATAAAGTTTATACCCAGTTCCTGAGCGGCAATCTGTGACAAAGCGGTATTCGAGCCTTGCCCGGTGTCCGCCGCGCCGGTGAATAAATAAACCGAGCAATCCTCTTCAATTTTTATGATCGCCCCGGCTGATTCGTGTGATTTATACATTTTTGAACCCATAACATCCGCCGCTATACCGATCCCGATACCGCGGCATATGCCTTTTTGTTTGCCGCGTTTTTTCCCCCAATCGGAAGCTGTTGCCGCCGAATGAATGCACTCTTTCAAGCCGTTACTCGAAATCTGCATTTTATTTATGGTGACCATATTAGGGCGGGTAATATTCTTCAGGCGGAATTCAATAGGGTCCATACCTATGCCTTTAGCCAATAAATCCATATGCGATTCTACGGCAAATCCGGATTGAACGCCTCCGAATCCCCGTATCGCCCCGCAAATAGGGGTATTGGTGTAAACGCGGTATCCGGTCATACGGATATTCTTCAAATCATAAACCATAAATATGCGCATGATCGCCGCGGCCAAGACCGTAGGTCCGTAGCTGCAATAAGCTCCTCCGTCGGCAATAACCTCGCCTGTTATCGCCATAAGAGTGCCGTCTTTTTTAACGCCGGATTTAAGCTTGTACTGCATAGAATGTTTCCGACGGGATGCGAGGAATTCCTCCTCCCGGGTATAACATATTTTTACCGGCATGCCGCCCGCTTTTTTTGATAATAGGCACGCGGAGAAGTCCATCGGAAGCATCTCGAGTTTACCGCCGAACCCGCCTCCCGTCGGCATTTTAATAACCCGGATATCGTTTAGATCCATTTTCAGGCATTTGGCCATGGCTTCTCTGATTTTGAAAGGAGCTTGGTGCGAAACCCATAAGGTAATTTTGTTCGAGGCTGTTTCCCATTGGCCTATACAAACATGAGTTTCCATGCAGGCATGTACCGCTGATTGGCATTCAAAAACATCCTCCCTAACATAATCCGATTCTTTTAAAGCCCTGTCGGGATTACCGAAATTTACAGGCAGGATCAAAGCAATATTATTCCTTACATGGCCATGTATCTGAGGGGCATCTGGCTTCATAGCCTCTGAGGCCTTGAATACCGAGGGAAGGATCTCATATTTTACATCAATAAGTTTTAAGGCGGCCTCGGCTGTCTCCTCGTTTACCGCCGCGACAGCCCCAACTTCATCCCCGATATAACGAACCTTTTCCCCCTCCAGAGGAAGCTGGTCGACAGTGTGCGGGAAGAAGAATTCGTTAGAACCGAATTTTATATTCAAGGTGTCTTTAGCGGTTATTACCGCCTTGACCCCGGGCAGCTTTTCGGCCTTCGATGTGTCTATTGAAATTATCCTAGCATGCGGATGCGGGCTGCGCAGCATCTTTGCAAAGAGCATGTTAGGAAAAGACATATCGGATGTGTACTTCGTCTCTCCCGTGACCAGCCCTCTACCGTCGATACGCGGGATGCTTTTTCCTACAGGATTAATAAACTTCTCATTTAACATTATTCTTCTTTAACTCCGAAGCGGCTGATTCGACAGCTTCAAATATTTTTTGATACCCGGCACAGCGGCAGATATTCCCGTCAAGACCTATTTTTATTTCTTCCTTGGACGGCGAGGGATTCTTGTCCAAAAGCGCTTTAGATGACAGAACCATGCCCGGGATACAGAACCCGCATTGCACCGCGCCTTTCTCCAGAAACGCTTCCTGCAAAGGATGAAGCTTATCCCCTTGCGCTAGACCTTCAATTGTAGTAATTTCCTCTCCCTCTAAATCGCAGGCTAAAGAAACACAGGACAGGACTGATTTCCCGTTCACTAAAACAGTACATGCCCCGCACTCGGCTTCATCGCAACCGTGCTTTGTCCCGGTCAACCCTAGATTATCGCGCAAAACCTCTAGCAATGTCTCATGGCCCATTAAATCAAGAGTATAAACTGTTTTATTTATTTTAAGTTTAACAAACATTATCCTTTCAACTCCCTGAAAGCTTCTTTAATTATATGCCGAAAAAGAGTTTTCTTATAATCATCCGACTTAAGATCATAAAGCCTATAATCCATGTTCTCTGCGATCTTTGGAAATAAAGCGGAATTAAGTTCTTTTCCCTCCAGAAATCCTTCCAACTTATTGTCTCTTTGAGGAAAACTAATACAGTTATTAACCACTATCCGCGCCTTTTTAATCTTTTTTTTATCCGTTCTGATATTAGCGCACAGAGCTAAGAAAGGCTTGTCAACAGAAGCAAATTTAGTCGACCTTTTGTAAACAACCTTAGCGTCCGGATCTATCTTAATGATTATTTCAGTCAATATTTTATCCGCGCCTATCTTATAATCTACAAAATCCTCCGCGCCGACTATTTCTGTTTTCTTATCCCGGCCGATAAACTTTAGCTTCGCATCATAGGCTATCATTACCGCCAAAAGTTCCGCCCAGACAAAACGGCTGGCAATATTTCCGCCTATTGTTGCCATATTCCTTATCGGCGATGTCGCGATAGACGAGCAGGCAACCTTTAAAGCGGAAAGATTCTTATCCACAATGCTCGATTCGGCAATTTCCGTTAAGGTGGTCATTGCCTTTATGGTTATTTCATTTTTATCTTTCTTAATCCCTTTTAACTCAGGGATCTTATAAAGACTGATAATGTTAGCGGGGGTTTTGGCCCCTCTTTTTTTCCATGCCTTTAAATGGTTAAGAAGGAAGGTCCCGCCGGCCTTGATTTTATAGTCATTAATCGTAGCGCATAATTTGCACAATTCGGAAAGAGTTACGGGAGAATGGTATGTGAAGTTATTTAAAAGCATCGGATTTAATCCTTCATAGCTATTTCAACCACCGCGACATCCCAACCGTGAGAGATGATCTCAGCAAAGACTTCCTCTTTTGTTTTTCCCTTAAACTTATCAGTATTATTCTTTAAATGTTCTTTCAATATTCCCAGGTTATAAAGCTGATGCTTATTTAAATGCCAAGCCATTTCTTTCTCTTCTTCGCTCCTATTAAGCTTAAAAGCTATAAGGGCAAAAGCGGCGGGTATGGATAAAACCACAATCGAGCTAATAAAATCTGCTGGAAGACTCTTCCCGAGCAAATAACCTGAAGAGCTCCAGAAAACATCAAAAAGATAATGGGCCACTATTACCGTTATAAGCCCGTATTTTAAATATACAAAAGCCAGGAAAAATCCTAATATGGAAACTTCTATGCCCCTAAACCACATAGGAAAGACCGGATACGTGCTATGGGCAAAACCCCAGATAAGAGAAGAAACTATCGCCGCGATAAGAGTGCTTTTTATCAATTTCTTACCCCAGCTTATGGCGAAAAGCCGGTACATCAACTCTTCCGTAAAGCTGGCTTTAAACCCGACCGTAAACGCCGCTAAAAAAGGCAGATAGGCAGTAGACAACTGCCCCGATAAAGTGTGTTCTACCCAGACTCCCAAATAAGTTTGCCCGATTTTCGTAATAAAAGACTGTATCCCGAGCATGATAAGAAAACAAAAGTAACCCAGGATAATAAGCCCCGCCACTCCACGGGAAAAGAATGTTGAATTAATATAATGCAAAAAAGACCCGTGCTTATGCTCTCGCAAAAGCTCATAACGCAAAGATTCGCCCGATAGGCTCGGCATCAAAAGAGCTACTGTTGCCAAAAGAGCGTTCATGGCGGAGCCGACAATAAAACGGGCAATGTAAGAGTTAAAAGAAGACGTCGTGCTATAGCCGTAAAGTATCGACTGAAAATTATTAGCGTTTGCAGCCAAAGAGAGAAAGAAAGATATGCAGGTAATTGCTATATAAAAACGCTTGGTCAGGTGCATCGACAAGTGGTTTCTTCTCAAGACTATATAAAATATCGCCCCGACAAACAAAATGACATGGAAGACGCTGACGACGGAAGAGATATTATCCGAGATGCTTGATTCCTTGGCTAACATCCGGTTAAATTTCTCGGGGATATCGAAATAATTCGAGGAAAACGACAAAACTTCGTCTCCGGCAACGGTTCCTCCCGTTAAAAGCTTGCCCGTACCGGAATCGGCTTCCTTGCTCCATGGTATTTCCACATCATTTTTCTGCCAGGTAAAAGAGTATTCCGATCTCTGGTCGAGGTTTGATTTATTGTCGTTTTTGATCTTATATTCATCAGGGTTAAAGCTTATCCTCTTGGCAAGATAATCAGCTACTTTTTGTTGCGCCTCCTCTTTCTCTATTGGGCGCCTGTAATCCGTTTCCTTAATAAGATGTGAAAAGCCTATGAGCCTTCCTGTGGACGAACTTACGGTAAGGTTAAACTGTTCAATTTGATGTTCCTTGTAATACCTGGTTCTCCAAAAAAAGAGATCGATATTATTTTTCTCGACAAACCCCCTAAAACCTCCGAAACCCAGAGTTTTTTGCACATAACGGGTGGCATTAGATTCCCTTCCGAGAACTACCGCCCTACGGTATCCGTTGAAATCATAACCGCCTTCTTTTAAATATTTCTCCGTGAGTTGTACGGCTTTTTTCCTGTCAACGGAGAGGTCCATTAGAGAAAGCTGCGGATAGCTGAAATTGAACCAAACGATCAAGCTTAACAAAGCTGATAAAGAGAAATTTATCCAGGTTTTTTTCTTAATATCCATGGCGAAAGGCTTATAGTAAATGTAGAACCTCTTTTGGAAGTTTCTTTAACTCCGCACTGCCTAATATTTTTATCGACCAGCGCAGTAATTTTATTTTCTTGCTTAATTTAGGCCCAGGGTCATTTATTACGGCTAATTTCTTCCGTGAAAGAAAAAGTACTTTGCTTAAAGTATCAAAAATTATCCTGGCCTCCCGGGTCCTGTTTTGCCCGCTCTCGATAATACTGTTTAAGCTGGTATAGGCCATATCATTTACCGTCGAGTTATAATGATCTAGTTTCTGTATTAAGCTGCGCATTGAAAAAGCGAAATAACGGTAGCGGTCCAAAATACAAAGGGTATGCATTATTTCGACCTGAACAAAAGGAGAATCGGCCCTATCTAGTCTCCTCAGGAGAAATTTCTCGAAATATACTTTCTCTTTCCCGACCACCTCCTCGGCAAATTGCTCCCGAAAAGCCCTGATAGCAGCCGTGCCTTGATACGGGCTTAAGGTGTCGTCTTTTACCATCTCGAGCAAAATTTCCTTTGTTTGAGCTTGATACTGCTTGGCGTAGCCTTCAATAAGGCTTTTATCATCGAAAATGGTATGAGGATGTGAACCTGCGATTAAATTGAAAGGGGCGGAAGTTTTTTCTCCTCCGTTCACTTCCTGGGCCTCAGCGCCTGTGGCACATACAGCCGACAAAAAAAAGACTTGTAAGCAAACCAAAGATAAATTTATTAATTTCATATTAACGAATAAAATCCATTGAAACGTCTATAAACTTATGAGTGTGGGTTAAAGCCCCGACAGAAATATGGTCGATACCGGTTGAAGCGATCTTTTTTATGTTCTTTAAAGTAATCCCTCCCGAGGCCTCGAGGATGGGGCGGTTTTCCCCTTTGGCTTTTTGAGTGATCTCTATCGCCTTTTTTATTTCTTTTAGATTCATATTATCCAGCATTATGATATCCGGGTCAGCGCGTAGGGCCTGCCTGAGTTGAGTGAAGTTATCCACTTCTATTTCAACCATCTTATGGGTTTTTGTCCGGAAATATTTGATCACCTCCGATAGGCATTTGACTTTATCTCCTAAGGCTTCGCGGTGATTATCTTTGATCAAAACAAAATCGATAAGGTTGAGGCGGTGATTAGTACCTCCTCCGCATTTAACGGCATATTTCTCCAGGCGGCGCATGCCGGGAGTGGTTTTACGGGTATCAAGAATTTTTGACTTAAAAGGCTTTACAGCATCTACATAGCTTTTGGTATTTGTCGCTATTCCCGACAAATATGATAGAAAATTTAGAGCGGTCCGTTCACCTGTCAAAAGGGCCCTGGTCTTGCCTTTTAAGAATAAAACTTTGTCTCCCTTTTTTACTATCTCTCCGTCTTTAAAATATTCCTTGAACACGATATTCCTGTCAAGAAGCCTAAAAACATATTTTGCGACCTTGATACCGCAAAGTATGCCGTCTTCCTTAAAAATAATATTCCCTTGAGAACTCTTATCTTTGGGAATGATAAGGTTGGTCGTTATATCCTCATCAACGGCATCTTCCCTAAAAGCCTCTAAAACGATATGTCTGTATTCTTTTTTAAGCATACTTAATATCCTAGTATATATATTACTATTTGTGTGATTATAATATCGGCGGGAGTTTGGCGCAAGGTAATTTTAGGGTTTGCCAAAATAAATATTTGAATAAAAACTGATAACTGTTGCGCTAGTTCACCGATTGTTCCCGTCACCGGGATAAGCCTGCATCACTCCATTCTTACGGTTGTGCACGATTATCGGCTCTCCGTTAAGCAAAACCACATAATTGTGATGCGGATCAACTTCAAAGTTAAAGATATCGTATTTCTCCCCGGATTTACCGGTAACTTTTTCTATTTTCTCAATATTAATATCTTCCTGGGAAGTGTTGGTCAAGGTATCTCCGCTTTTCATTTTTCCGATTTTCACCCATTCTCCTTTACTCAATACAGGGTGAATCGCCGTAACTTTAAGAGTACCGTTAACTATCAAATATTCCGCCTCGGGAGAGTGCTCAAGTATTTTATCCACCTTGCCTATTGCCATTTCTTTATTTTCTTCATCGTAAGACATGACTAAATCTCCGGCCTTTACTTCCTGAATAAGTTTTGTTTTCCCGTCGGCCATTAAAACCATGGTGTCTGCTAGAAAACATCCTCCGCCGCAGCTATAAACACAATTACCGTTCTTTGATTTCATGTTAGGGTTAGGGCAACAGGCATCGCTTAAGCCATCGCAACTTTTTCCGTTATCCGGCCCGGCATAGTAAAGCCCTCCGGTTGTTTCACTGCATTCGAATCTTCTTTGAAGCGAGGAATATACCTGCCTAGGGTAAACAAAATCAGGGTTACTGCCGTTATCAGCAATACTCATTATACCCCACCATTCTTCGTTAAAATAATTGTCGGCGGATGGCGGATACCAATCAGGAACACCGTCTCTGGGACAATCCGTATCAATAGGCCCAAAACCCCCGAAATCATGATCATCATTATATTCCCAATTACGGGTCTTCCACCATTCATCAGAATACTCCATTACACTGGCGCCGATACAAACATTATTGTTGCGAACCACTTCATCCCAAAGCCTTCCTACCCAGGCCGCCTGGGTCGATTGATCTTCATAACCATTTTGGGGATTTTGCGGATCAACGGTAAAATAAGCATCCGTACCGAATTCCGAAATCCATAAGGGCTTTGATGTCTTAGAAGCAAAATCATTAAAAACCTGGCCAAAAGAAATTCCATAATAGATATTAGTTCCCCAAATATCCAAATCCGGCATCTGGCTGTCGGTTGACCCATAAGCAGGCACACCGATAGAAGTTATATCCCCGTTCACAACAGCGACAGGATGATAATCATAGCAATTATTCGGGTAGGTCGGGCATTCGGCCTTATGAGCCTCAAAAGCTAATTGATTAACCAGCGAATACCAAGCCATTAAAAAATCCTTCCGTCCATTATACTCTGTTGGTATAGATAGATTATTCTCATTTCCTAGTGCCCAAAATAGAATTGCATTATGATTTTTAAAAGTATTGACATAAGCTTTAAAGTCTTCGATTATAGCCTGCCGGGAAGAGACATAGTTAGGGCTTTGATTATTTAAGTAATCCGGGATGTTCCAAACGATATGATTTACATTACACCAGGGATATTCGGCTTGAATCCAGAATCCAGCGATGACTTTTATCGGATTGACACCGTTATTCTCAGCGGCGTTTAGAAATGCTGTTGTGAGTTTTGTCGTAAAGCGTCCGCCAACTTCTGTATCGTCCCCTTTCCAAATACGTACAGTGTTTGATTGCAAGTTACGAAGGTGGGCTAAATCGCGATTATATATCAACGGATCCCCAAAAATGTTCGGGCCCCAGTCATCCGGCTGACGGCCTATAGGATACGGTGAATAACCGGTGCTTCTTATGATATAGTTCTCATATTGACCGTTTCCGTCGAAATCAACCAAAAGGCTTCTTCCTTCCACCTTCACTTTGGGGCTGGCCTCAGAGTTAATCGGCAAAAGGAAGCAGAAAAAAAATAATAAAATAAAAAGGGGTATATTTCTTAAATTAAACATAAAAGAAGTATACCCCTAGTAAGCTGACATTTAAAGCAAAACTATTTTAAAACTATATTATATCTTTTGCCACGACACAACAATAAACAAATTAGAGCTCGCGCCGACCATTCCCGGCGGCATAGAATTAACCGTTTGGGGCACCTGAAAGATTGCGGGAACGTTTGTGCCCATGTCAAAATAATTGGAAACTATGGTACCAACAATATTTGTTTGGCGGGCAACAACTACTCTGTCCGCGGCATAAAAAAGGCCCATAACGTTACGCTGCGCCCCTGTTGAAAGATTTATTCTTCTAGGTGTCATAAAACCAACTATATTATTCGGGAAAGAGGCGTTCCCGGGAGTGATAAGATCAACATCCATTGTAATGTCTCCGGTGACTAAAAGAGTCCCCGTCCCGGTATAAGTCACGGTCTTATCGATCCCTTGAGAGTTTAATAAAAGGGCATTATTTCCGTCGACATAAACCCTTCCGGATATCGTCATATTCCCCTTTCCGTCCATCCGGATGCTTCCGTTGGCGTTTGAATAATTAAAACTGCTTTTAGCGGTAAGGTTGCTAAGTTCGTTTGTTAGGACTAAAGCATGATCTTGAAAATATTGCTGAAAGGTCTTTGTAGGGTCGATCGGGTCAGGGTCGGTTAAAAGCGGGAAACGAATTCCTTCTCCCAGATCCCAGGCGGTGCTAGTCCCGTTATCGGAATGAGCGTTTGCCGCGCCCTGATTCCCTCCCCAATTGTCCGCTCCGCCATCAACGATGTAGATCCCATCAACTTTCTCTTTATAGGCATTTCCTGTAGCATTAACCTCCCCGACTGTAGCCGAGCCGCTTAAACCGACCATGCCTCTTTTAATCCTTAGATTCGCATGTAAAGTCTCGACAGTCTCCCCTCCTACAACAACTGTATCCAATGCCGGCACTTTCGCCTTTAAATTAGGCAATCCACCGCTTCCATCCGGTATAGAGCGGTAATTGTTTCCGACCAACTCAGCTGTCCCTCCCATGTTTACCGCATAATCCCCGTCAGCTAAACCAGTCCCCAGAACTACTACTGAGCCTCTTATATCAACATTGCCGTTTATCATAGAGCCAGATGCACCCGCACCGGCGAAAATAGCCGTCCCCCAAGGAGATACCTGGACCATTTTAGCATATACCAAAATAGTATGGGATTGTCCGTTTATCGTACCGGTTGATCTGAGCCAAATATCCCTTGTGCCGGAATCATTTTTTAACTGAACGCTATAAGACCCGCCGTTAAAAGCAGTATCGGAATAAGTTATTTGATAAAAATTGTTATAATCCGGGCCGATCGCATAACCGTTAATATCGCTGTCCGCCCAGCTAGGAGTGCTGTCTATAACAAAATCCCTACGAAGGTCATAAAGCCCTCTTTCAATACCCGCCTCAGCGATATGAAAAGCTACAGTATTTATGCGCTCGCGCTCGGCCACTTTAGTTTCGTTGGTTAAAAGCACCATAAACGCCGCTCCTATACCAAGAAGCACCATGATCACCATATAAGAAATTAAAAGCAGGCTGCCGCGTTTATCTTTTGTTATTTTTTGCATAAATCTTTTTATTAGAATTGTCATACGCACCACCTCAATTCCTTAATTGTATCTTCTGGTTTAATTGCGCGGTAACAGTCCTTCCATTGGTTGTGTCTTTGCTGGCATTTATGGTGATCTCTAAAAGATGCGGAGAGGAAGCTTGCCTTCGAAATTGCAGGCCTGATATATAGTTGGCAACAACTGTTGTTTTGGTCGGGGTGATCATCAAAAGCTGCTCTCCGTCGGTTCCTCCAAGCGAGATTTCGGTAGCATCATTGCTCCATACAATAGCCCCTCCTACGACTCCGGTCGGGACCTTAAAGGTGATTTGGTCATAAGTGTTGCCGTCAGCGGGCACATCAAAAATAGCGGCGTTACCGGTCTCCCGTAGTTCATAACGCATCCTTTCTATCGATTTACGTATCTCCTGCTGTAATTCTATTTTTGTTTTATTTGCCTGCCATGATTGATCACCGACGGCAGCGGAGGTATAAAGAGCGGAACAAAGAAGGCCAAAAATTATCATCGTGACCATTGTTTCAACATAACTGAACCCGCAATCTCCAAAACAAAGTATTTTAATAAATCTTTTCATGTTTCTCCTCTAATCATAACGCCGGGCGATCATGCCTTTTACCTGAACAATCGAGGTGATTTTCCCGTCACTATTCAAATCCTCCCCTACTTCCAAAATACCGTTTAAATTCGTGTCTTCGCCTACGATCCGGCCGTATTTATCCCTCCAGCAGGCAACAATCTCTACCTCTAAAAGGTCCGGGTTGCTTGAATCGACATAAATAGCCCCTTTTCCGGTTAGACCGGATAAGTCGAATTTATTTCCCGGGGAAGTTCCGTATGTGGAGGCAATATTGTTATAAGTAGCGTTTCTAATTTGCTCTAATTTGGTTTGAACTTCTCCCATAGCCACGCTTTTATTCTCGGCCATTTTGGCTAAGACAGAGGTATAAATATATAGCCTTAACATCCCGACAATAACTACCGCCAAGATACCGGATACTATCATAAGTTCGACAAGCGTAAAACCATTTTGCATTTTTTTCATCATTTTCTCCTAAAAAAAATGCCTATCCGAAATAGGATAGGCACAGTATTCTTATATAGTTTACTGCTTGATTCGGCGGCCAGGCTATCCTATTTATTAAGGACCCTTTAGCTTTGCGTCCCCACCTTACGATGCACGCCAAACTGCTCGGCGTGTCCGCAGATGTTACTTGCGGAGGTTTGCCATTTTCGTCAAAGCATATTTTGTCTATTACAAGCATAAAACATTTTCGCAATTAATGCCAACGCTTAAAAGATATAAAATCCCCTTAAGGCTCATCTTTTTTTCGGTAATCCCTAACTTCGATTAACTCCCCTTTTTCGTTATAGATCTTCTCCTGGGTCAGCTCTCCGGCAATATTATAGGACCTGGCGTAACCGCCTCTGTTTGTATTAGTTATGCTCCATTCGTACATGAGCTTTCCGTCACGGAAATACATCTTACCCTCCCCGGCCTCGGCATTATCGCTCATAACAAGGCGGTCACGAAAATCCCTTTTCATCTTGGTCGTTCCGTCATTAAAAAAATCTTCGTCATCAAGTAGCCGTCCGAAAGAATACTGCGCCTTGCGCTTCAATTGGCCGTTGGGATAAAACTCGCGGTAATCACCGCTTCTTTTATTGTCCAGATAGAATTCTTCACCGCTTGTGCCGGTCGTAATATTGGTAAAAGCTACTCTTCCGTCAGGGATCTTTCCTTCGATCTCTAATACTTCTTCCCCGGAGCTCTTGAGGCGGGCGATTTCATCTTTGCCACTATAAAACACTTTTTCCGAAAACTGATGATTCGGATCAAGCCATATTTTCTCGGTTATTTCCTGCGGGTCTTGACTACGGGTTTTTTCGGCTACAATAAAACCGCTTTCTTTTGGCTTAGAAAGGTTTTCCGGCGCGGCCTTCTCGCGCATAATTCGGCTAATTACTATCTGGTTTATCACCAAAAGCCCTAATAGCAAAAGACAAAAAACAATAACAGCGATTTTTTTTCCGGTTATGCGCCTGTCCTGCATATACATTCCCTTTTTTAGAGTATTATACTACTAAAAATCACAAGAATAATTATCAATTGAACTATTTAAGGATACTAACTAGTTTTTCCAATTCTTTTATGTGCACATCCAAGGAATTAAGCTGTTCTTTCGTATTATCGATTATTTCTTGCGGGGCTTTTGAGAGGAAGGATTCATTGTTTAACTTTGCGGCAAGAGCCTCATGATTATTCTTCAGCTTGGCTAAATCGGATTCTTTCTTTGCGCGCTCCTTTGCGACATCAATAAATTCTCCTAAAGGAATTATAAATTGCGATTGCCCGATGATGAAAGAAGCGGAGTTTATTATATCTTTGCCTGTTTTCCCGGAATGCAACTCTAGGCTGCAGTTAGAAAGACGGCTTAAAAGGCTCTCATTATCGTTTATCAGCGAAATAAAATCTTTATCAGATGAAAATACTTCGCATTTTATCTTATTTGTCCTGGCAATGTTCCAATCGGCGCGAATGTTGCGGATATTCGTTATGGAATTCAGCACCGACTGCATCCTATTTTCAGCCTCAAGATCAATTAGGCTTTTATCAAATGACGGCCAATTTTGCGTGCTTAAACAGCCGGATTCTGGATTAAGATGACTCCATATTTCCTCCGTCACAAAAGGGATAAAGGGGCTCATCATCTTAAGCGATTCCCCTAAAACATAAAGCGTGATATTATTGGTATTTTCATCGTTCCACTTATCTTTTATAATCTCCAGATACCAATCGCAGAAATTCCCCCAAAAGAAATCATAGATCATGGTTTCAGCCTCTGAAAAACGGTATTTTTCTATCGCTTCCTCCACCTTCTGAAGCGTCGAATAGAATTTTGAAATAATCCAGCGGCTCGGAAGGCTTAATCCTTCCGTGTCGGATATTTTATATCCCGGGTTATAATCGGAGGTGTTCATCAGAATAAGGCGGGACGCGTTCCATATCTTATTTGCGAAATTACGTCCGATCTCGAATTTTTCTTTAGAGATAAAAAGGTCCTGCCCGGAATTTATTATCAAGCTGAAACGTAAACTGTCCGCGCCGTATTCGGAGATTATTTCCAAAGGATCGATAGCGTTTCCTAAAGACTTGGACATCTTCCTCCCCTTCGCATCGCGTACCGTGCCGTGAATGTACACATCCGAAAAAGGGATATCTCCCATGAATTCAAGCCCAGCCATTATCATCCGTGCGACCCAAAAGAAAATTATTTCTGACGCGGTAAATAAAGATGTTGTGGGGTAATAAATATCCAAATCCTTGTTTTTTTGCGGCCAGCCGAAAGTGGCAAAAGGCCAAAGCCAGGAAGAAAACCATGTGTCCAGTACATCTTCATCCTGTTTAATGTCCTTCGAATCGCACCTCGGGCATTTTGGAGGATTATCCTTGCTTACAATAATGTTTTCTCCCTCCGGGCATTGCGGGCAATACCATACCGGGATCCTATGCCCCCACCAGATCTGCCTCGAGATACACCAGTCGCGGATATTTTCCATCCAGTTAAGATAAACCTTGGTCCAGCGCTCGGGATAGAATTTTATCTTCCCTGACTTGACCGCCTCCAATGCCGGTTCGGCCAGCGGCTTCATTTTCACGAACCACTGTTTGGATAAATAAGGCTCGATAACGGTATCACAGCGGTAGCAGTGCCCGATCGAGTGGGTATGCTCATCGATCTTCTCCAAAAGACCCTTGGCTTTAAGCTCCTCAACAATTCTTTTTCTCGCCTCAAAACGGTCCAACCCCTTAAAATGCTTTCCGTTTTCGTTTATTTTAGCGTCAGGGTACATAACATTAAGGAACTCTAATTCGTGGCGAAGCCCCATCGCATAGTCATTGGGGTCATGAGCGGGCGTAACCTTGACCGCCCCGGTGCCGAATGCGGGATCGACAAATTCATCGGCAATAATATTTATTTCCCTCTCCATCAAAGGAAGGATCAATTTCTTCCCGATGAAATCTTTATAACGCGGGTCCTTGGGATTGACGGCAACCGATGTGTCGCCGAGCATCGTTTCGGGCCGGGTGGTCGCAACCGTTACGTATTTATTTTTATCGTCTTTTAAAGGATAACGGATGTAATAAAGATTGCCTTTCTTCTCTTTATGCTCCGCCTCTTCATCCGAAAGCGCGGTCAGGCAACGCGGGCACCAGTTGATTATATATCGGCTGCGGTAGACCAACCCTTTTTCATAAAGCCAGATAAAAACCTCATTCACCGCATCGCTGTACGCTTCATCCATCGTAAATCTAGATCGCGGCCAGTCGCAGGAGGCGCCGAGCTTCTTGAGCTGATTGATTATAGTATCCCCGTATTGGCTTTTCCACTCCCAAAGCCTTTTAAGCATGGCCTCGCGGCCTATTTGCTGGCGGGTCTTTCCCTCTTTGGCCAGTTGTTTTTCGACAACATTCTGGGTGGCTATCCCCGCGTGGTCAGTGCCCGGCATCCAGCAAGTATTAAAACCTTTCATCCTTTTAAAGCGGACAATAATATCCTGCAGGGTATTGTTTAATGCATGGCCCATGTGCAGGATTCCTGTTACATTCGGCGGGGGAATAACGACACTGTAAGAAGGCTGTCCGCTCTTTGAGGAAGCGTGAAAAACTTTTTCCTCGTCCCAGAGCTTGGCCCACTTATCGTCGGATTCCTTGAAATTATAACGCGGATATAATTCTTTCATTAAATGAGCCCCAAATTTACACAGCATTAGCGCTTGTAAATTTGTCGGGTGAATTTATCCCGACAATCCTAATTTAATGTCGGGGTTTTGTTAATTTAGTAGTTTATACTTGATAGACAGTGCGCTATTTCTTCCCGTCTTTTAGCATTTTATATTCTATTGCGTCCAAAAGCGCTTCCCAGCTGGCTTCAATAATATTCTCATGTACGCCGACGGTAGTCCAGGAATCAGTACTGTCCTGAGATTCGATAAGGACTCGGACCTTGGCCGCTGTCCCCTCTTTCGAATCGATAACCCGCACCTTATAGTCCCTCAAATGCATTTCTTTTAAGGAAGGATAAAATTTAGTCAGGGCGTGCCTTAAAGCTTTATCCAAAGCATCGACGGGCCCATGCCCCTCGGAAGCCGAGAACATCTCCTCGCCGTTAACCTTAAGCCGGACGGTCGCCTCGGCAAAGGTGCGCCCATCGAAACGTTTTTCTGTCTGGACCTTAAAACTCTCCAGGTTGAATAAAGGCTTGTATTCTTTAAGTGTTTTTTTGACCAGCAATTCGAAAGAGGCATCGGCCGCTTCATACTGATAGCCGTTATTTTCCTTATCCTGGATTATTTCAAGAAGTTTTTTGGCCTCGGGGGAAGCCTTATCGAGCTTGATATTAAGTTTCTCCGCTTTTTTTATAATCGGCATTTTGCCGGCTAGCTCGGAGGTTATAAAACGGCGATGGTTACCGATCAGGTTCGGGTCAAGATGTTCATAGGCCTTCGGGTTTTTTAGCATCGCGTCTATATGCACCCCGCCTTTATGAGCAAAAGCCGAATGCCCGACAAAAGGGTTATTCCCGGGCAGTTTGATATTGCTCGTTTCGCTTATAAAATAAGCGGCCTCCATCAGCTTCTTGATATTATCCTGGGGAATAGTCTCAGTCTTCATTTTTGTGGATAAAATCCCGATCAATGTCCCCAAATCCGCATTACCGCAACGCTCACCAAGGCCGTTAAAAGTGCCCTGAATTTGGGTACAGCCCGCCTCAACTGCAGCGAGGCTATTGGCAACCGCTAAGCCCAAGTCATTATGGCAATGAATTCCTAAATTAACTTCCGTCAATTTTCTTACTCCGGAGACGATCATTGCGATCTCCTCTGGAAGCGTGCCGCCGTTTGTATCGCAAAGTATTATTGTATCCGCCCCAGCTTCTTGAGCGGCGAGTATAGTCTTTAACGCATACTCGCTATTGCTCTTATAACCGTCGAAGAAATGCTCGGCATCGTAGAAAACCTCTCTTTTTTTGCCTTTTAAGTAAGCAACCGAGCTTTTGATCATCTCGATATTTTCATCAAGGGTGGTCTTCAAAACCTCCAGTACATGAAAATCCCAAGTTTTTCCGAAAATGGTTATCGTTTCCGTCCCTGACTCTATTAAAGCATTAAGATTAGCGTCATCTTCGGGTTTGATATTTGCCCGGCGGGTTGAGCCAAAAGCGGTTATAATCGTGTTTTTAATCCGTGATTTCTTTATCTGCTCAAAAAAACTTTTGTCCTTCGGATTAGAACCCGGCCAACCGCCCTCCACATAGGGAATACCAAGCTCATCGAGTTTCTCGGCGATCTTAACTTTATCATTGGCCGAGAAGGATATCCCTTCGGTCTGCGAGCCGTCCCGCAATGTCGTATCGTACAAAATTACCTTTGGCATCTTTTAAATCCTTTCAAGCTCAAATACCTTATGCAAGGCTTTAACCGCATTAGCAGCCTCGGTCTCCTTTATAATACAGGATATGCTTATTTCTGAGGTGCTAATCATATCAATGTTGATTTTATTCTTGGCTAAGGTTTGAAACATTTTTGCGGCAATCCCATGATGGGCGCGCATACCCGATCCGACGACCGAAACCCGGGCGATATTTTTATCGTGCAGCACCTCTCCGGCATTGATTTTTCGCGCGATTTTCTTTGCCGCGGTCAAAGCCTTGGCAAGCTCATTTTTCGGTACGGTAAAAGATATATCGGTCAACTTGGTATGGCTGACATTCTGGACTATAGTATCTACGACAGCTCCTGTTTTGGATACTTCGGTAAATATCTGCGCCGCTATTCCCGGCTGGTCGGGAACAGCGCAAATAGTGATCTTTGCCTCTTTGGTATTACTGGTTATGCCGGTTACGGCGATTGATTCGATCTTATCCGTTGTTTCTACTATCATCGTGCCTTCCTCCTTGGAAAAACTGGACCTTACATGTATTGGTATGTTATATTTCTTTGCTACTTCTATCGAGCGCGCCTGCATTACCTGCGCGCCTAAAGACGCCATTTCAAGCATCTCATCGAAAGTTATTGTTTTGATCTTCTTGGCCGAAGGAACAATCCTGGGGTCGGTCGTATATACTCCTTCCACATCGGTAAAGATTTCGCAGACTCTTGCTTTTAATGCCTGGGCTAAAGCAACCGCGGTCAGGTCCGAGCCGCCGCGGCCTAAGGTCGTTATGTCATTATCCTCGGTCACCCCCTGGTATCCGGCGACAATAACTATTTTTCCCTCCGCCAGGGCCTGATGGATCCTCTGCCCGGAAATTGTTTCAATACGCGCTTTGGTATGGCTTTTATCGGTTCTTATCCCGACCTGGTTCCCGGTGAAAGAAATCGCCTTATGGCCCAGTTCTTTGACGGCGATAGCCAAAAGAGCGCAGGAGATCTGCTCTCCCGTGGACATAAGCATATCCATTTCCCTCTCGGGAGGGTTTTTACTGACAGCGTATGCCATCTCCTCGATCTCATCGGTCGTATCACCCATCGCGGAAACAACAACAACCAGGTGGTTATTCTTCGTCTTTGACTCGACTATCCTTTTTGCGACAGCCTTTATCCGGTCGATATTGGCCACCGATGAACCCCCGAATTTTTGGACAACAATATACTTATCCATTTCTTTTTCCCGTCCTCCTTAGCATTAAAGATGCTTTTTAGTAAAATAATTCATCAAATCTTCGCCGTTATCGAAGCGTAGCTCTTTTTCTTCAGCGCTTTTCTCGGTGAATTCCTCCCCTCCGTCATGAGGGATATTCTTCCCCCACAGGACGACTCCTACCGGTTTATCGGTATGAGTGCGCAATTCAATCGGGGTTTGATGGTCGGGCAAGACCATAATCCTCACATCATCCGTTTCGCTGAAATGATTAAGGATAGTCCCGACGATATTTTTATCAATCTGCTCGATAGCTTCTATTTTAGCCCGGATATCGCCGTTATGGCCGGCTTCATCGGGTGCTTCAATATGGATAAAAACAAAATCTTTTTTCTTAAGGGCTGAAAGGGCATATTCCGCCTTCCCCAGATAATTCGTATCATAATAGCCGGTTATACCCGGTACTTTAATGATCTCAAGCCCGATTGTCTTGCCTATCCCGTTCACTAAATCAACCGCGGATATGATCCCCCCGTCGAGCCCGTATTTCTCTTTAAATGACGGCAGTGTCGGCTTAACACCCTGCCCCCAAAGCCAGATCATGTTAGCCGGGTTTTCCTTTAAGTCGATCCTCACCTGATTTATAGGGTGTGATTTTAATACTTCCTTAGACTGTTCCATAAGCTTGATTATATCCTCGCTATGCATTCCCTTGGGCAGAAAAGCCCCGATCTCTTTCCCTAGAATATCGTGCGGAGGAGTCGTTTTAAGCTTCAGATAATTTTGCGGATCGCTGGATTTTATGACCGCCAGATGGCGATAGCTTTTCCCGGCCACAAACCTTATATCTTTTGTGGACAGCGATTTGTTAAGCTCTTCGACCAAGACCGCCGCTTCTTTAGTTTTAATGTGCCCGGCGCTGTAATCCTCCATCACATTGTCAAAAATAGTGACCAAATTTGTCCGGAAAGCGACCTCATCTAAGCTGAGTTGCAGGTCCATGCTGGCGGCCTCCAAAGCAGCCCGGCCGGCCAAATATTTCCTCGGGTCATAACCGAGAAGCGACATATTGCCTACATCGGATCCGGCCGCCATACCTTCGGGAATCGTACGCACTACGCCGACGGAACCGTTTTTGGCGAGGAAATCCATATTGGTCCTTCTTGCCGCCTCAAGCGGAGTCTTTCCGCCCAATGCGGGGATTGGATTATCTGCCATTCCATCAGGAACTATGACAATGTATTTCATTTATGTCCGCTCCAAAGCCTTTACCAATTCCTTAGCTAAATTCTTTTTATTGTACTGCTCTGATAAAATGACCGAATTTCTGTCAATTATAAAACCCCTGTATTCGCCCTTAGTAAAACTATTGGCCACAACCAAGTCGCAACCGGACTGCTTAATTAATCCTTTAGCTTTAAATTTCGCCGTTGCTGAGGTCAAAGCTTCCTCCAACTTGAACCCTACTAATCTTGATCCGGGTGAAATCTTTTTTATTGAATTTATTATCTTCTCCGACGGGATAAGCTCAAGCCTCAAACTCTTCTTTTTTGAGTCAATCTTGCCTGTATATGCACTCTTTAGCTTATAATCGGACACTGCTGCAGCGTGGATAATAAAATCATAACCTTTTTTAAGCTCTTTTTTGAGCAAGGAGGATATTTCATCAAAAAACTTATAATTAAGAATTTGTACTCCTTTTAGATCAAGCCGAACAGTTACCGGGCCCATGAGCAATGTTACCTTTGCCCCTTTCTTAATTAACTCTAAGGTGATAAGCTGCCCCATTTCCCCGGATGAAATATTGCTTATAACCCTAACATCATCAATCGGAACCCAGGTCGCTCCGCAAGTAACTAAAAACTTCATTGATTTAAGTTTGCTTCTTTTCATATGTGAAAGAACTTTATAACCCTATAACATCCAAAAGGTCTTTTAACTTGGCTTCGACGGAGACCGGCTGGGAAACATTTTTGATCGCGATATTCGGATCTTTTAGGCCATGGCCGGTCAAAGTGCAAACAATTCTCCCCTTTTTCCCCTTAAAATATTCCTTCTTCCTTAGCTTGATCACCCCCGCAACTGAAGCGGCTGATGCCGGCTCCACAAAAACTCCGTCATACTTTGCAAGCATCTTATATGCTTCGATAATTTCCTCATCTGTAACTATATCTATCAGCCCTCCCGATTCATCCCGGGCGGCAACAGCCTGTTTCCAGCTGGCAGGATTTCCTATCCTGATTGCGGTGGCAATAGTTTCCGGCTTATCGATAATCTTGTCATAAACTATAGGCGCTGAATCGGCCGCCTGAAAACCAAGCATCTTAGGAAGCTTCCTGGAAGATTTATTTTCGAAATATTCTTTATAGCCTTTCCAATAGGCGGTGATATTACCCGCATTACCCACAGGAATGGCATGAAAATCAGGCGCGTCTCCCAAATTGTCGCAAATCTCAAAAGATGCGGTCTTCTGCCCTTCTATACGAAAAGGGTTAACTGAATTAACAAGAACTATAGGATACTTCTGTGATATCTCCTTGACCAAAGTCAAAGCTTGGTCAAAGTTGCCTTTAATCGCAATGACCTGGGCATTATGGATCATGGCCTGCGCCAGCTTGCCTAAGGCGATATTGCCCTCGGGGATCAAGACAACGCTTTTCATCCCGGCGCGAGCGGCATACGCCGAAGCCGAGGCTGAAGTGTTACCCGTCGAAGCGCAGATGACGACCTTTGCCTTATCCTCCAAGGCCTTTGATATGGCCATAGTCATTCCCCTGTCCTTAAACGAGCCGGTCGGATTGAGCCCTTCATATTTTAAAAAAACTTCCAGGCCAGTTAATTCAGACAAACACTTAGAAGGAATAAGCGGAGTATCCCCCTCCAACAAAGTAACTACCGGGGTTTTGTCGCCGACCGGGAGAAACTTCCTGTATTGCTCGATTACGCCTTTATGGCTCATAATTTTTCCATTCGAATCGCGACCGGTTTTTTCCGAATGATAGAAAGTTCGGCTATCTTATCCAGCGCCTGACGTAATTCTTTCTCGGTTATATAATCGGTCAACATAACAACCGGAACTGCCGCCATCCAATTATGGGCTTTTTGAGTGACGGAATTTATACCGATACCGTGCTTTCCCAGTATGCCGGTTATTTTCGATAGAACACCTGGTTTATCAATAGCCTGCAGACGGATATAAAACCTTGTCTGGACATTATTTATCGCCTTAATCCGAACATTTTTTGCCTCGCTGTATATATTGCAAATCAAATTCTCATCGTAATCTTTAGATGCCAAGTTAATAAGATCACTCACAACCCCTGAGGCCGCGGTCATCTGACCGGCACCCTGACCGGATATCATGAGCTCTCCTAACGGGTCGGCATCCAAATAAATCGCGTTGTAAACGCCGTTTATAGACGCCAAGGGATGCTCCTTCGGTATCAGCGTCGGATGCACACGGGCTTCGATCCGGTCGTTCTCCTTTTTAGCGATTGTAAGCAGCTTGATAACCAAACCCAGGGAATCGGCATATTCGATATCGGCGTGCGAAATATCTTTTATGCCTTCTTTGTAAATATCTTCGCCTTTGATGAATTTACCGAAGGCAAGATATGTTAGAATCGCCAGTTTATGCGCCGAATCCATTCCGTTGATATCTAATACCGGATTACTTTCGGCGTAGCCCTTTTTCTGAGCAAGCTTAAGCGCCTGAGAAAAAGTGATCTTATTTTTTGTCATCTCCGAGAGAATGAAATTACAGGTACCGTTAATTATGCCGTAAAGCCGCTGCACTTTATTACCGGCTATGCCTTCGGTTATTCCTTTGATAATGGGTATCCCAGCTCCCACGGAAGACTCAAAATAGATGTTCCTTTTTTTCTCCCTGGCCAACCGGAAAAGCTCCCTGCCGAAGGTGGATATGACCGCTTTATTGGCGGTCACAACATGCTTGCCGCGTTTAAGAGCGCCCGTTATTATTTCTTTAGCCGGATGAAGGCCGCCTATTAACTCAACAACGCAGTCAATAGACTTGTCCTCTAGGATATCTTCGAATTTGGTAGTTAAGTATGCCCGGCCCAATCCGGAGGTGTCCCTTTTACTGATCTTCACATCGCAAACCGATTTTATGGCAAATTCAGTCTTGAATTTATTGCGGATATAATTCTTCCTCTGGTTTAAGAGTTTGGCTACACCGCTTCCCACAACCCCGTAACCGATCAGCCCGATATTAAGCTTATTCATTCTTTTCCTTCTCTCCGTCTAAGAAATAATTTATTAAAGTTTTCAAAACAAATTCCGCCTCAGGCTTCAATTCTTCGAACTGAAGCCTTGTTTCGTAAACAATATTTTTCGCTTTTTCGTGAGATTCTAGTATCTTGCCGTTAACATTTGTAACTTCAGATATATAAGGAGTTTGTAAATTAATCCCGACAAAAGTACCCGGAGCGATTTTCTTTGTAGTCACAAAACACATTCCGCCTAAGCTAATATTCTTCAGCTGAGTTATCTCATAAATATCATTTGGGTCATCTTTTTTGAAATAAGTGAGAATATAGTTTTTCTTTATGCGGCTATACCCTCTTCTTTCGGTTTGCCTGCCGTTTCTATTATCGGGCTTATCCATTATTCACCTTTTTTATTATTATTAATCGGAGCGGTGGGATTTGAACCCACGACCTCTTGTACCCCATACAAGTGCGCTAGCCATCTGCGCTACACTCCGTATTATATTGATATTTATAAGTTTAGCTGAGTAATTATACTATACAAAGGTTTTAGTGCAAATAAAAAATAAGGGAACTGTCAAGCCAAAATAGAAATGTCCTAGTTTTACCAAAATAGAAATGTCCTAATTTTGAAATACACGCCTACGTCCGATTGTAAATCTACGCCAAGGAGAATTTTTAGGCGGCACATAACGTATACGTGAGTTTATCTTACGCGGTTTAACTTCCCGCTCGGGTCGTTGAGTAATTAACTGATAACTCAATTTTTGTTTGCCATGTTTAATAGCCATTCGGCCATTAAGATGCTCAAATAC
>JADFZM010000090.1 GCA_015232535.1 Candidatus Omnitrophota bacterium
GACCTTATTTCGGGTTTGCCTAAGACCGTCCAGATCACTTCGGGAGAGATTAGAGAGGCTTTGCAGGACCCGGTACAGGCGATTGTCGATGCCTCAAAGACTACTTTAGAGCAAACACCGCCGGAGTTGGCGGCGGATTTGATAGACCGGGGCATAGTTATGGCCGGAGGCGGTTCGCTCTTAAGGGGGTTGGATAAAAGGATCGCCGATGAGACCGGCTTGCCCGTTCATATTGCCGATGACCCTCTGACTGCGGTTGTTATGGGAACGGGTCAGATGCTTAACATGCCCTTGGCTTTAAGGCGAAGGATTGTTGTCCCCACGAAATTAGAGTTTTAACCCGAATTCTTACGATTAATAACCCTGCGCTTCGCAGGGTGTCGGAAATAAAACAGTGTGTATAGACGAAATCATAAGAAATTAATATTTCCACTTCTTGCCCTTATTGCACTAATACTTCTTTTTTCCAGCAGTAAACTGTTTATAGAAACCAGAATCAGGTTTTTGAATTTGTTTTCTCTTCCTTCGGGGTGGCTGCAAAATCCTTTTCGGGAAATAAAAAATATCGCTAATTACCGCCGCACAATATCCGAGAACAGGCTGATGAAAAATGAGCTTAAGTTATTAGAATCTCGGCTGATCGGGCTTGAGGAGCTTATTAAGGCTAATAACCGCCTGGAGAAGCTGCTTGAGTTCAAGCGAAATCTTATAAAACCTTCGGTTGCGGCTAATGTGATCGGACGGGACCCTTCCCGATGGAATTCGGTGGTTGTTATCGATAAAGGTTCGCGCGACGGAGTAAAGGTTGGGATGGGGGTTGTGAATTCATCCGGGATAATCGGGAAAGTGGCGGAAACGGAAAAAAACTTAAGCAAAGTAATGCTACTTACCGATCCGCAATTTAGTGTAGCCGCCCTGGCTCAGGAGTCGCGCAAGAGCGGACTTATCTCTGGTACATTACAAGGGCTGTGCCGTATGCGCTATATTAAAGAATTGGGCGGGATAAAGATCGGCGATAAGATAGTGACCTCAAAATTAAGTAACGCTTTTCCCGAGGGCCTTTTGGTCGGAGAGGTGGCGCAGGTGAATATCACTCCCGATACTAATGAGGTTGAGTGTATCATAAGGCCCGGAGTTTCCTTGTCTGAACTCGAAGAGGTTTTGGTTATAAAATAAGCAAGGTAGAGTATGAGCAATATAAAAAGATATGCCTTAATATTTCTTTTAGCCGCCGGTTTTTATGCCGGAGAAGTTTTCGTTTTTGGTCTTTCTGAGGGCCGATTTACCGCGCATCTGATGCTGGCTTATATTATTCTCTTGGGGTTGTATCTGGACTTTAGATATTGTTTTTTCGCCGCAGTCACAAGCGGTATATTTAAAGACAGCTTGTTAACATCTTTGTCGGGAATTAATACGCTATCTTTTCTTTCCTGTGCCGGACTTTTATTTATTTTGAGAAAATATTTTTATCATCCGCATTCGGGTTTTTCCAGGGTTTGGACTGTTTTCTTGGTCCTGTGCTTTAATGAGCTTATCAATTTTGTCTTCTATAGCTATCTAAAGGATATTTCTTTCCCGGAGGCCTTTAGGTATGCAATCGCCCCCAACATTGTTTTGGCCCTGTTTTTTTATAAGCCGGTAAAATATGTCCTCGAAAAATGCGTATTAAGATAATCAAATATTCGGTTATTTTCCTTTTCGCGGTGATTGTCATAAATCTTTTTTATCTTCAGGCGATCCGCGGAGCATATTATTACAAGCTGAGCGCTTTTAACCGTATTCGGGTAATCCCCTTGCAGGGATGGAGGGGAAAGATCTATGACCGCAATAATACCGTACTGGCCGATAATGAATTAAGTTACAATGTTTTAGTTATTCCGCAGGAAATAAAGAATTCCTTAGGGCTTATTAATTTTCTTTCAGAAGCCCTAGAGACAGACAAAAAAAAGCTTGAGGATAATTACCGGAGGAATAAAGGCCGCGGAGATTTTGTTCCGGTAGTGATAGCTGAAAGCATAAAAAGAGAGCAAGCGATAAGGATTGAAGAAGAGAAATATTTACATCCGGGCCTGCTTGTAGAGGAGAGTTTCCGCCGTTTCTATCCTTTGGGCGCTAATAGCGCCCATGTTTTGGGTTACGTCGGCAGAACGGATAGATCCAGGCTCGCGAAGTTTAAGGACTACGGTTTTTCTCCTCAGAGCATAACAGGTTATTCGGGGGTTGAGGAGTATTATGACGCTTATCTTAAAGGCGAGGAAGGTGGTTTGCAGGTCGAGATAAATAGCGCCGGCGAGCAGGTTAGGCTTCTT
Organism: Candidatus Omnitrophota bacterium; assembly: GCA_015232535.1. Classification (GTDB taxonomy): domain Bacteria; phylum Omnitrophota; class Gorgyraeia; order Zapsychrales; family Zapsychraceae; genus JADFZM01. The sequence goes on from JADFZM010000090.1 coordinate 2,310, forward strand.
GGCTGGAAAGAGCCTAAAAAGGGGCAAGACATACAGCTTACGATAGATGCGAAATTGCAGTCAATTATCGAAGAGTCTTTGTTCGGTATAAACGGCTCTGTTGTGATAATGGAAACCGACACCGGAGAGGTGCTGGGCTTGACGAATAATCCTTCTTTTGACCCTAATATTTTTATCGATTCGAAAAGGAGTAAAGAAAAAGTAACGTTGTTGAACGATGTAAAATCGCCCCTTATTAATCGGGCAATAAGCGCAGCGTACCCACCCGGTTCGGCTTTTAAAGTCCCGGTTGCCTTGGCTGGCCTTGAAAGAAAGAAGGTTTCGGCAAATACGAATTTTACCTGCAACGGGTCTCTTGAAAAAGGAGGAATTACTTTTGGCTGTACTCATTCTCACGGACCGCAAAACCTTCTTCAGGCTATCGCCCATTCATGCAATGTTTATTTTTATAACTTAGGTATAATTTTAGGCTCCGATATAATCGCTCATTATGCTAAAATGCTCGGCTTGGGTCTTCATACGCATATTGACCTGCCTTACGAAGAACCCGGGAATATCCCATCTCGGAGGGAAACTATCTTTAAGCAGAAAAAATGGTACACGGGAAACACGATAAATATGTCTATTGGCCAGGGCGATGTTTTGTCGACGCCCGTGCAGCTTGTTAAAATGATGGCTATCGTAGCCAACGAGGGAAAGATCGTTCAACCGCATGTGATAAAATCAATCGGGGAAATTGTTGATTCGCGTTTTAAGAGCTTTCAGCGTATTTTGATAAACCGATCGGTTTTTGAGGCGATGAATAAATCTTTGCGGGCAACAGTGACCGAATTTTCGGGGACAGCTCATGTCGCTGCAATAGATAATTTGTTCGTAGCCGGGAAAACCGGGACAGCCCAGACAGGTTCGAAAAGCGAGCCGCACGCCTGGTTCGTCGGGTATGCCCGAGGCACAAAACGCAATATAACTTTTTGTGTATTTCTCGAATTCGGGGGGTCTTCACAAAATGCTTGTTTGCTTGCCAGGCAGATAATGTTAAAAATGCGGGAGAACGGACTTCTTTAAAATGGACAGGAACAATTGGATAAAAATCTGGTTCTATGTTTTGGCAATAATTGTTTTTGGATTAGCGGCCCTTTATAGCGCGTCATATGAAAATATCCGAGTTTCCCGGCAGGTTTTCTTCGACCAGCTCCACTTTTGCCTGCTGGGTATTTTCTTGATGTTTTTCCTGGGGCGTATTGATTACCGCAAATTTTATGATGCGGCCTATATATTTTATTTTATAAATTTGTTGCTTTTATTGTTTGTCCTTTTTAGCGGCAGGCATATCCTGGGTGCCCGTCGCTGGATCGAAGTCGGGGTTCTGAACTTTCAGCCATCGGAAATCGCCAAATTATCTTTGATCCTTGTTTTAGCGCGTTATTTTACTAGCAGAAAACCGTTCTTGATTTTTAGCGTTTTTTCTATGATTAGGGGTATTTGCATCGATTTTTTAGTGCCGCTTTTTATTACCGGTGTTTACATGCTTCTTATCTATGCCCAGCCGGATCTCGGGACGGCACTTCTTTTATTCGGAGTTTTGTTCGCGATGTTATTTGTCTCCGGGATCGACGGGCGTTATATAGGCTTCTTCTCCTTGTTATTTTCCGCCGCTATCTTACTATGTTTCTTTTGGGAGCCGCTCTCGGACCATGTTCTTAAGCCATATCAAAAGGATAGGTTATTAGTTTTCTTAAATCCTAATCGGGACCCTTTAGGGGCCGGGTATACGATAATCCAATCGAAGATTGCGGTCGGGTCCGGGCAGATCTTCGGTAAAGGTTGGCTTTCCGGGACACAGAATCAGCTCAATTTCTTACCCGAACGCCATACTGATTTCATCTTTTCGGTGATAGGAGAGGAGTGGGGGCTTATCGGAGCCTTGATACTGCTTTTTTTGTATCTTCGCCTCATATTAGTTTGTCTGAATATTGCCGAGAACATAAGAGAGCGTTTCGGTATTCTTCTTTCCTCGGGGATTACGGCGATCTTGGCTTTGCAGGTCGTTATCAATATCGGGATGGTGATCGGTCTTTTCCCGATAGTGGGAATAACTCTTCCGTTGGTAAGTTACGGAAGGTCTTCATTTCTTGTTTTTATGATTTTTATGGGTTTTATGCTGAATCTAAGCCGAAAAAGGTCGATATTTTAATTTGAGCCCGAGGGAGTAGTTTTATTTCGCATTTATTTCGCTTTGTTAATTATCATTTGTTATTTGGCGGTTTGTATAGTAAAATCAAAAAATTAGAAAATCTAGTATTAATACTATTAGAAAGAACCAATGAAAGAGTTTAAAAGAACCTCAACCAAGCAACTCGGAGAGCTTTTGATCGAGCGGGGCGTTATTACCCGAGAGCAGCTTAATCTTTCCCTAGAATATAAGGAGAAAAACGGATGCATGATAGGCGAGGCTTTAGTTGAATTAAATTTTGCTACCGAGCGCGATATCGCCCAGGCTTTGACCTGCCAGTACGGCTTTCCATATTTGCCTTTATTAAATTATGAGATAGACAAAGATATCGCCGCTTCTCTTTCGGGGGATGTATGCCGAAAATACACACTTATCCCGATAGACAAAATCGGTAAGAATATAACGCTCGCGATGGCGAACCCCTTAAATACTCAGGCGATTGAAGAGGTTGAGAAGATCACCGGTTGCACCGTCCAAATTTTTGTAAGCACGGCGACCGAAGTCAAACAGGTTATCAGCAATTATTACAAGTAACCTCCAATGAGCTCACTCAAAGACCGTATCGTTCAAATCTTATTGCGCGATAATATTATCTCCCAGCAGAACCTCGATAAGGCTTTAGATCAGCAAAAAAATTCCGGGGAAAAACTAGGGAAAGTATTGGTCAGCCTAAAGCTTGTTGATGAAGATGCCCTCACCCAGGTTTTAAGCGAAGGATTGGGTTTGCCCCCGATCAGCATCTCCCGCCTTAAGATTGACCCCCAAGTTGTGAAATTGATTTCCCGGGAATCTGCTATCCGGTATCAGATTATCCCGATATCACTCATGGGTGATAACCTTACCCTCGCGATGGCCGATCCGCTGGATATATTCGCGATCGATAATGTCAAAGCTTTGACCGGCTATGCTATCACCCCTATAATCAGCCGGCAGAAAGAAATCGAATCCGCAATTCAGAAATATTATTTTGATCAAAGCGAAGAGGAAACGACTGAACAACTAAATGAAATCATAAAAGATATCCAAGAAGCGGAAGACGTAGAGGTGGTGAATGTTACCCGTGCAGAGGCCGGCAAGAATGTAGTTGAGGAACTCAAGGACGAAGCTCCGATAATTAAACTGGTCGATACTATTATCCATCAGGCGGTCACGGCGAAGGCGAGCGATGTATTCATCGAACCGATGGAAACTACCGTGCGGGTACGTTACAGAGTGGACGGAGAAATAAGGGAAATAGACCGGATGCCGAAAGTGCTCAATGACCCGATGATCTCCCGCATCAAAGTTATTTCCAACCTTGATATCTCCGAACACCGCCTGCCGCAAGACGGGAGATTTAAGACCATGCTGGGGAAAAACCGTGAGGTTGATTTTCGAGTCAGTGTTTTACCGACGGCAATGGGCGAAAAGATTGTTTTGCGTGTTTTAGACAAACAGGGCGGGGCGAATTTGAATATCGAGACTCTCGGGTTTGAACCGAACGCCCTTGAAAGGCTTAAGCAGTGTGCCCATCGGCCGCACGGCATGATCCTGACCTGCGGTCCGACGGGTAGCGGCAAGACTACGACTCTCTATTCGGTACTGAAATACGTTGACTCCCCCGATAAAAACATTGTCACCGTAGAGGACCCGGTCGAATACCAAATGAAGGGATTGAACCAGGTGAATGTCAAGCCGCATTTAGGGCTGACGTTCTCCTCTTCTTTAAGGTCGATTTTAAGGCAAGATCCCGACATAATCATGATCGGAGAGATCCGTGATTCGGAGACCCTTGATATAGCTGTCAAGGCGGCCTTGACCGGGCATTTGGTTTTAAGCTCTCTTCACACAACGACCGCCGCGGGGTCGGTTGTTCGCATGGTGAATATGGGCGTGGAGCCTTTTTTGATCTGTTCCTCGGTTTTAGCGATAGTAGCTCAGAGGTTATTAAGGAGAATATGCGAAGATTGCAAAGAAAATTATATATTGACACCGGAGGTCGTAGATAAGGTCGGTCTAGGCAAAATGGTACCGAATAAGAACCTGGTAAAGCTATACCGGGGAAAAGGATGCAAAAAGTGTTTCGGCTCTGGCTATAAGGGCAGAGTGGGTATTACCGAGGTATTGATATTATCCACGACGATAAAAGAATTGATTTTGCGTAATGTCGGTGAGGTTGAACTGAAAAAGGCGGGGCGGCAGGAAGGGATGCGGACCATGCGGGAGGATTCGCTCGCCAAGGCTTTGGCGGGATCGACCACGCTAGAAGAGGTCTTAAGGATAACCGCCCGCGACGAGGAATAAACGGTTATTTAATATGTTGTTGTTGAGAGTTAATTCATGGCTAATACTTTAAAAGACAGAATAATCCAGGTCCTGAAGGATAAATATAGCATCCTGGGCGAAGATATCGACAATGCGATATTTGTCCAAAAGAAAAAAGGGATAAGTTTGGGTAAAGCGCTGGTTGAGGCTCAGCTGATCAAAGAAGAGCAGTTCCTTTCCATTCTCGTAGAAGAATTCGGGGTCCCATTCATTAACCTCGGCAAGTATAAGATAGACCCTTCGCTAAAGGAGATCATAAACGAGCGCATTGCCAGGCAGTATAATCTTGTCCCTTTGTCATCTTTAGGGCATTCACTAACGGTTGCGTTATTTGACCCGCTCAATATCTTTATAATCGACGATTTGAAGAATCTGACCGGGAAGGAAATCGATGTCGTCATGAGTACCGAGACAGACATCCAAAAGGCTATTGATAATTTTTACGGATCGAAAGACGCGGCTACGGTCAAAGAGATCGCAAAAGATATTGACGCCGGCGATTTTACTATCGTAGACGAGCGTGACGTGACGGAGAACATCGACGGTGTTGTGGGGCAGAGCGAAGAGGCCCCGATAATCAGGATCGTTAATTTGATCATCAAAGAGGCGATAAAACAGCGCTCTTCCGATATCCATATCGAACCAATGGCGGAATCGATCCGGGTGCGTTTTCGTGTCGACGGTGTCCTGCACGATGTATTTAACCTCCCGAAGGACAATCAAAATGCGGTAACGGTCAGGCTCAAGATCCTTTCGCGTATCGATATCACCTCTTCCCAGGTCCCGCAGGACGGGCGTTTCAAGCTGCGGATCGGCAGTAAGGAAATTGACTTTCGCGTCTCGATGCTACCAACCATATTCGGGCAGAAAATTGTCCTGCGCATTCTAGATAAGGTCAATTTATCCGTAGGGCTCGACGGGCTTGGTTTCACGGAGAAGTCCTTGGTTGTTTTCAAAGAAGCGGTCAGGAAGCCTTTCGGGATGATCTTGGTCACCGGCCCAACGGGAAGCGGTAAATCG
>JADFZM010000091.1 GCA_015232535.1 Candidatus Omnitrophota bacterium
GAAAAACGAGCGGCTCTAGCTAAACAACCTGTCCACTGAATTGGGGAAGGTCATATTATTTGCGGCCATCAGAGAACAGATGGATTTCAAAGTGGTTCTTTAACGGCTTATTCTGTAATGGGCTTTTTATAGGATGGATTATCTCAATTTTTCTTGTTTTATGGCCGCTTTCACAGACTTTTTCTCAATATTTAAGCAATACTCATAACCTTTTTTATTCTATTTTTTTAAATATTTTTTCAAATGGGGATAGCCAGATCCACCGCAGCAATATTCCTTTTGAAGCGCTTTGGTTAAAGATCTATGGATTTTACGGCCGTTTTTTAATGCTTGGGAAGGCCAATCTCCTTCACCTTGTTTTTTTATTTACTGTTTTAGCTTTCGCGCGCGCGATATGGGACAAGAATAAACCGGCTCGTAAAAATTATTTGTTTGCAGGCTATCTGTTTTTGATAGGTTTCGTCATGGATCTTTTGTCTTCTTTAAGAAATACTCCTAATTTCTATGATTATTACATGATTTATTCTATGGTTTTTTATTATACGGCTTTTGCGATATTTATTTATTTAGAATTTAATAGAATAGATCGTACCATGATTGTAAGGCGATTGATTTGCCTTGCTTTGATATTGTGTTTTATATTTAATGCCTTTACGACGATCAGGACGCATGAATTATGGCGGCCGACCAGAGGAATTAGCGACCAAACCCCGCTTTTTGAATATAATTTCGCCTCAGCCTTAGGGTTCTGGCAGATTGTCGAAGAATCTTTACGAAAGGAAACGGTTAAATATGATTATGTTCGGACGTTTGATGCGAAAATTGAAGTTCCTGTTACCAGGCAAGAAAAGTCATTGGAGCTTATGCGTGAAGGATTGATGTATTCTAAAATGAGTTTAAAGGATATTAGGAATATCTCTTTGGCCATAAATTCCTTCCGGCAATCTTTAACGCAAGACCCTAATAATATTGTTGCTTATATTACGTTGGCAAGGCTTTATGTTTCTCTTTCTGCTTATAAGGATGCCCTCCTTATTTTAAGAGCGGCCTTGATCGTTGATCCTCACAATCAAACGCTTTATGACCAAATAATTGATTGTTATCGGGCGTTAGGAGATAAAGGTTTGATGAGATATTATATTTATGAAAAATCAGTTCAAACAGATTGATTTTAAGCTTGTTTAGTAAGAGGCTTTTTTAGCATTATTTTTGATGGGGCTCATAAAGTAACATAAGTTATTCCCGCGCCATGCTTTATTCTTGACAATTATTTGACGAAGTATCTGCTTTTTGCTAAACTAATCTATCCTAGTTATTGTAAACTTCATTCTAATATAAATACTAACACGGGAAGTAGCGCAGCTGGCTTAGCGCGCAACGTTCGGGACGTTGAGGTCGCGGGTTCAAACCCCGCCTTCCCGATTTTATTCTTCCTATCGACCATATGTCTATAAGCGTATCCCATGTTTATAAGGTAAATTTTATAGGGTTGAATGTATATTAAAACTAAAAAAACCAATGCTTCGGCCCCGATACCGGGAAGGTATGATAATTACAACAATTATATCGTCGGAACTGGATTATGCTTTTGGGGTTATGTTCTAATTCTTAATTAAGGCATTGCGGAAAGGAAGGAAGTCTAAATAATGAAAATCATTCGATATGTGATGATCTGGTTTCTGCCGCTTATCGTTATCGGCGGATTATTTTTCCCTTATTTGGGATTTTTAGTTTTAGGTATGATGCTGTTTTTCTTGCCATTATCTTTTTATAAGGGTCGTTATTGGTGTTCTAATGTTTGCCCGCGCGGATCGTTTTTGGATATTATTTTAGCTAAAATCAGCCTGAATAGGCCTTTCCCGAAAGTGTTCGTGAAGCAACCGTTTCGCTGGGCAGTATTTTTTCGTTTATAGCTTTTTTGTCTTATCAAATGATAAATACCGGCGGTGCGCTAAAGGCTATCGGGGCGGTCTTTGTGACGATGTGTTTAATTACAACCGTTTTAGCGATTTTTTTAGGCCTCGCTACGCGTCATCGGGCCTGGTGCGCGATTTGCCCGATGGGGACATTGCAGGATCATCTTCACAAAATAAAACCAAGGAGGGCACATGACGACAAATAAAACACAGAATCAAGAAAGGTTATGGGCGGCTGTATCCCACGGAAGCGCTTTAGCTAATATTTTGCTTCCTTGGGTCCTTGGGTTAAGCATAGTAGGGCCGCTGGTTGTCTGGTTTCTGAAGAAAAACGAAATCCCGTCTGTTGACGATGAGGCTAAAGAAGCCATAAACTTTCAAATCAACATGACAGTTTATGCGGTTATATTCATGGTCACGGTCTTTTTAATTCCTTTGGCGATAATAACCGGCGTAGCTAATTTGATTTTGGTTATCATTGCTTCGGTGAAGACTTATAACGGCGAGAAATTCAAATATCCGCTGGTCGCTTATAGGATTTTTAAATAGGGATTTATGTCATGGTCCGGGCCCATATTTTTTATTCGGGAATGGTGCAGGGGGTGGGTTTCCGTTATACGGTAAGGAACTATGCCCGGGAGTTTAACCTGCATGGCTGGGTCAGGAACTTACAAGACGGAAGGGTCGAGATTCTTGCCGAGGGAAAGCAGGAATCTATCGATGATTTATTCCGGGAAGTGGAGCGCGAGTTCGCCTCGAATATCAGAAAAAAAGAAATTGATTATTCCGAATCATTAAAAGAATTCGTTTCCTTTGAAATAATGCATTAAACCCAAATTTTGCATTACAAATAACAGTGCGACGATTAGGCGCACATAGAAAAATGCAAAATTTACTATAGTCGCTTTGCGGGGTACCTGATTTTACCTTGAATAAAAGATTCAGAAGAAATCAGTGTATGCCGATTAATCTAAATGCTTTTGGAGGAAATCGGCGAACCCAGCATAGTTCCGGCTTTGTCGGAACGCCGCTGCCCTTTGGGCGGATTTTGCGTAGCCCCGCGGGTGCGGGTCTAATGCAAAATCCGGGTAAAGAGGATAGGCCCCGATGCGTTATGCCATTTTTGCCGATATTCACAGCAACCGGGAGGCTTTGTTGTCGGTTCTGCAAGCTTGCCGTGATTCGGGGGCGAGAAAGTTATTCTGTTCCGGAGATGTGGTAGGATACGGACCAGACCCAAAAAATTGCATTGATATAATAAAAAGCGAAGATATAACCTGTATCGCCGGTAACCATGATTGGGCGGTTGCCGGTAAAATCGCCTTCGACGAATTTAACACCCAGGCCAAATCAGCTGTGGAATGGACGACAGAAAGATTGCCCGTCCCGTATAAGGAATTTCTAGGCGGACTTCCGTTATCTACTGAGTGTAATGATTTTGTTTTAACCCACGGCTCTTTGGATTACCCGCAAAGATTCCGGTATTTAGATGATATCAGGGATTCCGCCGACACCTTTTTCTTGATGGCCAAAAATGTTTGTTTTATCGGGCATACGCATGTCCCGCAAGTATTTGCCCAGAAGGGAAGGGTTATCGCTTTGACCGAAGGCAAGAAGCTTTATCTCGATAGGAAGGCAAAATATATTGTTAATGTCGGTAGCGTCGGGCAACCGAGGGATAATGACCCCCGCGCGGCATTTTGTATCTTCGATCCGGATTTGATGACCGTAGAAATTAAAAGGGTTTCATATGATATATCTGCATGCCAGGGCAAGATGTATATAGCCGGCTTACCGGAATTTTTGATCAGGAGGCTAGCAGTAGGCCAGTAATTTATGGATAAAACAAAAGCCGCAGAAAAGATAAAGAATTTGTCCCGCTTGATCGAAGAGCATAATTATAAATATTATACTTTAAGCCAGCCGGTTATCTCCGATAAGGAATATGACGATCTGATACGGGAATTGGTAAGCTTAGAAAATAATTTTCCGGAATTAAGGAGCGTAAATTCCCCCAGCCAAAGGGTCGGAGCGAAACTGGAAAAAGCGGCGGATACCGTTAATCATAAGACAAAGATGTATTCTTTGGATAATACTTATTCTGTCGAGGAAATTAAGCTATGGCAACAGAGGGTTGAAAAAAATATCGGTGGGGAGGAAATAGAGTATGTTTGCGAGCTTAAGATCGACGGGGTAAGCGTTTGTTTGACCTATGAGAAAGGCGAGCTTTCTTTGGGAGCGACAAGAGGCGACGGTTTGACTGGAGAAGACGTTACCCCTAATATCCGGACGGTACGCTCCGTTCCTCTAAACTTGAATTTATCTGATAAAGGTTCATTAATGTTTCTTGAGGTTCGAGGGGAAGTCTATATAAATAGAAAATCTTTTTTGGAGTTGAATAAATCCCGCGAACAGGAAGGGGAAACTTTATTTGCCAATCCGCGTAATGCGGCGAGCGGAACTCTGAAACTCTTAGACTCAAGGATAACCGCTCAGAGAAGCTTGGATTGTTTTATCCATTCTTTCGGTTCGATGGAAGGCGGGGCAGAGATCCGCTCCCAGTGGGAGTTTCTGGAGAGGGCAAGAAAATGGGGTTTCTGCGTCGATAAACGAAGCGGTTTGTGCAAGTCTATAGACGAGGTAATCGAGTATTGCCTCAGGCAGCAAAAAGAGCGGGACCAGCTTCCTTATGAGGTCGACGGGGTGGTCATTAAGGTTAATTCGCTTAAACAACAGGAGCGCCTGGGATCGACGCTGAAAAGCCCGCGCTGGGCCGTCGCTTATAAATTTCCGGCTCGGCAGGTAACAACGAAGGTTGAAGATATTGTTATCCAGGTGGGAAGGACCGGAGTTTTAACGCCTGTTGCCGAGCTTACTCCTGTTGAGTGCGGCGGTGTAGTTATAAAACGGGCGACTTTGCATAATTTTGACGAAGTAAAAAGGCTAAAGGTCAAAAAAGGAGACAGGGTTTTAGTCGAACGGGCCGGAGATGTGATCCCGAAAATAGTCAAGGTAGCCGAAGCCGCAAAAGGCAAGGCTTCCATCTTGTTTCCTCCTAAGGTATGCCCGGAGTGCGGGTCTTTAATTATAAAAGATAAGGCGCAAGATGTAGCTTACCGCTGCGGTAATTTAAATTGCCCCAAGAAATTGGAGGCCGGTCTTATACATTTTTCCTCGCGCGCGGCGATGGACATTGAGGGGCTCGGTGAGGCATCTGTCGTGCAACTAATCGAGAAGAAATATCTTCGTGACCTGGCAGACATTTACTTCCTGACCAAGGAGAATATTTTAACTTTAGATTTATTCAAGGATAAAAAGGCGGATAATCTTCTTAAGGCGATAGAGAGAAGTAAATCCAAGCCGCTTTCCCGTTTTATTTTCGGATTAGGGATAATTAATGTCGGGGAGAAAGCCGCGTTTAATCTGGCGAAGAATTTCAACTCGATCGATGCTCTTATGGGAGCGACGGCCGATAATCTTAAGAATATTTATGAAGTAGGCGATGTGATGGCCGAATCGATAACAAAATATTTTAAAAGCGAGCGGAGCCGGTCATTGATTGAGAAATTCAAGAAAGCCGGTTTGCTATTAAAGGAAGTTGAACAGAAAACAGGCCAAACGCTCCTTAGGGGTAAAAAGTTCGTATTTACCGGCGAACTTGAGTCTTACAGCCGGCTACAGGCCGCCGAAACGGTACGGGAATTAGGGGGGGACGTCGTTTCTTCGGTAAGCAAAAACACGGATTATGTTGTTGCCGGGAAAGAGCCCGGGTCAAAATACGATAAAGCCGTTGCTTTAAATTTAACTATTTTGAATGAAGATAAATTCAAGGAGCTGATCGATGGATCTAAGTAATCGGGGAATTCAAAGGCAGATAATTATTTTTACCGCGGTTTCTTTCTTATGCCTAACCATTCAAGGCTGTGAGCCGCTAAGAAAGAAATTCGTGCGGCAGAAAAAGAAAGACCAGGGTTCCGAGGTTGTCCCCGTTTTGGAACCGATTACTTATCCTCCGAGAACGGAGTCTTCAAAAGAGATGTATGCTTATCATTATTCGCTTTGGAAAGTCTGGTACAAGGAGTTATTGGTTGCTATTGAGGAGAGTGAAAACTCAAAAAGGGAATTATCCTTTCTCGAACAGCTGCAAAAACAGCTGGAGGGAATGAAAAGGAACTTATCCGATGATAAGGAGGGGCTTATAAAAGAAATCGAGGATAATCTAAATGATGCGAAAGACGAACTGAATAAAACGAAAACCTTAAGGAATATATATTTGACAAAACGGATGCTGGATAGGGCGGATAAAAACATCAGGCGTAATTTTAACCCGAAGTTAAATTTGACATACAGGTAAAATGAAGGAATTCATCGAAGATTTCATAAATTATTTATCAGTCGAGAGGGGATTGGCCAAGAACACTCTTTTGGCATACCGCCGAGACTTGAAGAAATACTGCGACTTTCTCGAGAGCACGCTTAAGACTTCGGTTGATCAGATAAAGCGCGAAGGCATCACTGATTTTATGTTTGATCAAAAAAAAAGCGGCCTAGGGGCTAATTCGATATCGCGTAGTTTGGCCGCGATAAAGATGTTCCATCGCTTCTTGGTCCGGGAGCGTTTGGCTAAAGACGACCCGACCAGCCTCATCGAAACCCCTAAACTCTGGAAGCGCGTTCCGGAGGTTTTAAGTGTTGTGGAAATCGAGTCTATGATCGGAGCCGCGAGCGGAAGAAGCTGGCAAGGCACCCGTGATAAAGCCATCCTTGAGCTTTTTTACGCCAGCGGGGTCAGGGTTTCGGAATTGGTAAGCTTAAAAACTGAAAATATCAATTTGGAAGTAGGGTATTTGCGGTGTTTAGGCAAAGGAAGCAAAGAAAGGATAATCCCCGTCGGAAAGAGGGCTCAGGAAGCGGTGAGGAATTACTTGGAGAAGGTCAGGCCGAAGCTCGCGAAGAACGGTTTTGAGCAGTATTTGTTTTTAAGCCGTTTAGGCAAGAAAATAAGCCGCCAGAGTGTTTGGAAGATAATTAAGATTTATGGGAAGAAAGCCAACGTAAAAAAGGAAATAAAGCCCCATACCCTTAGGCATTCGTTTGCCACGCACCTTCTGGAACATGGGGCTGATCTGCGGTCGGTGCAAGAGATGCTGGGCCATTCGGACATCTCGACGACTCAAATTTATACTCATGTCGATAGGGAAAGGCTTAAAAGCATTCATAAGCAGTTTCACCCCAGAGGATGAAATGAAGATAGATTTAAGCAGGATGGATAAGAAACTATACGCGGTATTGAAGGCGGCCGCCATAAATTGCGGCCGATTGGGTTTGGAGGCTTTTATCGTCGGAGGTACAGTCCGTGATTTGCTGCTTAAACGCCAGAACTACGATCTAGATGTTGTTGTTGTGGGAGAAACTAGGAGCTTGATCGAAGCTTTATCCGGGAAATTCAAAGTAAGGCCGGTTTTGCATAATCAGTTTAAGACAGCCGCATTTTCTTTAGGCGATCGGATTAGGCTGGATATCGTTACCGCCCGTAAGGAAGTTTATGAATATAACGGGGCTTTGCCTTTGGTTGAACTTGGCACCCTAAAAGACGACTTATACCGCCGGGATTTCACGATCAATGCGATGTCCGTTTCTTTGCGCCAGGAAAACTTTGGCGAGCTGTTCGATTATTTCGGGGGATACGAGGACTTAAAAAGAGGCTCGATAAGAGTTTTACATGATAAAAGTTATTTCGATGACCCGACGAGGATATTACGGGCAATCCGCTTTGAAAAGCGGCTTGGTTTTAAGATAAGCGCTAATGACAGGCTTTTGATAACAGCGGCGCTTAATTCCGAGGCGATAGAAGCGGTGCGGCCGGTGAGGTATTTCAAGGAGATCAAGAAGATTTTGACGGAAAAGGAGGCGCTTTTTATTCTGAGGCGGCTT
>JADFZM010000092.1 GCA_015232535.1 Candidatus Omnitrophota bacterium
TCTTACAAAGAACATAAAACACCTTGGCAGCTTGCTAAAGATAAAAAACCAGGCCTCGATCAACGCTTGCTTATGATTCCGCCGGTCGATCTTGATACATTACTCTCTTGGAAAATTAACTTAACAGCTAAGGGGGGTAAGGATCACTTGACCGTTCCCTTATTATTTTAAATATTTTTGACCGGGAAGCGAAAAAAAGCTAGAATAAAATATATGTTTAACACTTTGGTGAGCATAATTGTATGTATATTCATTACCGCTTCTAACGGATATTGCCAGTATTCCTCCGGAAACCTATTTAGCGCAGCCCGCAACGGCGAAATAAAAACCGTCGATAGAATACTCGGAGAAAAGCCTTCACAAGAATCGCTGAATATGGTTCTGGGAGCGGCTGTAACCGGAGACCAAATTGAGCTGATAAAACACTTAATAACAAAGGGCGCGGATGTCAATCATGTGAGCTCTTACAATAACAATATACTGATAAACGCAATTATGTTCGACCGCCCGCGCGCCGCAAAAGTTTTAATAGAAAACAAAGCTGATGTAAACGTTAAAGGGTTCCGCAACAAAGAGCATGGGATATATATTACCTGGTTTTGGACACCTTTGATGTGCGCCGCCCGAAAAGGCAACCTTGATCTGGTCAAACTGCTTATTGAGAAGAAAGCGGACATAAACGAGACCGGCTGGTCGCAATCATCAACAGACAAAGAAACCGCCATCGACATCGCCGCCTATTCGGGGAATACGGATATATACCATTTACTTCATAAAAAAGGCGCCCGATTAAGCCCCTTTACAATCTTTAAAGTTATCCGGGGAGGCAAGCTTGAGGTATTAAAGCTAATCTTAGACGATAAAATAAGCGCTGACTCGGTTGAGCCGGTTTTAGGAAGGACCTTGATCGCCGAAGCCAGCTGGTGGAATTACCCGCGAATAGTCGAGTTCCTTATCCAAAAAAAGGCTGACGTAAACCTGCCTGATAAAGAGGGAATCTCTCCTCTAATGCATGCCGCACGAAGAAACAATCTTGACATAATAAAAATTCTTTTCAAGAACGGGGCGGATATCAACCAAAAGCAAGGCGATGGTACAACCCCTTTCTTGTACGCGCGCGATAATGGACTAAACGACATATTGAATATTTTCAGGGAATGAACCAAAAATAATGATTCCTGCGCTCAGAATAAATTTCCTATATAAAACTTTTTTCTTACCATTGAAAACAAACGCCGATCGAACTATCTCAATTGCTTGAGGTTTCGAGCAGGATTAAGGCGGTTGCGATTCAAGATTCAAGCAAAAATCAATTTAGTTAAAAAAACATAAGTAGGGCTTAATGACTGCCGGCACTCAATTGCCAGCGGCGAAGTCCCCGGGATTTTCCCCCTGAATTTTGGTAGGATTTTCTTGGTTGGAATTATTGAACCGGCACTTATTGTACCTGCAAACTCAGAATAATAGAATTTATTGTAGCTTCATCTAAAACATTTTCCGGATTATTAATCTTCACAATTAAAATATTTCCTTTGATGAATATTATATGGAGTTAGGTACGCGTCCCCGGAATGCGGAATGCAAGGCCAAAAATGATATGTGCGCCTTGGTGGACTCGAACCACCCCCTCAGCCTTAGGAGGGCCGCGCTCTATCCATCTGAGCTAAAGGCGCATATATTTTGCGGAAAACTAATTAAGGAAAAATTTACAGATGCTATTAATATTTGATAACCGAATACAAAACAACATCATTCAACTTTTTACTGCCCTTAAGGAACCTTAACTCTATCAGAAAAGCGACCGCGACTATTTTCGCCCCTTGTCCTTTGACTAAATCGCAGACCGCCCTTATCGTTCCGCCGGTGGCCAATAAATCATCGACGACAAGAACCTTAGCCCCCTTCGACAAGGCGTCCTCATGCATCTCGAGAGTATCGGTCCCGTATTCCAGCTCATAACTAACACTCTTTGTTTTATAAGGCAGCTTGCCTTTTTTTCTGACGGGAATAAATCCGGCATTAAGCTTGTAAGCTATGGCCGCGCCAAAAATAAATCCGCGTGATTCTACCGCGACGACATAATCAATTTTTTCCTTCTTAAATTTCTTCGAAAGTAGATCGACCGCTTTTTTAAAGGCTTCTTTGTTCTTTAGCAGAGTGGTTATGTCTTTAAAGATGATCCCTTTTTTCGGGAAATCAGGGACATCGCGAATAATGCTTTTTAAATCTTTTTTCTGTAATTTTCCGGCCATTTCTTCCCCTTTCCTTATTTAATTTTATCGGCAATTAGTTGACCTTTAAAACCCAGCCAAACATGTATAGCGTTTTAGGGTGGTCACGCGTCAGCTTATTACCTCCATAAAAAAGCTAGAACATTTTAGGTGTTTAAACGTCATCTTAATCCCCCTAAAATTCCGGAGCATTTTCAAGAGTTAATGGCTCTTTTTTCACTCGCCACCCCTCACTCTTTTTAAAGGGTTCGGTCTTACGACTTACGAGCGGTTCCTCTCCTTAAGTTGCGACCTCATTAAAAAAGTCGGCGAAAAGCCGACTTATGGTTTAAGCGTTTTAGGCAAGAGGAGTTTAGTTTACTTCGTCTTTTTCTCTCTTCTGCTGTTCAATGACTTGCCTGATCTTTTTTATAGTTGAAACCTCTATTTGCCTGACGCGCTCGCGGGAAACCCCGAGCTCTTTGGCGATCTCGGCCAAAGTATGTGTTTCCCCGTCGGTCAGACCGTAACGCAAATCTATTATCCGCCGTTCCCTCTCGTTGAGCATTTCCAGAAAACCCTTGGCCCGTTCCTTATTGAAGAACATCTCTAGGTTCTCGTCGGGGGCGATAACGTTCTCATCCTCGATGATATCCCGAACCTGGCCGTCGCCGTCTTCACCCAAAGGCGCATCCAAAGAAGACATCCTCGCGATCGCGTTCTCAAGATCGCGCACTTTATCGATCGTAAGTTTCATGCGTTTGGCTATTTCGCTGAATTGCGGTTTGCGACGGAATTTGTGGGTCAGTTTCTCGACGACCTTCTTATATTTTAAAATCTCCTCGTTCATGTAAACGGGAACGCGGATCATCTTTCCCTGATCGATAATCGCCCTTGATATCCCTTGTTTGATCCACCATGCGGCATAAGTCGAAAAACGAAAGCCCTTTTTGGGGTCAAATTTCTCGACACTTTTCATGAGGCCGATATTGCCTTCCTCGATCAAATCGCTCAAAGGAACTCCGAGCCCAATGTAGCGCTTGGCGATACTTATGACAAGGCGTAAATTGGCGCGGATCATTTTATGGCGGGCTTCTTCATCACCTTTTTGGACGCGCTTCGCCAATTCGATCTCTTGCTCAGCGGTCAAAAGGGCGATCGGCCTAACATCACGGATATATGCTTTTATCGGATCCACTATATTATTTTCTTTATTAGCACATATTCCGGGGACGCGTACCTAATTATTATAAATTTTCATTAATCAGGTACGCGTCCCCGGAATACATATCTTTTACTTCTTTTTCTTTCCCTTAGACTTTGGTTTCTTTGAAAGTTTATCTTCCACCGCCGCTTGCGCTGCAGCAAGACGGGCAATCGGCACCCTGAAAGGCGAGCAGCTAACATAATTCATCCCCGCCCGATGGCAGAATTTGACGCTTTCCGAATCTCCGCCGTGCTCCCCGCAAATCCCGACCTTTAAATTCGGCCTTGCACCGCGGCCGCGCTCAATACCTATTTTAATCAACTCGCCGACACCGTCTTGATCGATAGTCTGGAACGGGTCATCGGGAAGTATTTTTGTTGATATATAATCCGGCAAAAATCCGCCGATATCATCCCGGCTGAAGCCGAAACTCATCTGGGTAAGGTCATTGGTCCCGAAAGAGAAGAATTCCGCCGTTTCAGCCATTTTCCCCGCCTGTAAAGCCGCGCGAGGGATTTCAATCATCGTTCCATACATGAAATCCAGCTTCTTAATACCGAATTTGGCGCAAACTTCTTTGTACACTTTATCAACCAACACTTTTTGCTGATCCAGCTCTTTTTGGGTACAAGTGACAGGGACCATAATCTCCGGATGGGCCTTTTTGCCTTCTTTATTTAATTCCGCCGCCGCTTCCAAAATAGCCCTGACCTGCATTTCGGTAATTTCCGGGTAAGTAACACCTAAGCGCACCCCGCGGTGGCCTAACATAGGATTATTTTCGCGAAGCGCTTCAGCCCTTTTATGAAGCTCGTTCATATCTACATGCAGTTCCTGGGCTAAAGCCTGCAATTTATCCTCGCTGTGCGGAACAAATTCATGTAAAGGAGGATCCAATAAACGAATTGTTACGGGGAAGCCTTTCATCGCTTCCATCGTAGCTTTAATGTCATTTTTAACAAAGGGGAAGAGTTCGCCTAAAGCGTTTCTTCGCTCTGCCTCTGTCTTTGAAACGATCATTTTACGCAGTAAGAAAAGTGGCTTATCGCTCCCTTCTCCGTAAAACATATGTTCGGTCCTGAATAATCCGATGCCTTCGGCGCCGAATTTAATGGCTTGAGCGGCGTCTTTAGGCGTATCGGCATTGGTGCGCACGCCTAATGTCTTTGACTTATCGACAAGCTTCATCAGCTCGACATATGCTTTATTGTGCTCAAGGTCAACATCAACCAGCGGGAGGCTTCCCTGATAGACAAGGCCCTTGGTTCCGTTTAACGTGATCCATTCGCCTTCTTTTACTTCCGCGCCTTTTTTGGTCTTAAAAGATTTTCCGTCATGAGCGATCTCGATATCGCTGCATCCGACGATACAGCACTTGCCCCAGCCGCGGGCAACTAATGCCGCGTGAGAGGTCATCCCGCCTTTGCTGGTAAGGATGGCTTGGGCCTTATGCATGCCGTCGACATCTTCGGGCGAGGTTTCTTCCCGTACCAAAATAACTTTTTCGCCGCGCGAAGCCCAGGCAACCGCCTCGGCTGAAGTAAAGACCACTCTGCCTTTAGCTCCGCCGGGACCGGCCGGAAGACCTTTGGCAATAGGGGCGCTTGCCGATTCCGCCTTCGGATCCAACATCGGCAAAAGAAGCTCGACCAATTGATTGGGATGAACACGCATGATAGCCGTGTCCGCGTCGATAAACTTTTCTTTATACATATCGGTCGCGATCCTGACCGCGGAAACACCGTTACGTTTTCCCACCCGGCATTGCAACATGAAAAGTTTGCCTTTTTCAATTGTAAACTCAATATCCTGCATATCCTTATAGTGCTTTTCCAGCTTTAATTGAATGCCGTCCAACTGTTTAAAGCATGCGGGCATAATGGACTGTAGCGTCGGCATATTCTTGCTTTGGTCGTTCTTGGACATTTCGTTTATAGGCCCGGGCGTGCGGATGCCGGCGACAACATCCTCTCCCTGGGCATTTACCAAATATTCGCCGTAAAAATATTTCTCGCCGTTCCCGGGATTGCGGGTAAAGGCAACACCGGTTGCCGAGTCTTCTCCCATATTTCCGAATACCATCGACTGGACGTTGACAGCGGTTCCCCATTCATCTGGAATTCTCTCGATCCGACGGTAATCCACCGCTCGTTTGCCGTTCCAGCTCATAAATACCGCGCCGATCCCGCCCCATAGCTGGGCTTGCGGATCCTCGGGAAAATCTTTCCCTAAAACCTCTTTGACTATCCTTTTGAAATCCACTACCAAAGCCTTTAGGTCTTCGGCTGTTAAATCGGTATCGATTTTATAACCTTTACTGTGTTTAATTTTATCTAAATGCTCGTCTAAAACCTTGCGGATTCCTTTGCCGCCTTTCGGCTCGATACCGGCCGCTTTTTCCATAACAACGTCGGAATACATCATAATCAGCCGACGATAGGCGTCATAGGCAAAACGCTCGCTTTTAGTCTGCGCTATCAACCCTTTGATGGTGACATCGTTAAGCCCGACGTTTAAAACCGTATCCATCATCCCCGGCATTGACCGGCGAGCCCCGGAACGGACCGAGACCAAAAGAGGGTTTTTAACGTCTCCGAATTTCTTGCCCATTATCTTCTCGACTTTAGAAAGAGCTTCATTGACCTGGGCCTTCAATTCTTTGGGGTAGGACTTTTTATTGGCATAATAGTAGGTGCAAACCTCGGTGGTAACGGTGAATCCGGGAGGTACAGGCAATCTTAAAGCAGGATGCCCGGCCATTTCAGCTAAATTGGCACCTTTCCCGCCTAACAGGTTCTTCATCGATTCGTTGCCGTCGGCTTTTCCACCGCCAAAGAAATAAACATACTTCTTAGCCATTTGACACACTTCCTTTCTTTATTTCAACTTTTCAATGATATATTTCTTTAAATTATCTACCGAAATGCGCTCTTGCTTCATAGTATCCCTGTCGCGCACGGTAACATGCCTGTCTTCTAAGGACTGAACATCGACGGTAACGCAGAAAAATGTGCCGATCTCATCCTGCCGCCGGTATAATTTACCTATCGCTGCCGTATCATCATACACACAAACCAAATCCTTTTGCAAATCTTTTTTGATGTTCTTGGCTAAAATCACCAAATCATCGTTCTTCTTTAACAGCGGAAGTATAGCGACTTTAACCGGGGCCAATTGTTTGCTGAACCTTAAAACCACTCTTTGCCTTCCCTCTACCTCTTCCTCATGATAAGCATCGACTAAAAAAGCCAGCATACCCCGGTCAACCCCTCCGGAAGGCTCGATAACATATGGATAAAACTTTTTGTTCTCCAGCTGATCGTTAAAACGAAGGTCCGCCCCGCTGAATTGGGCGTGCTGTTTCAAATCAAAATCGGTACGGTTGGCTATGCCTTCGAGCTCTGACCAGCCGAAAGGGAAATTATATTCTATATCGCTACAGCCTTTAGCATAGTGAGCTAATTCGTCATTGCCGTGTTCGCGGATTTTAAGGTTGTCTTTTCTTATGCCTAAATTCACATACCAGGCAAACCGCTCCTCTATCCACTTCTTGTAACATTCATCCGACGCCTCGGGTGTCGTGAAATACTCGATTTCCATCTGCTCGAATTCGCGCATACGGAATGTGAAATTACCGGCGGTGACTTCGTTGCGGAAAGATTTCCCGATCTGGGCAATCCCGAAAGGAAGCCGGCGATGGGTCGCGTCCATGACATTATTGAAATTGACAAAAATACCCTGGGCGGTTTCGGGCCTAAGGTAAGCCAAACCCTTATCGTCTTCTACCGCTCCGATATGAGTCTTGAACATCAGATTAAAAGCTCGGCCTTCGGTAAAATCCTTTGACTTGCATACGGGACAAACACCCTTGATATGATCGACGCGGAAACGGTTCTTGCATTTTTTGCAGTCAACTAATACATCATTAAAGTTCTTGGTATGGCCGGAGGCATCCCACGTTTTCGGATGCATTAGGATACTGGCATCTAAACCCACCATGTCATCTCTGTTATGGACTACCGCTTTCCACCAGGCATCTTTAACGTTGCGTTTTAATTCCGCGCCTAAGGGCCCGTAATCCCATGTTGAAGCTAGGCCGCCGTAAATTTCGGAAGATTGGAAAATGAACCCCCGGCGCTTGCAAAGGGAAACTATTTTTTCCATTAAATCGCTATTCGAGGGATTTTCAGCAGGCATATATGAAGTAATAATTATTTATATATAGATTAACCAGAATTTTTCTATTGTAACAAATGTTTCGAAAAATGCAAGGGGTTATTTTAGAGCATGTCAAGCCAAAATAGAAATGTCCTAGTTTTACCAAAATAGAAATGTCCTAATTT
>JADFZM010000093.1 GCA_015232535.1 Candidatus Omnitrophota bacterium
CGGGCATTAAATTTGGTTATTAAATCCGCACAAGACGGTTGTGATTATTGGAATAAGTCGAATGATCTCAAAGAAGCTTATCGCGAAAAGGTCAGAAAAGGTATTAAAGGAGAAGAGCTCGAAATATCGATAAGCGAAATAAAGAATTTTCTTTCCAATGTTATCGGTAAAACCGCTAAGGCAATTGAATCGGCTAAGGATAAGAATGGAAATCTGTCTACTTATTTTTCACACGAGGTCACCGAATATGAAAGATTGGAAAAGGACAAAGAATCCGAATCAGGCAATGTCCTTCCTTTAAAATTCAAAAGGCATGACCTGCCGCAATTCCTCGAGGGGTATGTACATCTTTTGAGGGTAATAGACAGCAATGGGGCGAAGGAAATTTACTGCCAGGTCAAAAAAGGCGGTCTTTTTGACAAAGAACTCGGCATGTATAAAGTCAATGCTGATCTAAGCTCACAGAGTGAAGAAATCGGAAGAGGTAGGATATTCCCCCCCGGATGGCTGGAGAATGAATCGGTATGGTTACATATGGAGTATAAATATCTTTTGGAGCTTTTGCGCTGCGGGTTAAAAAAAGAGTTTTTTAGCGATTTTAAGAATTGCCTTATTCCTTTCCAGAAGCCGGAGAGGTACGGCCGCAGCATACTCGAGAATTCATCTTTCCTGGTCAGCAGCGCGCACGAAGATAAGTCGATGCACGGACAGGGCTTTGTAGCCCGTCTCTCGGGAAGCACGGCCGAGTTGATTCACATTTGGCTTTTTATGAGCTTTGGAGCCAATCCTTTTTGTTTGAATGATAAAAAAGAACTCACCCTATCTTTTGACCCTTCCCTTCCCGGGTGGATGTTTACCACTGAAGAAAGTGAAGTAGTTTTGACGGCCGGAGGGTCGAAAAGCAAGCTGGTACTTCCCGAAAGCACTTATGCCGCAAACTTCTTAGGGGATACATTGGTCGTGTATTATAATAATGAGAGAAGAGACCTGATAACCGGAAGTAAAGAGATGATTAAAAAGATCGAGATTTTTTATACTAAGAGTAAAAAGCCTGTGGTTATCAACTCCGGTGTCATCCCAGAGCCGTACTCTAGGGATATAAGGGAAAGAAAGGTAGCCAGAATAAATGTATTCTTTTAAGAATCAGAGGACACGATTTGCAAAGACATCCTATAAAGAGTCAAGTTAAAAAAACAGGTTGTCAAAGAGCAGTAAAAGATCTTTCTCAGACAGGCATAAAGACGCGTGACGGATTATAAGATTCTCCAGATTTAAGCATGCTCAGGCAAAGATGAGCAAGTTTTTTGGCGACACAGATGAGCGCTTGTTTAGCGGGTTTGCCTTGAGATATTTTCCGGTTGTAAAGGGCTTTAAACTCGGTGTTGTGTTTGAGTCCAGCGACCGCGGCGATGTAAAGGGCGCGACGGATGTAATTGGGGCCGCGTTTGGAGATGACGTTATCTCGTTTGGTTTCGCCGGATTCGTAGATTTTCGGAAAGAATCCGATGTAACCGATGAAATTTTTCCCGTCCGGGTAAGCATTACCGTTGGCACCAACGACGGAGAGGATGGCGGCCAGAGTTTTGGGGCTAACGCCTGGGATGGTGAGAAGATTGGCTCCTGGGAAGCTCTGAGCGTCGTCAGGGTTTTGCGGAGAGAGGATGTCGTTGATCCTTTGGTCGAGTTGGGCGATCGAATGATGCAGCGTTTCGACGTGAGTGAGAAGGATGTTGAGATTCATGCCGCGAGCATCTTTCGCACGGCCGGAATAGATGGAATTTTTAGCGGTTTCGATGAGTGTTTGAATTTCAGTGATATTAAAATTGTTCCCTTTAATGTGACGGACGATTTTTTCGATGTTCTTTGGTTTGGCTTCGGCTAAGTGTTTGGCGGTCGGATAAGCCTTAAGAATGGCCAGCGATGCGACGGAGAACGGATTCTTGATGGCGGTTTTCTCGTATTCCGGGAACAGCAGGCCCAAGAGCGCTTGAGTTTGACGCTCAAAACCTTGACGGTTTGTAACGAGTTGGTGTCGCAACTTGACGATCTCACGTAAGATTTGGATAGTTTCTTCGGGGATGTAACTGGCGGCGTATTCGCCGGAACGTAATAGCCCCGCGATGACATAAGCATCAATATCGTCGGTCTTGGCTTTGAGACGTAAGGCTTCGCGGAATTTGTTGGTCTGGTGCGGGTTTAAGACGATGACGTTGATCTTTTGTTCGGTCAAGAAACAGTAAAGGTTTTCCCACCAGATCCCGGTGGCTTCAATACCAACGAGAAGATTTTCAGGCCGCAGATGAAGTTCTTTGAGCCGTTCGAGTAATTGCGTAAAAGCATTTTGATCGTTATTGAGCGTGAAGGGTTTTGAAGCTTTTTCCCCGTCATTGTCGAGGATGACATAACGGGACGTTGATTTTGAGACATCAATGCCGAGATATTTCATAATGGTGTCCTTTTGTTGTGGTGGTTGTTCTTTTTCAGTAGAGAGGATATTCCTGCAGCGTCTGACTTCATGTATCCTGGGATATAAATGGTAGGCCGATATCAACCGGTCCCCATAGCATCCTTAATCAACATTCCCAGTCAGATCGCAGGAAGCAACAGTCTTTTTAGAATGGTCGGCGTATGCCGCCATAAGGAGGGACGCAAGCTGTCTCCCTACGGAAATTTGATCTATTTTAACATAAACCTTCTTTACTCATGTACTGAGTGAAGATAATACCAGGAGAGGGGAATGAATAGGCGATTGATTTCTTTATTCATTGTTTTATGCATTGTTGTTTTAGTTTCCCGGTCAGCTTTTTCCGATCAATCAACCTCTGCTTCGGGGAGTACGGTTTCTGTAAAGCCTTCCGTGACTCAGATAGAATGTGATAAGGTTTATAAGGAAACAAAGGCTTGTCCTGCTGAAATGTGTTTTTTAACCTGCGGAAGCAAATCTACTAAAGACAAGTGCGAACAGGAATGCATCAGTTTGGAATGTTTTGAAATCTCACCGGAAAATTGTCCCACTGATAAGTGCATGGCTTTAAAAGGATGTAATGATTCGGATGTCTGTTACGATAAAATGGATACGGAGCCGATACCATGCGGGGATCTCTCATACCCTTGGCAGGATGTGGAATGTTGCGAAGGGTTGGTTAAGCGTTGCGGTATCGAGTTTTTCGACGGAACTTGCGATATGGCCGGACAACACACTGTCTATAGTGTTCCGGTGTGCCTGCCATGCGGGAACGGTATTTGCAATCAGTTCGAAAATAGATGCAATTGCCCCGAAGATTGCTTATAGCTTCAAATAGAGTTAATTATTTCACGAGCAGCGTTTTCGTTTGCCCCGTCTTTTCCCAAAGAAAACCTGACACGGCTTAAAGCCAGCTTAGTTTCGCTGAAATATTCCTCATTGGATATATATTTCTCTAATTCTCGCGCGATATTGCTTGCGGTTGCCTCAAACTGAACAAATTCCGGGACGATCCTTTTTCCTGCGACGATATTTACCAGCCCGATATCTTTTATCTTTACGAAGAATTTTGCTAAAATCCAGGTGAGAAAAGAAGTTTTATAGATAACCACCATCGGCTTTCCCATGATAGCCGTCTCAAGGGTTGCGGTGCCTGAGGTGACTATACAGATATCGCAGCTGTTGATGGCATTGTATTGGCCGTCGATCGCAACCGAAATAGGAAGGCGCTTTGCCCTGAGGTGCTTGTCGATAAGCCTGCTTTTTATCGTCGGAGCTTTGACCAGCAAGAATTGCGCCATCGGGAATTTCTTGCTTAAAAGTACAGCTGACTCAAGCATTACCGGTAGGAGATTGTCTATTTCTTTTTCCCTTGACCCGGGCAAGAGGCCGATCGTGTATTTGTATTCCTTAAGCCCGACGGAATTAAGAAAATCTTCTTTGCTTTTGTCGACGAGGCATCCGTCTACCAGAGGATGGCCGACAAATTCGACTTTAATGCCATAATTCGAATAGAATGTTTTCTCGAATTCAAAAATGACAAGCATCTTGTCGACATATTTCTTGACCAGCTTTACCCTGTTTTTTTTCCATGCCCAAACCTGCGGGCTGATGTAATAGATTACTCTAATATTTCTTTTCTTTAATTCTTTTGCTAAGCGGAGGTTAAAGCCGGGATAATCGATAAGGACAACTGCGCAGGGTTTTATTTCCTCGGCTTTTTTGAGGATCAAGTCAAAGCATTTCTTTATTTCCCTATAATGGCGCAAGACTTCGAAAAATCCGACGACCGCCAATTGAGTAAGGTCGTGATATATTTCCACGCCGGAGTCGGACATCATTTTCCCGCCCAGTCCGGAAATTTTAAGGTAAGGGTCGAGTTTTTTTAATTCCTTTGCCAGGTTAGCGCCGTGCAGGTCTCCTGAGGCTTCTCCGGCTATAAGGATTATTTCTTTTTGAGTTGATTCCATATCAGTCGGCTGATTTTAAGTGCGACATCGAGGGCTTCTTTCGCTTCTTTTCCTGAAATGAGAGGGTTTTGATCTTTTTCGATACAATCGATGAAGTGCTCTATCTCTTTTTTAAGCGGCTCATGTTTTTCGATTGGTAGCGCATGCTTAGAGATGAGCTGTTGTTTTTTTCTGTATATGAAAGCCTCTTGCTTGACATAGTCAAGCGAGATATACGTGTCTTTTTGGAAGATGCGTATTTTTCGCATTACATCGTCGGATACGCGGCTGGCGGTTAGGTTGCATACGCAGCCGGTTTTGAAAGTTATGCGGGCGCTGGCGATGTCCTCTTTGGAGGTAAGCACGTTGACTCCTATTGCATCTATGCTTTTTATCGGCGAGCGGATCAGCCCGAGGATTATGTCAATATCATGGATCATTAAATCCATTACAACTCCGATGTCTAGCGAGCGGTTAGGGAACTGGTTCAACCGGTGGCATTCGATAAATAGGGGTTTCTGGGTAAAATGGAGTATGGATTGAAAAGCCGAATTGAAGCGCTCAATATGCCCCACCTGCAGTTTTAACTTACTTTTAGCGGCAATATTTGTTAATTTAACGGCTTCCTCGATAGTATTGGTTATGGGTTTCTCGATAAAGGTGTGGGTGTTATTTTCAAGGAAGAATTTGGCCAGCTTGAAATGAGACTCGGTCGGGACACAGATGTTAACCGCATCGACTTTTCCGGCAAGCTCACGGTAATCTCGGTAATATGTGACGCCGTATTGATTGGCCAAAGGCATTGCGGTTGCTTCGTTTAGGTCACAAATCCCAGCTATTTCAACGCGGGGTTTTAATTCGTTGAAGACTTTTAGGTGTTTTGAGCCTAAGTGGCCCGTTCCGATAACCGCTACTTTAATTTTTGGCATAAAAAAGCCTTTTAATTGGAAAATATAAAATTTAGCAAGATGAACTATAACAAATAGCTCGACAAAAGTCAACCCATATGCTAATATCTCGCAATTATGAAGAATTATTTAAAGTTGTTACGGTTTATTAAGGGGCATAAAAGGGTCTTTTTCTGGGCGGTATTTACAATGCTGGTCTCAAGCTTCTTCGAGGTTTTCCAGTTTTCCATGATAATACCTTTAATCGACAGAGTTATCAACAATAACCAGATTATACCTCCTAATAAACTGCCAGATATCGCGGCCAAACTGATTGATTTGGTCAATAAAACCGACCGCAATAAATTACTTCCCGTTGTGATTTCCACTTTTGCTATCGTCATGGTTTTAAAGAATATACTCGTGTTCTTTTATCAGTATTTGATGGGGGATGTTTCTCAAAGAATAATGCGGGATGTTAGGTATAAGATCTACGAGAAAATCCACAGCCTATCCCTTGATTATTTCAGTAAAAAGCGTACCGGCGAACTTATTTCCCGCATCACTCACGATGTAAACATTATCGAAAACGCTGTTTCCTACGCGGTGACTGATTTATTCCGGCAGACTTTTACTTTGATTTTTTGGATTGTTGTTGCATTGGTCATAGACGCGAAGGCGGCTTTGGTTATCTTTCTCATTTTCCCGGTGATTGGCATTCCGATGGACAGGATAGGAAGAAAACTGCGCAAGATCTCAAAAGGTATTCAGGAAAAAATGGCGGATATGAATTCTCTGCTTTTGGAAACTATTTCCGGCGCGCAAGTTGTGAAGGCCTTTTGTACCGAAGATTACGAAAACAAAAGATTTTACGGCCAAAACCACGACTATTACAAACTGAGGATGAAATCGATAAAGCGATTGATCGTTATGCCTCCAATGACAGAGGTTATAGGTATGATCTTCGGTGTTTTGGTCATGATCTGGTTTATCCGCAGGCTGATGAGCCAGGAGATTTCCTTCGGCATGTTCGGTTATTTCATGGCGGCGATAATGAATTTGATCAGCCCGGTAAAAAAACTGGGAAACGTTAATGCCATAACACAGCAAGCTTTGGCGGCCAACGACCGCATATACGAGATATTGGACGCGCAGCCTTCGGTAAAACAAAAAGCCCAGGCGGCAGAATTAAAGCCGATAAGCAACTCGATAAAAATCCTGAATGTGTATTTCCGGTACCAAAAAGAGGAAGAGCATGTTCTTAAGGACATCAGTCTCGAGGTTAAAAAAGGCGAACTTGTAGCTATCGTCGGGCCGACGGGTGTAGGAAAAACCACGCTGGTAAATTTGATCCCGCGGTTTTATGATCCGACCGAAGGAACGGTAAGCATCGATGGGGTAGACCTCAGGGACGTTACTTTTAATTCGCTACGAACTCAAATAGGGATAGTTACCCAAGAGACCATACTTTTTAACGATACAGTCCGCGCTAATATTTGTTACGGCCGCAGAGACGCTTCCGAAGCCGAGGTGAGACAGGCGGCAGAACGGGCATTTGCGCATGATTTTGTTTCCAAGATGACGGATGGTTACAATACCAAAATCGGAGACCGCGGGTTCAGGCTCTCCGGCGGGGAAAAACAGCGTATCGCGATCGCTCGGGCCATACTTTTGAACCCTCCTATTCTGATATTGGATGAAGCGACCTCTCAGCTTGATTCAGAGTCGGAGAAATTCGTTCAGGAGGCCTTGGACAAACTGATGGAGGGAAGAACGGTTGTTGCTATAGCTCACCGTTTATCCACTATCAAGAAGGCAAGTAAGATATTAGTCCTGGAGAAAGGGAAAATAGCCGGGATCGGGAAGCACGATGAATTATTGAAAACCTGCCAGCTCTACGAAAAGCTTTATCGTATTCAGTTTCAGCCGTAACTTAAGAAAACTCTTTCCAAAATTTATCAGAAAAACATTGATTTGCCCGCCTTTAGGGGATAATATCAAATTAATAAAATTCCCCATAATTATTCGATTTATTATGAAAAAAAGCATATTAATTATAATAATACCACTTCTTGTTTTACTTTCATGCCCTTTATATGCCCAGGAAGGCGATATCCCTAACCTGCAGGATAAGATAAGTAATTTGGAATCGGCGGCAAAAGAGCAGGCGCTTAAAATAGAGGCGCTTGCCCAGGATAAAGAAGCCTTGCTGAAAGATTACAATAGCCTTAAGGCCGAAAAAGAAAGCATTGAGGAGCAATTGTATATTTTTATGTCCGGTGTTGATGAATCAGATTATCCTAAATGCATAAATTCGCTTGAAGAGAACAAGAATCTTTCCAAGGAAATAACCTCTATTAAAGAAAAGCTCAAAGGTTTTGAGCTTTTA
>JADFZM010000094.1 GCA_015232535.1 Candidatus Omnitrophota bacterium
CACAAAGGGCTTTGGAAGAAAAGGCTGATGAACTTAAAAAAATAAACAAGGTCTTGTCCGACAATGAAAAACTTTTAAGCTACGAAGCCACGAAATATAAAGCTCAAGCTTTGGGTTTAGAGAAATTATGCGAGGAGTATAGGAAGCAGATCGCGAATTTAGTTAATCAAAAATAATATAGCGAGGTTAGTATGACTGAAGAAACAAAGGGGCCGCAGATAGAAAACATAAAAGCTAAAGATATTATGACCGAGCACGTTGAAGTTATAAAGGAAGACACATCTATACAACAGTTAGCGCATTTGATGTTGAGGGCGAGAGTCGGGGGATACCCTATCGTAGATAAGGATGGAAAGCTTGTCGGAATTGTTACCTTGTCGGATTTGTTTATTTTGATCGACAAAATGGTCAAACAGCAGACGTCCGATTATATATCCGGCAAAGAGGAAACTCTTCATGAGAAAATAAAAAGGCTTAAAGATAAGCCGGTCAAAGATATTATGTCGAAAAATGTTATCGCGATAACTCCGGAAACCACCATGGCGGAGATAGTCGAGGCGGTTGTAAAATGGAATATCCATACCTTTCCCGTTATGGACAAGGGAAAGCTGGTGGGGATTATAGGAAGGCACGATGTCCTTAACGCGACATTTGTTTACGGTTAATCGATAAATATGAGGCTATCTATGTTTAAATGTTTATACGGTTTTATTGTTTTGTTTTTTCTTCCTTTTGTCTTAGGGTGTTCTGTTGTAACGGAGGTGGGGAAGACCCTTTGGGGATCTTCGATAAGGCCTTTGGAAGAGGCAAGGAAAAGCGGAGAATCCAGAATTTATCAATGTGCCTTTGATGATGCTTATGACTCCATATTGTCAATGGCTAATGATAAAGATATGGAAGAAAAAAAAGGATATTATGATGTATTTCAGAAAGACAGGGTAAGGGGTTTTATAGTAATAATGGGAATAGACGGCAGTATTGACACGACGGAGGTCGGGATATTTATAGAAGAGATTGATCAAATATCGATAAAAGTCGATATCGCCTCTCCTAGCACCTCAGCAAAAGAGAAAATATCGGGCATTGTCTACAAACAATTAGATTTATTATGCAAGGATGCTGAATAATATGAAAAAAAGTCTTAATAGAGACACGGGGGTCATTTGCACATTGGGGCCTGCGAGTTCAACTGATGAAACTATCCGCAAAATGGCCTTAAGCGGGATGAGCGTAGCCCGTTTAAACTTCTCCCACGGCACGCACGTTCAGCATAAAAAAATATTGGATACTATACGGCGGGTAAACAAAAATCTTAACTCGAAAATCGCTATTCTGCAGGACTTGGAAGGGTATCGAATTCGTATCGGATTTTTCCCCACTCCTAAAGTGCTTAAGAAGGGAAGCAAGGTTTTTATGGGGAGTACGGTAAAGAATCCGGATGATCAGTCTTATATTCCTTTTGATTTTGATGAAAATATCACTCGCATAAAAATCGGCTCTGATATCTTTATCGATGATGGGAATATTCATCTGAAAGTTGTCGGTTACAAGGACAAAATGCTTGTGCTGGAGGTTGTTTATCAGGGGCTATTAAAACAGAGAAAAGGAGTCAATATCCCCAATCTCGCTTTAAGGAACGACATAATGACTAGCAAGGACCGGTTGGATCTGCAATTCGGGATCAAACATAAATTTGATTATATCGCGCAGTCTTTTGTCCGAAACCGAGTGGATATAGAAAGGGTTGTTGATATTGTGCGCCCTAAGCTCCCCGAGTGTAAGATAGTCGCCAAGATTGAAAATAAAGAAGGCGTCGATAATATCGACAGTATAATAGAAGCTTGCGACGGGATTATGATTGCCCGGGGAGATCTAGGCGTCACTCTTCCCATTTATGAGATACCTATTATCCAGAAATATATTATAAGAAGATGCAATAGAAAGAAGAAATTTGTCGTGACGGCAACTCAAATGCTGGAGAGCATGATGGAAAACACCCGTCCCAATCGGGCAGAGGTGTCCGATATAGCCAATGCTATTTTAGACGGCACGGATTTTGTAATGCTATCCGGCGAAACAGCCGTTGGGAAATATCCGGTTAAAAGCATACAAACGATGGTCCAGGTCATTGATTTCACCGAAGGTTACGAAAAGCTGAAGATATAAATATTTATGATAGAACACGAATTGTTATTCTTGGGATTGCTCAAAGACGGGCCTAAGCATGGCTATGATATTAAAAAGCTTATCGATGAGGAATTATTCCCTTTTGTCGGTTTAAAAATAAAATCTATTTATTACCCTTTAAAAAAAATGGAAAAGTTAGGCCTTGTAAGCAAGGATGTAGGCCGGGAGGGAAAGTTCCCGGAGAAATATGTATATAGCCTGACTTCAAAAGGAGAGAAAATATTTGATCATTTGGTTACCGAAAGCTTTTCTTCCATTGAAAGGCCTTATTTCAATATCGATTTATCGCTTTATTTCCTCGAATATGTGGACAAAGCTATTGCCCAGAGGCAACTTAGGGCTCGGATGATGCTTTTAAAGAGGATTAAGCGGGATCTTTCTGAGCTAAAGCAAAAGACAAATCTGGCTAAAAAGCACCATCATATCATACTTGAGCACGATATATATCTTGTCGAAGCGGAAATTTCCTCCATTTCAAAGCTTATTCAGGTTTTAGAGTAAGCTCACTCATTTCAAAATAATTACAAAATAATTACAAAAAACTTGACTTTTGAATTTTATCTAATAAAATCATACTAGTAAAATTTTAGTAGTTTATCTAAATTCTAGGAGATACATATGGAAGTTATTAGATTGCTAAGAGATAGGGCTATATCTTATAAAGATAAGAATGTTATTATTTTTAAAGACTTAACTATTTCATTTTCTCAATTGAACGATAATGTCCTTCTTTTAGCTAATATTTTAAGTAAAGAAGGGGTTAAGAAAGGCGATAAAGTATCAATATATTTGCCCAATTGTCCGGAATATGTATATTCTTATTTGTCAGTATTTTGTTTGGGTGCGGTTGGAGTTCCTTTAGATTTTATGTTAAAGGAAGATGAGCTTGAGTCATGCCTTTCACATTCAGAATCAAAAATCCTTATAGCAGTTGAAAAGCCTGATGTGGCGCTGTTAAAGCTTAAGGCAGCTGTTAGGTCATTAGAGAAAATCATTGTTCTTGGCGCTCCGAAGGAGGGGCTTTTGTCTTATGGCCAATTATTAGTGAAGGCGGAGCCTAAGATTCCCGATGTAATTATAGACGAAAATGACCCGGCTCTTATCATGTATACCTCAGGGACCACGGGAAAGCCGAAGGGAATAAGGCTTAATTATAAGCATCTTGACGGCTCGCCTAAAGCGATGGAATATTTCGTCGATTTGAGCGATAAGGATGTAAAGTTAGCGGCTCTTCCGTTAAGCCATATCGGCGGGTTTATTTATATCCAAAATTGCTTAATTTTCGGAATAACTCTGGTTTTGATGGAAAGGTTCCAGCCGCTTCAATTCTTGGAGAATATCCAAAAATATAAAGTAACCTGTTTTCACATCGTTCCGCCTATGTATTATGCGGTGTTGACTTTAAAGGAAATCGAAAAATTTGATTTATCATCTTTAAGGTTTGTTGTTGTTTTCGGTGCTCCGAGTTCGCCGGAAATGTTGATGCGTTTTCATCAATATTGCCCGAATGCCAAATTCTTAAACGGCTGGGGCATGACGGAAACCTGCCCGCCGAATACTGTGACTCCTATGGATTCGGATAATATCGTCAGTGTCGGAAAACCGTCTCCTTTTTGCCGGATTAAAATAGTAGATGAACAAGGTATTGAAGTTTCTAAGTGCGAAATCGGGGAAATCATAATTGATGGTTGGGTTGTTATGGACTCATATTATAAGGACCCCGAAGAAACGGCCAGGATCAAGAAAAAAGACGGTTTATGTACGGGCGACCTGGGGCGTTTCGACCAAAACGGTTTTCTATACATTATCGGGCGTAAGAAGGAAATGATAAAAGTCGGAGGGCAGATTGTTTATGAGCCCGAAGTTGAAGCGGCGATTTACAAGAATGAAAATATTCTTGAGGCTGCGGTTATAGGAATTCCCGATAAACTAAAGGGGGAAGCGGTAAAAGCATTGGTTGTATTAAAAAATAAAGGAGTGTTAAGTGCGGAGGATTTACGTTATTTCTTGCGCCAGCATTTGGCTAATTTCAAGGTCCCGCATGAAATAGAGATCAGGGAAGCCCTTCCTAAAAACAGGGTCGGGAAAATCGATAAGGCTTTATTAAGGGAAGAAGCCGCGATAATAAAGTAAACAGGAAAGGATTGTACGATGATAAATATGAAAAAAGATTCTCATTTGACAGGCAGAGATTTGATGGGAATGGTTCAGCTCCGTCCCGAAGATGTCGGCAAATACGCAATTGTCCCGGGGCCGCAAGAGAGAATGCAGGCGGTAGTCAAGAAACTACAGAATCCCGTAAAGAATTTCACCTTTATGGAATATTCAATGTATACGGGATTATTTGAGGGCATCAAGATAACGACGATAAACGGGGGAAGGTTCGCCGCTGATACCGGCATCACCACCGAAATACTCTGTAATGCCCAGGTAAAAGCGATGATCAGGGTCGGAAGCTGCGGCGCGCTTCGGGAAGATATTAAAGTGGGTGATCTGGTTGTTGCGACAACCGCTTTAAAAGGGGAAGGAGTCACTCAGTATTATGTCGATAAGGATTTTGTTCCGACGGCTGATAAGAGCTTGACCGATAACTTGATCGTTTCCGCTAAGAATTCCCCGATGATAAATGCCGTGCACGCCGGAACTTGCTGGTCGACGGACGCGATTCTTAGAGAGACCAAAGAGCATGTCGGAAGGGCGGTTAAAGGCGGGGCGATTGCCGTCGACATGGTGTCATCGGTGTTTTTAACTATCTGCCAGTTATATAAAATACCAGCGGCGGTTGTTTTGGCTGTCAGCGATAATGTAATAACCGGGGAAATGGGCTTCATGAATACCGATTATTATATGGCGGAAGGCGCGATGCTCAATATTGCTTTTGAGATGGTAAAAAAGTTGGAGGGAAAGTAAGTGAAGTTAAATATCAAAGAAACGCCGCTTTTTTGGCCGGCTAAATTAAGGAAAGGTGTTTTATTTGTACTGGATGAGACTTTAATCCCGCGCAAGCTCAGGTATGTTAAGGTTCTGAGCGCTGAAGATGCGGTTAAGGTCATCCGAGAAATGAAGACCCGCGCCTTCGGTCAATTACTGGTTGTCCTTTATACTTTTATCGTCGAGATATATAGCTTCAAAGGGAAATCTTCGGAAGAATTGCTGCAAAGGGTAAAGGAAGTCGCTGTATTGCTCAACAATAGCCGTCCGACGTTTCCTTTTTCGGAAGTGACCTCGATGGTAGTCGGAGTTGCACAAGGGGCCTTACATTCCGGAAGTGACATGGCAAACGATATAAGACGGTTTATTAACGGATATTTAAAGGGGATTAGATGGCGGCGTATCGAACGCGTAATGAAGATTGCCCGATACATCAAAGATGGCGATAGCATTTTGACTCATTGTAACGTAAGCGGCGAGCTCGCGATGGCCGCGTATATTTGCTCTCAGCAGAATAAGGATATTCATTTCTTTGTTACAGAGACTCGGCCGTATCTGCAGGGTTCTAAATTGACTTGCTGGGAATTGAAAAGGATGAAGGCGAAAGTAACGCTTATTGCTGATAATGCAGTCGGTACCGTAATGTCTGATAGCCTGGTTAATAAAGTTATTGTCGGCTCCGACCGCTCTTGTGCCAACCACGATTTTGCTAATAAAATCGGAACATATCAAATTGCTGTTTTAGCCAAAGAGTTCGGAATTCCTTTTTGCGTCTTGACCCAGCCTTCGGATAAGATCAAAAAAGGCGAAGATATCCCGATAGAGATCAGGAGCCCTAAAGAGATATTGCTTTATGAGGGGAAAAAGACTGTCCCCGGGGCTGAGGAAGCGTTTTATCCCGGGTTTGATATTGTCCCGAATAAATATATCAATAAGGAAATTCCGATCAATGTCCGTTAATATAAATCAATTTTCCGGTAAAAAAAGAATTATCCTTCAGGGCATATTTGATAGGGCCACGTTTGATTCCCTCAAAGAGGGCAAGGTCGATGAGGTTTTTGTCCTCGAAGGAAGGCCCAATTTAGACCCCGGCAAAAAGTCCTGCCGAGAGTTAATTAAAAGGGGAATTAAACCCATTATTATAACTGATAATATGTCCGGATTTCTGTTCTATAAAAAGATGGTAAAAGAAGTTTGGATTTCATGCGAGATAGTAAATAAGTACGGCGCGCTTTGTTACGTCGGAGCCATTATCCTTGGGGTTTTGGGGAAAAGGCATAAGGTAAAGGTCAATGTCTTCCTTAATGAGGATAAACTTAAGCTTATCGGCCATCATAAAGATATAAAGAATTTTTTGGGAAACAAAGTTGCGCCGGATAATGTAAGAGGTTATGTGCCGATGGCCGAATGGGTACCGCAAAATTATTTTGATGAAATATATTACTAAGAGGATTTAACATGTTATTAAATAAGTTCAACGGGTTAAAGAATGGGATAATAGAATCCGGCAAGAGTCTTTGGGATAAGGGATTGGCCTCCGGCTTAAACGGTAATATCAGCTTAAGGGCCGCCGTCGATAAGTATTTAATCACTGCTACAAAGACTTGCCTCGGTAATTTATCGATCAAAGATATCCTTTTGGTGGATATAGAGGGAAATGTTTTGGAAAAGGGAAGTGCATCAACGGAAAAGTTGCTGCACGGCGATATTTATAAGAATTTCCCTTTAATAAATGCCGTTATTCATACCCATACGCCTTATTCGAACGGTTATTTCCTGTCTAATAAAAAGTTTATCCCTCAAGTGCATGAGGCAAGGCTTTGGTTCGGAGAAATAGAGGCGATTGATCAAGATACCCCTTCGGTCTTAGACACATCTTTGGTTATAAAGGCTTTGAACAAAAACAGCATTGTTGTTTTAAAGCGCCATGGCTTGGTTGCAGCGGGGAATAATTTAACGGATTGTTTCTATCTTATTCAGGGTTTAGAGGAGGCGATAAAGACCGATTTTATATCCAGGGCATATGCCGCGAGTTCTGCGCCGGGGGCAATTGACAAAAAGGGTGACCTCTATTCTGCGGCAGGGCACCAGTATAAAATGTTCTCACCTGAACATATTGATGAAATAGTTAAATATGTGAATAATGACCGAAAGATGCAGGAGTTGGGTGCGCAGACGAAAATGACCATGGAATTGGCTGTAAAGATTGAGGGATCAGAAGAAAAATACCGGTTTTCTTTCCGGGACGGGAAAATATTATCAGTGTCAAATGATGAGAACGCAGAATTTGTGATCAGCGCTCCGTCGGATATATGGCGCGCTGTTTTCAAAAGGGAGATTGACCCTTTCGTGGCGACAACACAGAAGAAGATGTCCTTAAAAGGCGATTTTGGAAAAATATCCAAATGGTACGCTCCTTGCAGCCGCATATTCGAACTTTGGAGCAAAGTAGCTATAGAATAAATATTAAAGAACATTGCCGTCCAAATTAGACGAAGTTAAAACTTAATTGCAAATTGCCTGGTGGCT
>JADFZM010000095.1 GCA_015232535.1 Candidatus Omnitrophota bacterium
TAATATTGCTTTTTATTTTCTCGTATATCTATCCCTAGGATTGTTAATGGCGCGAATGAAAAGCATTTATTCAAACAGCTTAATTTTGGCCGGATTATTGCTTTTTATGATGATACATGCTCGAGTTTTGAATGGGGCCGGATTGACGCCGCATCCTATCTTGGGAAAATTTGCTAAGATAATAAATGAAGATCAGTCCTCGGGCTACTTAATAGGCGTTGGAAGCCATGATATACACGAAAAGGAGTTTCAGGTTTATTTCGAAAAGAACGTAGAGAAGGCTGCGATGAGTTTTGACAAAGGGACGGAGCATTTGCTTAGGCACTTATTTGATAAGGACGAGAAAGTTTATTGTCTGATTCTCGATAAAGAATTTGACAATATCCTCAAACCAATTTATGCCGATAAAATAAAAGTTATACAGGAAGAATTTATCTCAAGAAGAAGGGTAAGTTTGGACAAAGGTTTTGTTACCGGGCTTTTGACGTTCGATAAAAGTATTGTTCGCGGGTACCTTAAGCAGAAGATTTATTTGGTCAGAAAGGATCTAAATGGCGGATAATTTGCTCAAGATGAAAGGGTCGGGAGGGCCCAATGGCGGTTTGGCATATTCGGTTGTCATACCTGTTTTTAACGAGCAATATTCTTTGGGGTTATTGTTCTGTGAACTGCTTAATGTGTTAACTCCTCTTAAAGTGCCGTATGAAATAATTTTTGTAAACGATTGTTCTGACGATCAAAGCGGGATGACCCTTGATCGATTTAGCCGGGAATTCCCCGAAGCCGTTAAGTTGGTAAATCTAACTCAAAGAAGCGGGCAAACCGAGGCTTTGAGGGCCGGGCTTCAGGAATCATGCGGAAAAACAATATTCACCCTTGATGCTGACTTGCAGAATGATCCGGCCGATATCCCTAAACTAATTAAGGAACTTAATAAAGGATTTGACTGTGTTTGCGGCTGGCGGAAATCCCGGTATGATACTAAGCTGAAAACATTATTATCAAAACTAGGGAATATTATGCAAAGGGCGATAACGGGGCTACAAATCCATGATGTTTCCTGCACCTTAAGAGCATACAAAAGAGAATGCTTATCCTCTGTTCCGTTGAATTGGCCGGGCCAGCATCGATTTATTCCTTTGTCTTTATCGTTGAGTGGGTATAAAATATCGGAAATAGAATCTAATCATCGAAAGAGGCGGTTCGGGGCGAGTAAGTATAGCCATAAACGGATCTTCAAAGTTATCATGGACTTTTTCCGGATTTTATCCGAGAGGGGCAAGCAATGACGGCAGTTTGGCTCATTGTAGGTTTTTGCGGCCAGTTTTTATTCGCTTTAAGATTTATTTTCCAATGGATCAGTTCGGAAAGAAGGAAAGAAAGCCATATCCCGATAATATTCTGGCATCTGAGTATTGTGGGGGGTATCATGCTTTTGATTTACGCGGTTTACCGGAAGGACCCGGTATTTATAGCCGGGCAATCGACCGGACTTATAGTTTATGTGAGGAATTTGGTTTTAATTTATCGAAAAGAAAAAGGGGGTAAAGGATGAAAAGATTGATGCTTGTAATAGGGATGACGGTTGTTTTATTCGGGTGTGCCACGACAAAAGTCGAAAGGGTTGATATTGATAAGAAGGTTGATTTAAGCGGCCGATGGAATGACCATGACGCATATCTTGCCTCAAAAGAGCTGATTAAGGATTGTTTGGAAAGGTCCTGGGTTGAAAAATTCTCTTCATTCCGTAAAAGAGAGCCATCCGTGATCGTCGGTAATATTGTGAACAGGACGGATGAGCACATCGACCCGGCTGTTATCGTTAAGGACATGGAGACTGAATTAATGAACTCGGGACGAGTTAGTTTTGTAGCTTCTTCCTATGAAAGGCTGCAGATACGCACCGAAAGGGAAGACCAGCAAAAAGGCTATACCGACCCCGCCCGTGCGGCACAGCTGGGCAAAGAGCTGGGGGCCGATTTTATCCTTATAGGAAGCATTAACTCTATTAAGGACGAGATTCAGGGTAAATACGTAATTTTATATCAGATTAATGCCGAATTAATTGATGTCTCCACAAACGAGAAAGTATGGCTTGGCCAAAAAGAAATTAAGAAAATTGTCAAGAAAAGCAAATACTCTTTATAAGTTAATCTTTTTTCTTGCTATTTTTTCGTCTTTTTCATGCTCCGGCCCTGTTTCTATCCAGCCGCAGGTCAACAGCCTGGCTATTGCCGGTAAAAACCGCTTCGCAATTAAAGTCCTTGAGGAAAATAAAGATGTTTATGGCAAGAAAAACCGCCTTTTGTACCTCATGGACTACGGTTTTATACTGCATATTTCCGGCGAATACAAAAAAAGCATTGAGGCTTTTGAGGAAGCTAAAAGGCTTTACTCGGAATTGTATACCAAATCGATATCTAATTATGCCTCAACCTGGATCGTTAACGATAATAACTCTTTTTACCGCGGAGAGGATTTTGAGAGGGTGATGATAAACATTTTTCAGGCGGTGAACTTTCTTATGCTGGGAGATTTGGAAGAAGCGCTTGTTGAGGCGCGCAATGTTGATAATGAGCTGAAACTGATAAATGATAAATATCCTACGGAAAAGAAGAATGTCTATTCTGAGGACGCATTTGCCCGATTTTTTATGGGTATCGTATATGAATCGTCGGAAAATGCAGCTGACTTTAACAATGCTTATGTTTCATATAAGAAAGCATTGAGTATATATGAAAACAATTATTCTCCTAACTATGGAGTAAGCGCCCCGCACGTTCTTAAGGATAATTGGGCGGGTTTAGCGGAAATGTTTGATAAAGGAAATGCCGCGTTTTTTGAAGATAAAAGAAGAAAAGGGGAAGTATATCTGATTGATTATTACGGATTATCTCCTGTTAAACATGAGAAATTTATTCCTGTCCCTGACCTTCAGGGCCGGATTTTTAAGTTTGCTTTTCCCTCCTATGATAAAAGGACAAACGAGGAGAGCGTTCGTATTCTTAGTGCCTTAAGCGAAGACAGCAGGGAGTTTAGCGCTACTGCTGAAATCGGGGAAGATATTTCAGCTATAGCTGTTAAGAACCTTGAGAATAGAAAAGCCCGTTTTGTTGCCAAATCAGTTTTCCGATCAGCCGCTAAATTCGCAGCCGAATATTCTATAGACAAGCAAATATCTGCCGAGTATGGGGATAATGCGGCGGATCTATCCAAATACCTGGCTAATTTGTATAACCTGTCGTCCGAACAGGCTGACCTCAGGAGCTGGCAGACCCTTCCCGCGCAAATAAGGATTGCCCGGCTTATCTTAGAACCCGGTAAATATAAGATCTATTTCGGCGGGGAATTCTTAGGTACAGCCGAGCTTTCGAGCGGGGATAAAAAGTTCTTTGTCCTAAGGACTGTCAGGTAGTAATGAATATTTTAAACCTACATTTTGAATTGAGATATAATTTATTTTTGATAGAATAAAGCTTATTCAATTATTTTACCTAGGGTGTCGAATTGAAACTATTGATCGTAGATGATTCACTTATGGATCGCAGGCTATTAACAAGGCTTTTGCAAAAGGCCAATGTGCCCTATCCCATACTGGAGGCTACCGACGGACAGGAAGCCCTTAAGATTGTCAGCGAGAACTATAAGGATATTAAACTTATTTTCTTGGATTGGCAGATGCCGAATATGGATGGGCTTGAGTTTATGCGCGGCATGGTCAAGGTAAAAGATGTCTCTCACATCCCGATTGTTATGGTTTCCGCTTCCGGTTCCGATGAGAACAAGAAACAGGCTTACGATGTTAACCCCAAGCTGGCCGGTTACATAGTCAAGCCGTTTAATCCCGAAACACTGCTTAATACTATAAAGCCCTATTTATAACATTTAAGATCTAAGGAACAGATATGAGCGAGAATTTTGACGAGAACTTGGACGAATATTATGTCCAGGCTTTGATGCTAGCGGAAGTCGTTAAAAGGATACTGGAGAGGAAAGGGGAGATAACCTTTTCTGCTCCGGTAAATTTTAAGCGCAAGGCAGTCACTCAATTTATGAAAAGGATGCGAGTTGTCAGCGTCGAAAAGTTTGATACGGCCACATATATTTCTTCCGTTAATTTTTACAGAAGTTATGAGGATTATGATAAAAAAAGGCCTATAGGCTTGATCGTTTTATACCTTGAGGGTGATTATATAGGGGAACTGATGGGAAAATTGAAATACACGATAGATGATGAAGAATCTCCTTCCGAGCTTGAGGCAGCTTGCGGCACATTTTGCAATTTAATAGCCGGTAATTTTAAATCGGGGCTGACCCAGCTGGGGTATCAGGATTTAGAGATGTCGCATTTCTCTGTTTATCGAAATGAAGTTGTAGACGGGGTTGAGTACCCGGGTGAGCAAAAAGAAAAATACGAAATGTCTTTTGAAATCAAAGGTAAAATAAGGATTTATGCCGATTTGGTAATGGGAAAATTAATCAAAAAGGACCGATGATCGAGAGCGGATTGACTTCTATTCTGCTGCGAACTATCTTTTATAACAATTGTACATAAAAGTGGAAAAGCTTAGCCTTTTTAATATAATAAAGGTCAAGAAATGATATCAATAGCCAATAGGACTTGTTTTGTTTGCTTATTTCTATTTCTTTGTGTTTTCGGTTTTTTTCAAACAGTATCACACGGAGAAGACAAAGTGAAAAATCCCAATGTTGCCGGTCAATTTTATGATTCTAACCCTTCGGTATTAAGAAGTAACATTGAGAATTTCATCTCCCAGGCCGCAGTTAAGCCGTATGATGTCCCCGTTGATGTCATTATCGCTCCGCATGCCGGATATGTTTTCTCCGGACAAGTTGCCGCTTATTCTTACAAGGCGGCGAGCAAGACGAGTTATCAGACTGTAGTTGTCATCGCCGCGAGCCATTATTTTGGTTTTAACGGAATTTCCATATGGCCGGAAAGTGCATTTCTGACTCCTTTAGGCAAAATAGAGGTAGACAGCGAATTGGCAAAAAAAATTATGGATTATGATCCGGCTTTCCGTTTTGAGCCGAAGGTATTCGAGAAGGAGCATTCTCTTGAAGTTCAGCTCCCTTTTGCTCAAGTCACATTCAAAGATTTCAGGATTGTCCCGATATTGATCGGTCAGCCGGATTACTCAACTATCGAAAAATTGGCACAAGCCTTGAAAAATGCCATAGGCGACAGGAAAGATGTATTAATCGTTGCCAGCACCGATATGTCCCATTATCACGAAGATAATTACGCGCGGAAAATCGACACTTATACTCTGGATGCGGTAAGGGATTTTAACGTCAAGAAAATATGGGAAGAGTGCGGCATTAAGAAAATGGAGATGTGCGGGTTTATGCCGGTTGTGGCGGCTTTGCTCTATGCTAAAGAAAGAGGGGCAGGAAATATTGACATCTTGAATTATGCAAATTCTGGGGATGTGACCGGAGATAAAGGAAAGGTGGTCGGATACTACTCTGCAGTGATTTACGGCGGAAGTAAATTGCGGTCGGCAGAGGTTATGACCAAAAAAAGAGTAAACCGATTGACTTATGACCAAAAAAATCGTTTGATACAGATAGCAAAAACAACTATTAAGGAATATGTCGAGCGCGGAAAAGTTCTTGATATTAAAGAAGAAGACCCTCGCCTACTTGAAAATGAGGGAGCTTTTGTCACGGCGCACAAATACGGTCAGCTTAGGGGATGTATAGGGCATATAATAGCCGTTGAGCCGCTTTATTTAACCGTAAGAGACATGGCTATAGCGGCTGTTTCGCAGGATACGCGCTTTGATAAGGTCAGAAAGGAAGAACTTCCGTATCTTGAGATCGAAATTTCCGTCTTGTCCAAGCCTTGGGTAATCGATAATATTGACGAAGTACAGCTTGGGGTTCACGGGGTGATTGTAAGTAAGGGGGTATTTAATCACGGAGTATATTTGCCGCAAGTGGCTAAAGAAACAGGATGGAACCGGGAACAATTCCTTTCAAGCCTTTGTACACATAAAGCCGGGCTACCTGCTGATTGCTGGAAGGACCCTTTGACCAAAATTGAAATATTTACAGCTGAGGTTTTTTCCGAGACGGACATAAAATAATTATTTCTTTGAATAAATTTCATTTCTTATCGCTTGTTCCTCTCTTTGTTGATTAAATGATGAAATTCTGGCTAAATATTAGCCCGTATTTTGCATTAGACCCGCACCCGCGGGTCTGCGCAAAATACGCCCACCACGCCCCGCCGTTTTTCGGCGAGGCTCCGCATTCTGCGGGGCCGAAGGGAAGGGCAGCGGCGTTCCGACAGAGTCGGAACTCTGCTGGGTTACCCCGCAAAGCGACTATAGTAAATTTTGCATCTTTCTATGCGTGCCTTAATCGTCGCGCTTCTAGTTGTAATGCAAAATTTGGGATTAAGCTTATCCCCAGGCAGTTATGGTATCTTTTGGCAATAATGCTGATAGGCTTATCCTGCTATTCAAATTCTTTCTCTGTCCCGTTTCAGTTTGACGACTCTGTTTTTATTGAAAACAATCAGGCCATAAAGAGTTTTGACGGCCTCTCTGTAATTTGGAAGAAAGAGGGCATTAAAAGCAGGATAGTCTGTTTTTTTTCTTTTTATCTTAATTATAAATTCAACAAACTTGATCCTTTTGGTTTTCATCTGGTTAATTTCTTTATACACCTCCTTAATTCTTCCCTGGTTTTTCTGATAGCTAAGCTGTTTTTTTCATCCGAAAAAACTAATCAGGGATACATCGCAAAAGGGGATGAGCCCTACATAGCTTTTTTTGT
Source organism: Candidatus Omnitrophota bacterium (assembly GCA_015232535.1). GTDB lineage: Bacteria > Omnitrophota > Gorgyraeia > Zapsychrales > Zapsychraceae > JADFZM01. Next base: position 6,808 of record JADFZM010000095.1, read on the forward strand.
TGCCCTGGCCTTTTTGTCTCATCCGGTTCAGACCCAGGCAGTTACTTATATTTCCCAAAGGTTTGCTTCATTAGCAACGTTTTTTTATCTTTTTGCTTTTTTTTGTTATTTAAGGGTAAGGTTAATAGCAAGGAATAAGAGGGAAAAGATCATCTTGGGAGCGCTGGTTTTGATCAGCGGATTAGTTTCTTTGTTCGTTAAAGAAATTGCTTTTACCCTTCCAATAACTATTGCGATGACCGAAGCTGTTTTTTTTAGGAAAGAGGTTTGTTCAGGAAGAAAGAATTGGTTTCATGTAGCGGTTTTTTCATTGGGTGCCATCGGATTTCTTCTTATTGTTCCATCGATGTTTTCTTTCGATATTAAAACGATACTTTTGAGCGAAATCCAGTCGGCATCGCACGAAGGGGACATCGCAAATTATTTAAATTATTTTTTGACCCAGCTCAGGGTTATTACCGTCTATCTTCGGCTTTTATTCTTCCCGCTTAATTTGGCCTTGGACTATGATTTCCCTTTGTCGAAAGATTTTCTGGAATTGCCAACTTTCTTGGGGTTCGCTTTAATATCCTTAATGTTGTTATTTGCGGCAAGGTATTTAAAAAGATGCCGCATGATATCTTTCGGGATATTCTGGTTTTATATAACGCTGTGCGTTGAGTCGAGTATAATCCCTATCCGGCATGTGATCTTTGAGCATCGCGTTTATTTGCCTTCTTTTGGTATTGTATTTGCCGCCATTTTGCTTTTATATAAAATG
>JADFZM010000096.1 GCA_015232535.1 Candidatus Omnitrophota bacterium
AAGGCGCTTGAACGGATCAACAAGGCAATGGAGGGTGTTAAGTAGTGTCCGAGAGCAAGCCCTCAGGTGGCGATTTTTCAGGCTGTACTTTTAGGGTGCGAAAGTAACGCCAGACGTAACTTTTGTACCACAAAAATACATTACTCAAGAACAGAGAAGGGAAGAATGATGAAATGGTTGAAAACGAGCGAAAATACGACAATACAGGCGATTTCGGAGGCCCGCTTCGCCGAAGCGATAGCGAGGCGAGCAAAAGCCCGAAGAAGTTACGTGCGCTTTTGCGTACCTTCGGATGTCCAATGGGTGCAGTATTATACGAGCATTATAAGCTTTTTGAGTAGTATTTATTAGACATAATCGTGAGGAGAGGAAATGAGTCGACCTAAAAAAGTAATTTTTAAGAATAAATAATATGAAAATCCCCCCATCACCAACAAAGAAAGAAATTGCGGAATCATTTTCTAATGGAAAATTTGAACTCATCTTTCCCTATCTTTCCGAGAAAATAATCTGGATTGTCGTTGGAGAAAATGTATTTAAGGGAAAAGATAGTGTCATTGCGAATTGTAAGCAGACAGCTGAATATTTCAATTCTGTGCATACCGTTTTTAATACGGATGAAATCATTGAAACTAATGATAGAGTAGTCATAAGAGGAACAGCTGAATTTAAAAGAGACGGGAGGCGCGATAGTTTTATTTCAGCTTGTGATGTTTATGAATTTAACGACAAGAATGAATTAGAAATAATTTCGTCCTATTGTATTCCGGATAAGAAATAAAGCAGAAAGAGAAGGGACCAGGTACTAAACGGGGGCAGGTTAAGCCACATGTTAATTAAAATCTTTTCAGAGTAGTAAGAATCAGCAACGTGTCCCTTAAGAGGGACCTGGTCCGCTTTCCTTCGCTTTCCTTGACTTTTTAAGCTGTCTTTTTGAAAAATATACGACTAAAAATATTTCATAACCAATGACAAATAAAAACGATACGCAAAAGAGAGTATTTCTCGCAACTTTCGGTTGCCAGATGAATGAGTATGATAGCGAGATCGTCATCAGCATCCTTAAAAACGCCGGTTATGAAATAACTCCCGAAGAGCAGAAAGCCGATATCATCCTACTTAATACCTGCTCGGTCCGGGAAAACGCCCATCGCAAGGTTTACGGACAGCTGGATATCCTACGTGAAGAGTTTGGCAAAGAGAAAGTTATCGGGATCTTGGGCTGTATGGCAACTGCCCTTAAAGAAGAACTCCTCGAGAACAAAAATATCGATTTTATTGCCGGGCCGGACAGTTATAAAAAGTTGCCAGAAATAATAGCAAAAGCCTCGAAGCATAAAGAAAAGCCTTTTGATACCGACCTTTCCGCGCTGGAGACTTACGGAGATATTCATCCTTCGAAAACCAACAGTTGCTCGGCATATATCGCCATAATGCGCGGTTGCGATAACTTTTGCTCCTTCTGCATTGTACCTTATGCGCGCGGACGTGAGCGCAGCCGCTCGACGGAAAATATTTTAACGGAAGCAGAAGGATTAGCCTCAAAGGGGGTCAAGCAAATCACCCTTTTAGGGCAGAATGTTAATTCTTATCATTACGATATAAAAAGCAATTTCATATCGAGCGACAGGAAAGCCAATGGAGCAACTCATCGCATTGACGAAAAGGCCTTCAACTTCACTCGGCTTATCGAAGAAATAAGCAAAATCGAGCAAATAAAGCGTATACGCTTCATGTCCCCGCATCCTAAAGATTTTCCCGAGGAATTGATCGAACTTTTAAAGGAAAATCCCAAGCTCTGCAAGCATGTCCATTTGCCACTCCAGGCGGGAAACAACCGCATTTTAAAGCTGATGAACCGCAAATATACATCAAAAGACTTTCTTAAGCTGGTCGATAAATTGAGGAAAGCATCTCCGGAAATAACGCTTACAACCGATGTTATAATCGGCTTTCCGAGTGAAACAAAGCCTGAATTCAATGACACTTTTAAATTAATGAAAGCGGTAGAATTTGATTCAGCGTTTATTTTTAAATATTCCCCCCGCAAAGGCACATTGGCCGAGCAAAAATATGAAGATGACATCACCCCGGATGAAAAAACGGAAAGAATCGTTAAATTAAACGAGCTCCAAAAAAGGATTTCTCTCAAGAAAAACCAAGCCTTGATCGGCCGCACTTTCGAGATAATGATCGAAGCCGAAGGCACGGCTAAAAGCGATAAAGACATACAAGGTAGGACCGACGGCAATAAACTAGTAATCATTCCCAAAAGTAATCAAAAAATCGGCGACTTCTTAAAAGTCGAAATCACCGATGCAACCGCCAATGTGCTTAAAGGAAGGCCCTACTAATCCTGTTGCCATCCTGCTTTTCTCTTGAAAATATTTCCTTTTAGACTATACTGAATAAAATAATTTACAGGAAATTAAATATGCCTAAAGTGAATATAAATTTATCTCCGCAACAATTAATGGAGAAGCTCATCTCGATCCAAAAAGAACGCGGGATCTGCTTTCATTCGCTAATTAAAGACAGCGACAAAATCATAAAGCAAATCACTGAGATCAACCGCCTAAAAGCCGAGAAAAACGCAATAATCCTCGCCCATACTTATGTTATTCCCGAAATCATCTACGGAGTAGGTGATTTTGTGGGAGACTCCTACGCCTTAAGCAAAAATGCCAAAGAAAGCAACGCCAAAATAATCGTTTTCGCAGCGGTAAGGTTCATGGGAGAAACCGCCAAGATAATCTGCCCCGACAAAGAAGTTTTTGTCCCCGGGAAAGAAGACGGCTGTACTTTGGCTGATTGTATCACAGCGAATGATGTCAAAAGATTGCGCCGGAAATTCCCGGATTACACTTTTGTTTGTTACATCAATACAACCGCCGAAGTAAAAGCCGAATGCGATGTCTGCGTTACTTCCGCCAACGTTAATAAGGTTGTCGCCGCCATCCCCAGCGATAAAATTTATTTCCTCCCGGATAAAATGATGGGGCAAAACCTTATAACACAGATGAAGAAAGAAGGCATAAATAAAGGCATCAAATATTACAACGGCACATGTTATGTCCATGAAGAATACACCATTGGCCAGCTTTTAGAGGCTAAAAAGAAATTTCCTAAAGCTAAAGTCATCTCCCATCCGGAATGCCTGCCGGAAGTCTGCGCAAAGAGTGATTTTATCGGTAGTACTTCCCAACTTTACAAATATATCCAGGGCTCGCCCGATAAAGAATTCCTGCTTTTAACCGAATGCGGGCTAGCTTCGCGCATTAAAATAGAATTTCCGGATAAAAGAATAGTAGGGACCTGCACCTTCTGCAAATACATGAAATCTAATGCCCTCGAAGATATTCTTCGCGTGCTGACAAAGCCGCTTGCGCGAGACTATGTTAGGGTCAACGAGAAGATAAGGGCCCGCGCCTTAAAATGCATTGATGCGATGTTCAAATACGCGGAAGCCTAAAAAGGCCTCCGGCCACAAGCCTCAAAGTCCCATGCTGCTTGTCACATTTCATTCCTTAACATGAATTGACAAACCCCCTAAGGCCGTGATAAGATTCTAAACATATTTTACCAAATCGTCATTCTGAGCCCCTTGGGGGGGCGAAGAATCTCATTAAGATCCCTGAAATTATAAATGGAATGGCAAAAGATGAGATCCTTCGTCGTCCGCCATCGGCGTGACTCCTCAGGATGACGTCATAAAGAAAAATGAAATCAGAAAATCAAACATTTGTAGAAACTAAATTCTTTACTTTTGCGGAGCCGCCGCATGAGCTCGTTCTCGAGAGCAGAGAGAAGATAGGCCCCATTACTCTCGCCTATGAAACATACGGGGCATTGAACAAAGACAAAAGTAACGCTATCTTGGTCTGCCATGCCTTATCGGGTGACGCCCATGCCGCTTTCTGGCACAAGGACGATAAAAAACCCGGCTGGTGGGATAATATGATCGGCCCCGGAAAAGCCTTTGACACCGATAAATATTTTGTGATCTGCTCGAACGTTATTGGCGGATGCAAAGGCTCAACCGGCCCGTCATCCATAGATCCTAAAACAGGTAAGCCTTTTGGATTAAGTTTTCCCTTGGTCACAATCAAAGACATGGTAGTCGCTCAAAAGAAACTTATCGACCACTTAGGAATAAAAAAACTTTTAGCAGTGACCGGCGGTTCGATGGGAGGGTTTCAGGCCTTAAAATGGTCGACCCTTTACCCGGATGATATAGTCTCCGCCATCATAATCGCCTGCAATCACCGGCATACTGCCCAGCAGATAGCGTTTAACGAAGTGGCCCGCCAGGCGATCATGGCCGACCCTGACTGGCAAAAAGGGGATTATTACGGGAAATCTATTCCCACCCGGGGATTGGCTGTCGCCCGCATGATCGGGCACATCACTTACATGAGCGACCAGTCGATGAACGAAAAATTCGGCCGCAAACTGATAAAAGGCGAGAAATTAGGCTTTGATTTCACCCATGATTTCGAGGTGGAGAACTACCTCAAATACCAGGGCGACAGTTTTGTGCAAAGATTCGACGCCAATTCATGGCTTTATATTTCCAAGGCGCTGGATTATTTTAACCTGGCGGAAGATGGCACCTTATCGAGCGCCTTCAAGGATTCAAAAGCTCATTACCTTTTTATATCGTTTACCTCGGACTGGCTTTATCCGCCGAATCAGACCAAAGAGATAGTAAAAGCGGTTAAGGCGAATGACCTGGATGTATCCGACATTGAGATCACCTCCTCTTACGGGCACGACGCTTTCTTGGTCGAGGTGGAAGACCAGACTAAAATAATCTCGCATTATTTAACCAGGATATTTAAAACAGCCCATTAAACTTATGACAAATACCAGGTTAGACCATCAGATCATATTGAATATAGTCGAGCAGGGCTCGAAGGTTTTGGATTTGGGCTGCGGCGACGGGTCGCTTCTGCACCTCCTTAAGGAAAACAAAAAATGTTCCGGCACCGGGATCGAGATCGACGAGAAAGCTATATATGAGTGCATGGCAAAGGGATTATCGGTTTCGCACGGCGATATTGACTCTAGCCTGGCCGACTATTCCGATAAACGCTTCGATTATGTCATCCTCTGCGAAAGCTTGCAACAGGTCTTGAACCCCAAGCGGGTCATCCTAGAATCGCTGAGAATAGGGAAGAAGGCGATAGTCGGCATACCAAATTTCTGCATGCTAACTGCCAGATTTCAATTATTTTTCCAGGGAAGAGTCCCGGTCACCAAAGAACTGCCGTTTCAATGGTACGATACGCCCAACCTAAGATTCTTGAGCTTAAAAGACTTTCGGTCTTTCTGCGATAAAAACGGCCTTACGATAATAAAGGAAACCGGAATACCAAATAATTTCCTTAGCCGTTTAGCTCCGAATCTGTTTGCGGAAATTGGAATTTATCTTTTAGAAAAACGATAAGTATACGGATACAGGATACACGAACTGAAGTTTTGTCCGCTTGCTATATACGAAATACTATATACCATATACTGTAAAGGACTACTGAAATGCCATACATCAACTGTAAACTAGTCGGAACATTGACCAAAGAGCAAAAAAAAGAGATCGCCAAACAATTCTCCGAAACACTGGAGAAAGTAGCCAAAAAACCAAAAGACGTGACCTATATCGTTTTTGAAGAGGTCAAAGGCGAAAATTGGGCAGTGGGCGATAAATTATTCGGTTAAAAACAACATAAAGAGTACCCAATTAATTGCTGAAGTTTACACGAAAATCTCTTATCAGGTCTATTGCGGTAATTTTTTTGTTCTATTCCCTATCACTTTGGCATTCGACTAAGAAAAGCCCGTCATTTATAGTTTACATTCCGGAAAGCATAAATAAAAACGCTAAAAACCCCTGGATACTGGGATTATCTCCCGCCGGTAACGGAAGAGACCTCATACCCGCGTGGAAAAGCGCCTGTGATAAATTCGGCTGGATATTAGTGGCATCTAATGATTTTAGAAACGGGATAGCCATGTCAAAGCTTGAACCATTTCTTTTAAAGACAATCAAGATAGCCGTAAAATCATACCCTGTGGACCCTAATAATTTATACCTAAGCGGTTTTTCCGGGGGAGGCATGGGCTCACACATGATGATAGATGCTTATCCTAACTTAATTAAGGGAATAATCGTAAACACATGCTCTATGCAAGGTTGGGCAAATGTTAATACCTACCCCAGGAATAAAATAGCGGTCTTTATTGCCAGTCCGACTGATTTCCGTTATGAAAAAATGAAAAAAGATAAGAAATTATTAGACGATTGCGGATGGAAAACAAAATGGATTGAATTTACCGGAGGGCACCGCTGGGCGCCGCCTGAAAAATATATTCAAGCGGTTGAATGGATAAAAGAAATTGGCAAATTAGATGAGATATAAGCTATGAAATGTAAGATTTACATTTGTGGTTATTTTTATTAATCAGGTTGATATTGATAGCATTTTTGCTTATTAGGCTCTATACAAACTACCAAACAATGCAAATTATTAAGGAAAAGAATCAAAAAACAGCTATAAAGCACAAATCCTGCTGTTCTCAATTTAAAGTTAGATTCCTGCAATAATTCCTCAAAAAGCGACCTTAGGGTCGCCTAAATAAAAGTGTTAAAGCCAGTTTTCATTCCGCGATAATAAAAAACAAATAAACTAGATTTGAAAACGTTTTCTCAAAATCAACTAAACCATATTGTTTATATCTCTTGCAGGTGTTACATTTTGAATATCTGTTCTTTGAATTTTTAATGTTATTTTCCGAAAAGGCAAACCAGGCGAAAGCCTGGGACGCAAAGCCACGGGTCTAAAGGATAAAACCTATTGATCGCCGAGCTGTCCAAGAAGTATTGGGCATACCGATAACGATTCAATAACGCATATTTATCAAACGTCAAATAGAAAGCCGGGTTACCGAAAGAAACATTTTCAGATAATCCGGCTTTTTTATTAACTAAATTTTTAAAGGAGAAATAAATGAAAAAGGTATTACGTATCAGTTGGATTTTAGCGGTCATTGTTTTTTCATTTTCACAAATTACTTTTGCCCGCAGTCTTATTTCTAAGAATGAACAGGTTAAAACTCCACAAATTATAATAAAAAGCGAAGGCCTGAGAACCGGAACCGCTCCGGTATTTGACCCGGTATCATCATTTGATATACCCCGCACTACAAATTCTTATCTAGCAGTTGCGGCTACTGACAGTGAAAACGATACTATGACTTTGTCTGCCAACGGGTCTATAGTTTCCGGGGCACCCATCTATAGAACTAACCGCGCTGGCCGTATTGAAGCAATTATTCCCTTATATAGTTCATCAAACGGCACTTATAATGTTACTGTTTCTGCCAATGACGGCTCAGGCCAAACATTTATTACAATTCCCGTAAATGTTGTCACCTCGGTTAGCAACACCCCTATTTCATTTAGTCCTATCAGCCACTTATCAGTTAAAACCGGAGAAGAGATTGTTTTACCTATTTCGATTTCTGCCCCTAATGCCACTTACATAGGAGCATCC
>JADFZM010000097.1 GCA_015232535.1 Candidatus Omnitrophota bacterium
GTTAATTGCTCACAGGTGAAATATTCTTCTTCTAAAATCTTATGGGCGATACCATTCCTTTCAAGCTCATAAGAAGCTTCCGGAGTGAGGGCAATTATCAAATCCCGCTCTTCTCGGTTGGCAAGCAGTATGTCTAAATCCTCGCTCTTTTCTAGAAAAAATATATTTGCCATAAAATTACTTTAGAGATTGATAAAGTTCTCGATTATTTTAAGCCCGGCTTTACCGCTCAATTCAGGATGAAATTGGATCCCGTGCAAATTACCGCTTCTTATGCTGGAGCAAAACTTATAATGGCCGTATTGCGTGTACGAAAGGATATTTTCAATTCTTTTGGGAACAACGTAAAAAGAATGGACAAAATAAGCGAATGTCTTTTCCGCAAATCCCTCGAGAATTGTCCCCTCCCATGTCTGTTCTCCTTTTAAAAGCTCTGACCAACCCATAAAAGGCACTTTAAAGCCTTTTTCTTTACCCAGCTTTACTACCTCCCCCTCGACAAGGGCAAGCCCGTCGTGGAGGCCGAATTCATGGCTTTTAGCAAACAACAATTGAAGGCCGAGGCAAATACCCATAAGATGCTTCCCGCTTTTTGCGTATTCCTTTATCGGATCGATTAAATCCTTTTTCCTGAGGTCTGCCATCGCCTTAGAAAAAGCTCCAACCCCCGGGAGTATCAATTTATCGGCAAAAGCAATTTCTTCCTTTTTATGCGATACTTTTACATCAACTTTAAAATGCCTAAAAGCGCGAAAGATATTGTTGATGTTCCCCAATTCATAATCTACTATAACAATCTTTTGCATCAATCACTGACCTGACCTTTATTTCCCCATTGCTTAAATATTCTTTAAGCTCTATTAAGCTTAAACACGTAAATCCTTTAGTTATAAAATCCAGCCTGTCTTTGTTCGCGATAAAATCAATATTAACATTTTCCCCGAATTCTCCAGATAGCGCTTTATCGGCGACAATTCGGCTAAGAATACCATAATGTAATATTGAAGAAACCGAAACGGCATCCGGCTTTGTTTTATGCATCAAATTCAGAATATCTTCTTTTTTCCCGGCTCCGCTCGAAGCGATTACCGGAATATCAACCAGGGAGACAATTTTTTCTATAAGCTTAATATCGAAGCCGAGCCCCGTCCCGTCTTGGTCGACGGAAGTAAGGAGGATTTCGCCCACTCCTAAACTTTCGCACTTCTTTACCCATTCAAAGACGTCGACTCCGGTTTGCTCCCTCCCGCCGCAGCAAAGCGCCTCATATTTATCGTTATCCCGCTTTTTAGCCTCAACATACAAAACAATACACTGCGAACCGAATTCTTTTACGGCATCACCTAGGAATTTCGGATTATGTATTGCCGCCGTGTTGATAGCCACTTTGTCGGCCCCGTATTTAAGTAAGCTGGAAATATCCGCAATCGAGCGTATCCCTCCGCATACGGTCATGGGAATAAAAATCTCTTCTGCGGTCTTTTTGACGATATCCTTGAGGCTATTCCTGCCGTAAAGGCTGGCCACGACATCGTTAAAGATTATTTCGTCCGCGCCTTCCTCGTAGTAAAGCTCGGCGAACCATTCGGGCTTACCTAAAACCCGTATTCCTTCGAAACGGATACCTTTGACCAGATTCTCGCTTTTGATATCCAACCGAGGGATTATCCTGATGGTTTGTGAATTGAAATTATCCATAAATGATTATCAGCTTGCCTGGTGCCTTAATTTCCATTCCCCGTTTTCTTTCTTCCAAATATGTTCCTGACGGTAGGCGTCGACCACATCCCGAAATTCTTCATCAGTTAAATCTACATATTCCAGGAATTCCTTGTAATATTTCTTAGGGAATTCACCGTCGTATTTACGGATCAGGGCAACGGCTTCTTCGCGGCTTATAAACCCATCTCTTACCTCATGCGCGGCATCGGATGTGGCCCGCCCTATGCCGTATTTAATAAATCCCAGATAATAATGAAACCCGTCGGTCCTATCGTCTAGGCTGGCAAATTTAGTGTATGTACCCTCCGAGCGCTCGGGGTTCGCCTGAAAACCGGTGTGCTGGGAAACATAATAATAATTCTCCTGAGGGACATCTTTATGATAGTAAAAGAACCAGTGCATGGCGATATCGTTTTCGCTCAGGATCTTGGCCGAGGGAATAGTATAAAGCTTAAAGCAAGGGTCTTTCATCTCCTCTTCTGTAAGAAATCCCTCCTGTACTCCAACTTTAAGCGTATTATCCAGAGTCAAACCAGCGTGATAAAACCTTTCCCAGTCTGCCCAAGAAACACCGCATTGATTGTCATATTTCGTGATTCCGCCGTATTCGGATTCGCCGTTTTGCGCGTACATGACCAGCTTGATCCCTTTTTCAATTGCAACGTGAAAAGGAGCAGCCATCTGGCCCCGGCCGAAAGCATAAAAATGCGCGCCGATCTTCACAAACGCAAGCTTCGAAAGTTTCCGATGCAAAATTCGATCCGGGAACATCAGTACTGTCGGGAAACCGGAGGCGATAAAATTCTGCAGGTTCTGCCAGCCGATATCGGTATATATCATCGGGGCCCAGGTGACGCATAATGGATGCATGCCGTATTCATGTTTTAAACGGTGGGCGACAACCGCCGAATCTTTCCCTCCGCTACTGGGGACGATAACATCAAAATTACCGTCGTTGCGCCGATAGCCCTCGAGCATTTTTTCGAATTCTTTCTTGCGCGATGCCCAATCGATGAGCTTTTTCTTCTTCTCGGCGAAATTGCAGGGCGCGCAAACATTATTCTCGTCGAAAACAATACCCGGCCTTTGATTTGATATCGCGCATCTTGCGCAGAATTTAATCTCCTTCGGTAAAACTTTCACGCGCCAATCCAAGGAATTCAAAGCGCTTTCTTTGATTGGTATTTTAAGCTCACAAAATCTTTTCATAAAAACATCTCCCGTATGTTTGTTTAGTTGATAACTTCTTTAATTTCCTTCCGGCTTGAGTAAATCCGGGAAAGAGCCTCACAAATCTTACGTATATCTTTTTCTTCAATATGCGAATACAAAGGAAGCGAAAGGGCAGTTTGCGATATACTTTCGGTATTAACAAATGTTTTTTTAATATTCCCCTGGCAATACTTCGCAAAGGCTTTCTGCCTGTGAACCGGAGGATAAAAATATTTCTTAACAACAATGTTCTCTTTTGCCAAAGCTTCCGATAGGCTATCACGGCTTAAACCGAATTTATCCGCATCGACAATAATCGAAAAGTCCTTAAAGCTGCTTTGATTGCCCTTCTTTATCTTTTGAAAAGATATTCCGGGAAGCTTTCTTAAAAGCTCTTTGTAAATCTCGACGCTTTTCTGCCGCCTTTTCACGTTTTTTGCCAAATCTCCTAAACTTTCTATGCCTAAGATCGCATGCAACTCGCTCATCCGGGAATTAAATCCGCTAAAAGCACAGTCATAATTTCCCGAATCCCCGTAATTACGAGCGACTTTCAATTTGGCAGCCAAGGCATCGTCATTTGTCGTGACTATACCCCCTTCCGCCGACGTTAAAAGCTTGGTCGGGCTCAAGCTGAAGACCGAGGCCGTTCCGTTTCCTCCAACGGGTTTTCCTTTGTATGACGCGCCAAAACCATGCGCCGCATCGAAGATCAAAGCTAATTTATTTTTAGCGGCGATTTTCTCTAAGGCATCAATGTCAGAGGGATTGCCGAAAATATGAGTCGCCAAAATAGCCGATGTTTTTTCAGTTATAGCTTTTTCGACTTCTTCCGGGCAAACATTAAAAGTATCGGATTGGCAATCGACAAAAACAGGGGTCAAATTATTCCAAACTGCCGCATGGGCTGTTGCATGAAAAGTAAAGCTAGGTATAATTACCTCTCCTTTAAGCTCCAAACATTTCATAGTAAGCATAAGCCCGCAGGTGCAGCTGCTTAAAGCTATGGCATTTCTAACCTTCAGGTGTTTCACGGCAGTCGCCTCGAATTCTTTTACGTATTTTGCATTTGTAATAATCCCCGTCTTAAAAATCTCTTTATACCTGCTGAGAATTACATCTGTATCAGGCATAGTCGGTTTAGTTATTGGGATAGGCTCGCTAAAGGCGGGAATACCTCCAAGAATTGCCGGTTTAATAGCTTTCTCTTTCTTCATTTGTTGTACTCCACGTTGTAATATATTTTATCGTCGAGTTTATCAATTTCCTTATCTATGATTGCCTGTTTAATGCGCATTACTGCATCGTATAAACTGTTCATGGCTTTGTACCGCAGATGCTTTTTAATTAAGCCGAAAGAAACCAAATAATTGCGGGCGTCATCTGAGCCTTCTTGGATAATTAATTCCGCATCGGGAACGCACCTTTTAACTGCTTGTCCCATCTGGATTATTTGGTAATTCTGCTCGTCCGACCCTACATTAAATATCGCGCCTTTAATTCTTGAAACAGGCGCTTCCAAGCACTCTATATAGGCTTCCGCCGCGTCATTGATCTCCAAAAGCGGCCGCCATTGCTTCCCGCCATTATGCACGATTATCTTCTTTTCCAAGACAGCAGTTTTTGTCATGGCATTAACAACTAAATCAAAACGCATCCTCGGGGAATAACCGTACAAAGTGCCCATCCTTAAGATCGTCGGGGAGAAATTCTCATCGACCAGGCTTAAAATCCCCTCTTCCGATTGGATCTTCGACCGGGCATATAATGAGACCGGATTTAAAGCCGAGTTCTCATCAAGATGCTTATCGCCTGTCATCACCCCATAAACACTGCAGGTTGAGGCATAAATAAATCGGTTTATCTGATTATATTTACATGCTTCCGCCAAAGCTTTGTTCGCTAAATAATTAGTTTCGATGGTGCGCTCGGGTGTACTCTTGCAGGCCGGATCACCCACAACCGCCGCTAAATTTATTACCGCATCAATCCCTTCTAAAGAGCGGACCAAAACAGATATATCGCGCATATCTCCCTCAATAAGCTCAAAGCGCTTATTGCCTAAAAGTTCTTCCAAAGGTTTTCTGCCAAACATCAAAACATCTAAAACTCTAACTCGATAACCTTTGGCTAAAAGCTTTCTTACCAAAACAGACCCTAAATATCCTGCCCCTCCTACTACTAAAATATTCTTCCCGCTATGTTCTGTATCGTGCTTATTCTTCTTCTGGCTTAAAAGGCGGTAAATGAAAGCTAATTGCCTTGGCTTTCCCTGGCTATTTAAAACCAATATCTGCCGGGCATCAGGCATGCGGCTCCTTAATTTCTGAACCGTCTTTCGAATAATAACCGGGTCATTCAAATCTTTTTCGTGTAAGACAACCGGATTCTCTTTAACAATATCCTTAACCGGGCTTTTGATATCTTTTCCCTTTATTATGGACTTTCTAATCTCGCTGTCGCTTACAACCCCTAGCAATCGGTTCTCGTTATCGACGACATAAACCGCCCGTAACCCCGAGTGGTCGATTGAACGCATCGCTTCTTTAATGGAAGCATTTTGTTTTATAAGGACATTCTTCTTCATCTTCCTATTCCTTCTTTTTAATACAAGCTGGCACGCCCACAACAGTCACATTATCCGGAATATCTTTAATTACTACCGCTCCGGCTCCGACAGTTGTATTTCTTCCTATTTTAAGATTCGGGATAACGCTGGCTCCGGTACCGACATAAGAGAATTCGCCGACCGTGACCGTTCCGGCCAAATGCGCGCCAGGCCAAATATGGCAAAATCTCTTTAACAGGCAATCGTGATCTACCGTGGAGCCGGTATTTACAACTACCCCTTCTTCCAAACGGGCTGATGAATTAACGACAGCCCCCGGCATAATAACAACACCTTCTCCTATCTTGGCATATTCGGATACAACCGCTTTGTCATGGATTGCCTCTACGATTTTTATTCCTGCCTCTAAAGCGCGAGTGTAAATTCTTTCTCTGATCTGATTATCCCCGATACCCAAGGCCAGCAAAACGCCCTTTTTCTTAGCTATAAAATTAAAATCCCCGAAAACTTTGTAACCATTAACTTCTTTCCCTTTTTTTGCCGGATTGTCGTCAATAAAGCCGATAACCGTTTCTTTCTTAGAAAGAAGGATATCCAAAACCACTTTGCCGTGCCCGCCGGCACCGAATATATAAATTCCTTTTTTAGCCATTAATAGGTTATCCTTTTTTGCAAAAACTGTTGATCGATCTTTATTTGCCTCAAAACTCCTATTATTTTACGGCTGGATTTACCGTCTCCGTAAAGATTCTTGCTACGGTTAACTCTTTCGATAAATCTGTTATCAAATAAAGCCTTTTTGATTGCTTTGGATATATCATTACGATCGTATCCGACATCAATAACATTATTTCCCCGCTCGCGGCCTTTTTGCCGCTCGCCTATATTTACGACCGGCAAATTAAAAGAAGCCGCCTCGATTATTCCGCTGCTTGAGTTGCCAACCATACAAGAAGCTATCGACATCAAGCCCAAATAATCATTATGCTCGATGGACTTAAATGCCCTTATAAATTTATACGACTTGTACCGGTCAATGACTTTGATCATACTCCTCCCGCCGCTGTCGGCATTGGGATAGACGATAATCGTCTGGCATTCAAACTTCTTTACCGCCTCCAATGTTTCTTTAATCTGATTAGCTGCCTCTTTCGTATTTGTCGTAACCGGGTGTTGAATAAGCAAAATTATCGGATCATTTAAATCAATTTTAAATTTCTTGGCTAGCTTTTCCTTATTAGTCGTTTCCTGATTTACTATTGTTTCCAACCCCGGCGCACCGATAATAAATATCCTCTTTCGTTCCTCGCCCATTTTAATAAGCCGCTCGGCGCTCTTTTTGGTAGCAGCAAAGTGTATTTGAGCGAATTTTGATATTGAATGGCGGGCCGGCTCATCAAGCCCGCTTCCCGTGATATCTCCGCCGTGGATATGGGCGATTGGGATATTCATATAAGCCGCAGCAATAGTTACTCCTAAGGCATCAACACGATCGCCTAAAATTAAAACAATATCCGGACTTAAACGGCTTAGGGCCTTTACCGCGCTTTTTACAACATCGCCTAAATACTCCGCCATGGCTAAACTGTTATCTTTTTTATTTATAGGATTTATTTTGGCAGAGACCTCAAAGCCGTCTTTTAAAATAGCGTTTAGAGTATTACCGAATTCTGCCGACAAATGCATTCCAGAAACGATAGTTTGGAGCGAGAATGATTTGTCCGGTTTTATCGCGCGCATAATCGGCTTCAAGATACCGTACTCGGATCTAGAACCGGTAAAAACTGCCACTTTTCTTATTCTTTTATATCCGCCTGCCATATTACTAATTTCTTCCCGTCTTTCTCGATAAAAGCGCCGTTATAAGGCTTAGATAATGCCCGGATTTTTCGGTGAATTTGCGAAAGAGATTCCTTTTTCATGTCTATCATATTGCCTGCGGGCTTAGGCTTTTCAAAATATGTTGCCCGTGAATGATCCTGGGGAATTCTTGGGGCAACTCCCTTAATGAC
>JADFZM010000098.1 GCA_015232535.1 Candidatus Omnitrophota bacterium
TTCCCGCGCATGCGGGAATCTCCGGAAGGACAGAGCAAGATTCCCGGTCTTCTCGCAATGACCAAGTGCTCACAATATTGAAAAAAACATTTTCTTTAGACTATGCATCCGCCAGTTTGCTGGGCAGAGCATTAGAATCCGCAGATGATAAAATATTTATTAGCCAAATTCGCTGGGAAATAAACACAACCCATTTATATTCCCGCGAACAATTGGAAAAATTACAGCCCATAATCGAAATTATCGGCCAGGCGCTTAATAATCCGCTGAATATATCAGAATGGGACAGCCAGTGGCAGGCGACTTTAAAAAAGCTTTTGCCGTTAGAAGATATTGATCAATATTTTAAAGAGGAAAAAGCTCCGGTTCAAAAAGCCGCAGCAAAAGAAAAGCCGATTAGGCCTGATAAGCTTCGTGTTTTGATTGTCCGTGACGAGAACCCGCTTTTCAATGTTTTAATGCCGAAACGAAGGATTCTTGAGCATTTCAAACGGAATGCCGCATTTGACATAACCTGGGCAGAATCTTATCAGGAAGCGCGAGGTTTGATTGAAGGAAAAGAGTTTGATTATTTGTTGTTGGATGTTGTAACGGGAGACACCCCGGAGCAGCGCCGCGAAGTATTAGAAAAACTTTCTGGCGTCCCCGTAATTGACTTATGGACGGGAAGAACCTTTGATAAACCAGTATTGGAGTTAAGCGGATTTATTGAGGAGATATTAGACAAAGTACAAAACACATTCGAATCCAACGAACCGTTTACGATTATCAGCCAGATTGAGCAAGTCAGAGAAAAGCAGCTAAAAGATTATGAACAAAAATATAAAATTTGGTTGCAGGAAAATACGCGGCCAGAGCGTCCCACCCAGCCTTTAAGGGTTTTATATTTTGATCATGGGGAAAGAGACCTGGCAGCAATAAAATCTAATTGGGCACAGATAACTGATGGCAGGAAGTTTGCGGTTGATTTTGTTGATAATGTCCAGCAGGCTAATCAATTATTGTCCGGTAAAAAATATGGTTTAGTTGTAATCGACAATTATTTTTTAGCATCAGCCGCAGAATACACACTGTTCTATTCTTTATTAGGAAACGTTGACAAAATTATTTTACATGCCGGGCACAGTCAGCAACCGATGATTCTTGATTTTCGCATAAGTGTTTCATGGAGGGGCGGAATTGAATTAGCGGAAAGTTTAGCAGCAAAAGTCATAGAGGATAAAGTTCGCCCCGATGGCTTTAGCGCGCATGAATTATTGCAAAAATTAACCGAAGTTGAAGATGCTCGGCAAAAAGAATATGAAGAAAATCTGAAAACTTGGCACGAGGCGCATCCTTACCCATTTCTCCCTGAGAAATTAAGGGTCCTCTATTTTGACCATGCCAGAAACGATTTAACTGAAGTGGAGACACAGTGGAAGCGATTGCCGCAGAATGTAAATTATGAGGTTGTTTTTGTCAGCGACTTGGAAAGCGCGATCGAAGAACTGGATGCCAGAGAAGTCGATCTGGTGATTGTCGATGCCAATTACGGCGGAGGCTCTGGCCAAAGAGAAAAATTCATGAAACAGCTGAACAGGGTTCCTTATATAAAAATTCACTCGGGAGGAAGCGGCCCAAGCGATATTTTTAAGGGTAACGGGGCCACACAAGAGATATTGGCAAGGACAGAGGTTCAGAGGGAGACGGAAGATTATGCGAACAATATAAGATTTCTGTTAAATGACCTCTCGAGTTACCGCAGCCTCCAGGAGGCAGAGCACGCGGAAGAGGAAGCCGAATGGAAGGCGCTTTTTGGGCTTACCGAACCGGGGAAGCTTAGGGTTTTGTACGTGGAGGATGATAAAATTCAGAGAGAACAGTTGTTGGAGGGTTTAAATCTGGATTTAGGCGATGTCTTTGTTTCTGATCAGGCGGGCACCTTCGAAGAAGCGATTAAAAAAATGGAAAAGAATGAATATGATCTTGTTATATTCGACAGAAACATGCTGGATTCGCAGGAGTTATTAGAAGCTTTTATAGGTTTGTTAAACAATGTTACGTATGTAATATATTTAAGCGGAATGCTTTTAGCCGACACGGAAAAACAGCTTTTGATCAAACAGAGAGGCCCTGAAAACTTTATGGCTTTTGATAAGCCGCTGTATCGTGAACGCCGAGAGCAATTCAACAAAAATATAGAAGGCTTCATAAACGACAGAAAACGCCGCTATGAAGACGCGCGGGAAGAATTCGCTAGGGCTTATCCTCATTTAGCGCCGCAAAAAGAAATTCCGCCTCCCGAATACCCGGAAACATTAAATGTCCTTTTGGTGGAGGATGAATTTGAAGCCCAAGTTTCTTTCCGCAAGGATTTTGTCAAAGCGAATCGAGCGGCGAATAGATATAAATTAACCTGGGCAAAAACAAAAAAAGAAGCACTGGCTTTAATGCAAAAAGAGCCGTTTGATCTTGTGTTTTTTGATATTGCGTTACCAGTCGGCGGGGCAAAGGAGGAAAACGAAAAAATCAACGCCGCGTATTACGCGAAATTACGGACGATTAAAAATTTAAGGATTTTAACCGGAGGCACTTATTCTGATGCCGAAAAGGAGCTTTTGCCGTTTTTCCCCGATGGCATAGACGCAATGTATATGGCAAGGCAGGAGGAAGATGAAGAAGATATCGCCCTTAAACTTTCCTCCGCTTATGAAAGCAAGCTCGCGGATTATCGTCGAAATTTGCGGGAATGGGTAGCAAAAACCAAGCCCAAACATTCCGGGAAACTGAGAGTGCTTTTAGTAGATGATGCCGCAGAAGAGATTATGGAACAGTTTAAGTTCGATCCTTCTTTTAAAGACCAGATTGATATACAGGTTGTTGCAACGGTTGAAGAAGCGGTCGAATTAATGGGAAAAAATAAATTTGATATAGCTTTTTGTGATGTTGAATTGCCCGGCATATTCTCTGTTTATGATCACGATAGCCTCGATGAGCAATCTCGCTCAACGATAAAACAATACTATCAGTTGCTTTTAGAAATGGATCAGGTTTTTATTTTTTCTGGAAATATTGATGGAGAAAGCGCAAGAAAGTTTCAGTCAAATTTGCAAAATAAGGCAAAATTGATTGAAAGATTAGATATGGTCATCGGGGTAGGCCGCTTTCTATCTGAAGCAAGAGAAGGGACATTGGAAAAGTACCGTCAACAGCTCCGTGATTGGCTTATCAAAAATTTGCCGAAAAAGAAACAAGGGGAACAGGACGCAGAATATCAACAAAGGGTCCTTCGCTTTATCGAGGATGTCCGCGAGGCCATCAGATCGGCAACTGGGTTTAAGCCCCGGGTCCTTTATTTGGAAGATGATGAATCAATGTCCTATCAATTCAAACTGCTTCTACAGCCTGCGGCGGAAGTTACGCCAGTAGGTACTTTTGGTGAGGCAATTGAGGCTTTAAAACAAAATGATTTTGACATTCTTATATATGATATCAGGTCTCCGGGTCTTGACAAAAGGCCTGAGTTCGATTTGTTGGCGGCAAAAGTTCCTAACCGATTAATTTTTAGCGGTGCCGAACCTTCTGAATTAGCCAAAGAAAAAGACACTGCTTATTCCAAGCGGAATGTAAACGCACCCTTAGAAATTTACAGAAAGGTTGAATCTATAAGGGAGGGAATGTCCAGCTTAGCGCAGGCCGAGCTCGAGGCTTTTGACGACGTTTTGGCTGAAACCTTGAGACCAAAAAGAGACAAGATAAATGTTTTATATGTTAATGATAATCAGCACTTACGTAAACCATATGTTGAGCATATTAAGCTTTTCTCGGGGCCAGATGTAAAAGAGTGGGTTCATTTAGAAGACGCAGGCTCATATTCTCACGCTTTAGAGTTGCTTGCTAAAAATAAATTTGATGCAGTGATGTTTGATTTACGTGTTCCCGGTAGCCCGGAAGAGAGGAATGAATTCTTTTCTGCGATTAAAGACATTCCGGTTATAGGCTGGGAAACAGCCGGGGCAGAAAATCCGGAAAATTATGTACCGGCAAATGTTTTACAACACATGAAAGAAAAAGCCAGGTTATTCGTTAATGTAAGCGGCAGATTGGCTGCAAAAATTGATTTTGTAATGACAGAATATCAGCGAAAAAAAGAAGAATTTGACACAAAGATGGGGCGATGGAATAAGCTTATCAGCGCGGACAGAGAGGTTACGCAAACGGTTTTTGTCATCGGAGATTCCACTACGACGGGAAGGATAGCGATAAATATTAAAGCTAAGGCCGGCGCGAATGCCAATAGAATACAAATTATCGAAATCGGGTCGATGGACGCTTTAGAACGGGCGCTGAAGCGCTCTTCTCCGGATTTGGTTATTACCGACACGGCCTTAGGGGGAGAAAATAAGTTAGAGGAGATTTTAAGCCTGATACGTCATCCCGGAGGAGTACAAAAAAATGTCATTCCCGCGCAGGCGGGAATCTCTTCTAAAGATTCCGGCACTGCGGCCGGAATGACAGAAGGCGGTGTCATTGCCGCCGCTGAAGGCGGGACTCCTCGCGACGACGGAGAACACCTGCCCCGTTTTATCATTTACAGCCGCGAAGCGGAGCTGATGGACAAAAACGGGCCCCTATTTTCCGGGATAAATGTCGTAGGCATAATATCAAAGCCGTTTCATATAGCGCCGGTCATAGATAAAGCGGCGGAAGAATTGGGCCTGGCGGCTGACCCGGCGATGCTGGGAGAATTACCCCAACCTTGGTCCGGGGATATCCTTCAGTACTTACATATGGACGCGGAAAAATTCGAGAAAATGATATTAGGCCTAAAAAAAGTTTCGTTGCTGACAGACTTGCCGGCGGCAGAACAAACCGAGATCGCGGAATTTAAAAAAGTCTTGCCGGAATTGGCCGCACTGCATTTCAATGCCCGCAGTGAGGCCATGGAAGCTTTAGATTGCTTTCAGTATGCTCCCTGGGCGATGGAGAGGATGAAGCCGTTTCATTTTAAAGCCAAGCTTATAAAGCGCAACAATTTATCGGCTCTAAACGGAAGAGAAGAAATTCATTATTACGTTCAAGTAAATATTGCCGGGTATGATTTTATTGTTGACATTACAGCTGATCAATACGCGATTAAAGCAAATAGCGCGAAATTGTACGGCGGAGAAAAATATCATGACTTAGGAGTTGTCGTAATGCCGGTCGCGGCACTTTCCGGGACAGAGCTATATATGTATACTACCGGCGAAGAAGAAATCCGGGCAGCTTATGGCTATGGCCTAAATCCCGGAGATTATAGCCGGTTGATCAATTTTTGGTTAAACGGTTTTGCCGCGAGATCAAAGCCGGGAGGGGTGGCGATTGAAGACGTCAATTCTTTAACCTGGATGCCTTCGAAGGAATTATTCCCCACAGGGGCCGATGGGCGCAACCGGCCCCTGACCAGCGAGGAATTTGATTATATCCTTTCTCAGACGGTGGCGGAATTGGGCAAAAAAGGCCTATTGGCAAACAAGTCCGCCGCAGGGGAGGCCTTAAAAGAATTTACCCTCGAGCAATTACTAGTCAGGCCCACAACAGGCCATTCGGAGGATTCTGACCTGAGGAGGACTTTGCATTGGCTTTGGGCGAATATGGCTATAACCGATGATAAAATTGCAAAAGATTATCCCAAAAGCCGGGTAATATCCGTCGCCCGGGACGGATTGGTTTTGCCTGTAAGCAAATTTTATCGGCAGGGAGAAAAGCCGCGAGGGGCTCAGGCGGTTTATTGGCCGGGGCAGAATAGCGCCAGGCATTTGTCAAAAAGTACTAATTTGCAAGCTAAGCGGGCATTTTTAAGAATGCAGGAGGAAACCAACCTCTTAGCCGAGAGCGTGCGGCATAAAGCGCTAATCGCCACCGAAAATATGCATAGTTCAAACCACCGCCGCCAGGAGATAGTAAAACAATTCTGCTCGGGATTCCAGTACCGCCTTGAGCAGTTCCGGCCGTTTTTGGATTGGATCGAGCCGCAGATAAAAGCCCTGGAGTTGACAGAGGATCAACCGGTAGTTATTTTTGATACTTTGGGCTCCGGTAAGAGCGCGCTTTTGGTCGCCGCAGCGATAAATTATTTTTACCCGGATATCAACTTGGACGCACTTATGTTTTCCAGCTTCACTGATTCTATTGCGAAAAAGAATGTTTTCCCCAGCTTGGCGAAAGAGTATTCGCTTGGGGAATTTTATCCAATGGATTTTTCCTGGAGTTTCACATTTAGGGATGTTGATGCCGGCCTTAACCCCGTATTTGGCCAGGACGGCATACATTCATTTTTATCGACGCAGGCTTTGATACTATTATCCTATAACCGGGCCCTAAGCCTGAGCAAACCTGAGGCAGGGGCATTTAATTTAGCCGGGGTTAAACGTAACTTCCGCGCCGGGATCAAGGACAGCTCTTTCGCTCTTAACTTTTTATTCGGCGCATCAAAGGAAGAGGTGAATGACCGTTCGATGTTATCCGATGAAACTAAGAATGAATATATGCAGAATATCTTGGCTCAGGCGGAAGCCTTACCGGATTATCCTAAAGTCAGCAATTTTACCGACGATGAAGGCAATCCGGTGGTGGTTTTGAAGAATTTTGATTCGTATGTTACTGTGGCGAAGATAGATTCAACGCGTGTCCTAATTTACCGTTTTGATGAAAGAAAGGCATTACTCGTAAAAGAAGCCCTGCCTATGAACGACCATCAAAATAACCTATCCTTGTTGCCGGTTTTAAAGGCCTTGCGCAATGTGAGAGCTGATGCATTACGGAGTCATCTTGATAACATGATTGATGAAATCAGCATTGATGCCCTGCAGTATGTTAAAACACCGGCGAAAGAAACCTACTGGGGGGCGAAGTCGTCAACATCGAAAGCCTGGCACTTTGAAGCTTACAACCAGATTATTAGCGCCCTGTTCCCCGACAGGGAAAATAAACCCCTGAATGTTTTGGATATAAGCTCCTCTATCGGTATAAATGATATTACCTTGGCCGAGGCTTTAGCGCCGTCGGATTATAAACTTGTTTCCGCTGACCTTATAAATACTTTACGCCTGGTATGCCAGGGGAATACACGGGCAATTTTCGACAGTTACCGAAGGATTGTTCAGCTGGTTGTTGACGGCCAGGTTTATTACCCAATTCTCGGGTTTCGAGATAAAGACCGCGCGACAATGCTTGGTATTGTTGGGCAAATGGAAGAGTTATACGAAGATAATAAATATGTCGAATTTGAACGCACCTCGCCAAAACTGGAAGACTATATAGATAAAAATCCCGGCAAAATAAGCAGAGGCCAATATGACATATTTGACCCTAATTTACCTAAAGAACAATTCGATTTGGCCTTCTCTTTTAATTTAATTTCTTATTTTGAAGGAAGCGAAAGAGAGATCCTGGAGGCGA
>JADFZM010000099.1 GCA_015232535.1 Candidatus Omnitrophota bacterium
CTATTGGAAGACAAAAATAAGGTCTTAATGTCTAACTAATTAGATTTTTTTTAGACTTTCTTTTCTTTTACGATCTTTGACTTTCTCTTATTTGACCCACTAGCTCATCTGGCAGAGCACAGCCCTTTTAAGGCTGGTGTGCCGCGTTCGAGTCGCGGGTGGGTCATTATTTTTTGGAACGCAACTTATTCCCTTGCGATTTGGGGGTTATTATCGGGGTTTTATTTGTTTGATGTTCTGTCTTAGCGCTTATAAAGGTAAAGTTGTGTTGCCCAAGACCCTTTCAGGAATAATGACTGAAGGGCGGATGGCGGAACTGGTAGACGCGCTAGTCTTAGGAACTAGTGGGGAAACTCATGGAGGTTCAAGTCCTCTTCCGCCCACAAATGTTCTTTATTATCAATAAATATGCGGCGGTAATTCAGTTGGCTAGAATGCCACCTTGCCAAGGTGGATGTCGTGGGTTCAAATCCCATCCGCCGCTTTTTTATCCATTATCATAAAATACGACTTTTATGCTTAAGATTAACCCAATTTTCCCCGCAGGTTTTTTATCAAGTACGTGCGGGTTTTCCGGAGAAACCCGAATTTCTAATATTTGCATCAGTGACAAGATTAGTCCTTAAGGAGGATTGAATGAAAATAAGCGATTTTCTTAACATAAAAGCTGTTAAAGCGAATTTGACCGGCAAGACAAAGAAAGAGCTCATCGATGAGCTGGTAGAATTACTTTTGGAATCAGGTGCGATAGAAAAGAAATCAAAATCAAAAATAATCGAAGTCTTGCTGGCCAGAGAAGCCTTAGGCTCTACGGCTATCGGGCAAGGGATAGCGATACCGCACGGAAAATGCGAAGAAGTAGAAAAATTAGTCGGTTGCCTCGGGGTCAGCAAAGAAGGAATAGATTTTGATTCTCTCGACGGAGAAGGAGCTCATATATTTTTCATGCTTTTAGCCCCGATCGATTCGGCCGGGCCTCACTTAAAAGCTTTAGCCAGGATATCCCGTTTGCTTAAGGAAAAAACAGTCCGCGACAGCCTGCGCAATGCTACTGATGACAAGACCCTTTTGAAGATCATTCAGCTTGAAGATAATCGGTTATCAAAGATTTAATGATGCGTAAAGACCATTTCAAGATATTATATCCCGGCATCGGAATTAAGCGATGGCTGATCCTGTCACTTATAGGAATTATAATTGTCATTTTTGGTTCTGTATTTGTTTCTTTTCCTTACGGATTAGTTAAGACTTTTGGTTTCGTCTGGATAATCTGCGGGATGGTTTTAATCGTGATGGGGGTAGGGAAGATGATAGTTTCCCTATTGACATCTCTTCTTCCTAAAGGAGAGAGGGACCTCGTCGATATTTTATATCAAAAAAGGTTTTTGGAGCGCGGGCCGAAGATAGTCACAATCGGCGGCGGGCACGGTTTATCGCATTTGATCTTTGGCTTGAAAGAATATACATCGAATATAACGGCAATAGTAACCGTTGCCGATAGCGGAGGCTCTTCTGGAAAACTTAGAGAAGAGTTTAATATCGTTGCCCCCGGAGATATCAGAAACTGCCTGGTGGCTCTTGCTGATTCGCCGGCTTTACTGGGTCAGCTTTTTCAGTATCGTTTTTCTGCCGACTCGGCTTTGAAAGGGCACAATTTCGGAAATTTATTTTTAACAGCTATGTATCAGCTGACCGGCGGTGATTTTGAAAAGGCCGTCCAGGAAACCAGCAAGGTTTTAGCTATCAGGGGCAAGGTTGTCCCCTCAACCGTAAGCAATATTCATCTGATCGCTGAGTACGAAGATGGGACTAGGACAAGAGGCGAGGATAAAATACCAAATCCCAAGTCCAGGATAAAGCGTTTGTTCTTGACCAATAAGGAAGCTTTTCCGACGAAAGACTCGCTTACGGCTATTGAAGATGCTGATGTGATAATTATTGGGCCAGGCAGCCTTTATACGAGCGTAATACCTAATTTGATCATAAAAGGGATGAGTGAGGCGGTCGCTAAATCGACCGCTTTGAAGATATATGTTTGTAATATCATGACTCAGCACGGGGAAACCGACGGGTATTCTGCTTACGAGCATCTTCAGGCTATTATTGACCATTCTTCCCGAGAGATAATTGATGTTTGTCTATTGAATAATGCGGCTGTTCCTAATGATTCGATTTTAAAATACGAAGCCGAACAATCCTACGTAGTAATGTCCGATGTTAGCCGGATAGAAGAGAAAGGATACAGGGTTATGGCAACCGATTTAATCGGGGTGAATGATTATGTCCGCCATGATTCTGTAAAGCTAAACAAAGCATTAATCGAGCTTATAGAAAGCAATAGGCTTATAAAGAGGTAAAATAACAAATGCCCCGGATTGAAAAACCTGTAATTATTAAGAATCCACAGGGCTTGCATGCCCGTCCGGCGGCGCTTTTTGTTCAGATCGCCAGCAAATATAATTCATCGATTAATATTCGAAAAGGGGAAGATAAGGTCAACGGCAAGTCGATAATGGGTATATTGACCTTAGGCGCTTATGAAAATAGCACGATTATACTTGAGGCGGAAGGCGACGACGCCGATGAGTTGATTAGGGAGCTAGAATGTCTTTTGTCTAAAAAGGCGGAGTAATGAAAGAGATAGTACTAAAAGGGATACCGGCCGCGCCGGGAATAGCTTACGGGCAGGCATTTATTCTTGATAAGCAGGAATTTATTATCACTCCCCGGGGGATAATGGAGAAAGAAATTCCGGTTGAGATAGCCCGCTTTGAGGAGGCTTTGATCAAGACCAGAGCGGAAATCCTAGGTATTCAAAAAAAGATGAACAGCCAAAGCGGAGGGCAACACTCCCAGATATTTGATGCCCATTTGCTTTTTTTGGAGGACCGGACGGTTATTGAGGATGTAATAAAAAGGATAAAACAGGATAAACTATCCGCTGAATATATTTTCTCGGAAGTCCTTAAGAAATACATTAAGATGTTTGCAAAGATAGAGGATGAATATTTGCGGGAGCGGGTTAGCGATGTGAATGACGTCGGTAAACGAGTCTTAAAGAATTTAATGGACGAAAACAAGATGCATGATTTTGAGAGTATTGACGAAGAGCTGATTATAATCGGCCATGACCTCTCGCCGTCGGATACTGCCGGCATGTACAATAAAAATATTATCGCTTTTGCTACCGATATAGGAGGCAGGACCTCGCATACCGCTATCATGGCCAAATCCTTGGGTGTTCCTGCGGTACTCGGGCTAAAGGATGCTACGCTTAAGGTTAGCAACCAGAATTTTATTATTGTTGACGGAAGGAAGGGCCTTTTGATCATAAACCCTTCCGAAGACACGATTAAATACTACCGTGATACCCAAAACAGGATACAGCAGTTCCGCGATAAGTATCAGGAAATAAAGGACCTTCCTTCGGAGACCTTGGACGGCCGTAAGATAAAATTAATGGCTAATCTAGAGCTTCCGGAAGAGATTCCGACGATTAAAAGGCACGGGGCGAACGGGATAGGATTGTACCGCACAGAATTCTTTTATATGAACCGGGTTGATTTACCGTCGGAAGAAGAACAGTTTCTGGCTTATCAGCTTGTAGCAAAAGAGATGAGCCCCAACCCGGTAACCATTAGGACCTTGGATATCGGGGGTGATAAGTTTATTTCTAGCCTTGAAATCCCTAAAGATATGTATCCTTTTCTGGGCTGGAGGGCGATTCGTTTCTGTTTTGAAAGGCCGGACATTTTTAAGAATCAATTAAGGGCGATTTTACGCGCCTCGGTGTATGGGAAGATCAAAATGATGTATCCGATGATTTCCGGGCCAAGCGATTTGAGGAAGGCTAACGCGATACTTGATGAGGTTAAAAATAATTTAAGAGAACAGCGTATCGCCTTTGATGAAAAAATGCCGGTTGGGGTAATGATCGAGGTCCCATCAGCGGCTATGACCGCTGATATTTTGGCTAAGGAGGCGGATTTCTTCAGTTTAGGGACAAATGACCTTATTCAATATACTCTGGCGGTGGACCGTGTTAACGAGCAAACCGCGGAACTGTACGAACCGGGGCATCCTGGAGTGCTGAGGCTTATTAAACAAACTATTGATGCCGCTCATAAACAGGGAATCGAGGTAAGCATTTGCGGTGAAATGGCCAATGAGCCGAGCCTGGCTTTAATCCTTTTGGGGTTAGGGTTGGATGAGTTAAGCATGTCTCCTTTAAGCATATTGCATATCAAGAATATGATTCGCAGTATTAGGTATAAGGACACTAAACAGCTTGCGGAGAAGGTATTGCAGATGTCGACAGGTCAGGAGGTAGAGGATTTTTGCAAAGAGTCGTTGAAACGGCTGGCTCCGCATGTTGTAAGCGCGGAACAGGGAAGCGAGGGCTAATTTCATGAAAGTACTGGTTCTTGCGGCTGGTTACGGCACCCGGCTTTACTCTATAGTCAAAGACACTCCTAAGGCTTTACTCCCGATAAATAATAAACCCTTGCTAAATTATACGATCGATAAAATAAAAGGGATAAAAGACCTTAGCGAAATCGTTGTTGTGACAAATAACAAATTCGAAGGGATTTTTAAGTCCTGGGCCAAGGGTCTTAACATAAAAAAACAGGTAACTATCCTTAATGACGGTACTAATACACCCGATGACAGGTTGGGCTCGATCGGTGATATAAAATTCTCATTGGACAATCACAAAATAGACGAAGATCTGCTGATCGTAGGGGGCGATAACTTATTTGATTTTGATATAGCTAAATATATTGATTTTGCTAAAATTAAACAAAAAATTTGTATCGGGGTTTATGATATACATAATTTAGAGGAAGCGAAGTTGTTTGGAGTTGTCGCGGTTGATTCACAATCGCTGGTCACCTCATTCGAGGAAAAGCCGGATCAACCGAAATCGACTTTGATTGCCATGTGTTTTTATTATCTGCCGAGAAATACGCTTTCTCTTTTGCCGCAGTATCTGAGGGAATCGGGAAAAGCGGATAAAGCCGGAGATTATATCAAGTGGCTGCATAAAAAGACTGAAGTTTACGGATTTGAGTTTACCGGGAAGTGGTTCGATATCGGAAGCGTTGAATCTTACCACGAAGCACAGGAAAATTTTAAGTAATCAAACAATCATCAATTTATTTGAGAAAGGAAGGCTTCAAGTGAAAGGAACTTATTTTCTTACCTCTGAATCAGTAGGCGCCGGTCACCCGGATAAAGTATGCGACCAGATATCGGACTCGGTACTGGATGCTGTTTTAAAAGACGATCCTAAAGGCCGTGTTGCCTGCGAAACATTTGTTTCTATGGGCCTGGTTATCGTAGGAGGGGAAATCACGACTACGACTTATGTCGATGTCCATAAGCTGGTTAGAGGAGTATTAAGGGAGATTGGTTATACCCATACTAAATACGGCTTTGATGCCGCAACCTGCTCGATTTTAAACGCTATAAACGCTCAATCGCCTGATATTGCTCAAGGTGTTGACGCCGGCGGCGCGGGCGATCAGGGCATAATGATCGGGTATGCTTGCGATGATACTCCGGAGCTAATGCCTTTACCTATTATGTTGGCTCATAAGTTAGTAAAAAGAATCTCGGATGTAAGGGTTAACGGGCCACTGAATTATTTAGGTCCGGATTGCAAAAGTCAAGTTACAATCGAATACAAAGACGATAAGCCGCAGAGAATAGATGCTGTTGTATTAGCCTGCCAGCATACCGAAGATATTCTTGATAAAACCGGTAAGAAGATCACCCTAAAGGCCCGGCAAGAGATAATTGATACGATCGCTATGCCGATAATAGGGAAGATGTGCGACAGTAAAACCAAGTTTTTTATTAACGAAACCGGCAAATTTGTTGTTGGCGGGCCGCAGTCCGATACCGGCGTTACGGGAAGAAAAATCGTAGTTGACACTTACGGCGGTGTTGTATCCCACGGCGGAGGTGCTTTCTCAGGAAAAGACCCAACCAAGGTTGACCGATCCGCTACTTATATGGCGCGTTATGTCACCAAAAATATCGTGGCCGCCAAATTAGCCAAGAAATGCTGGATGCAATTAAGCTATGCTATCGGCCGTCCTGACCCGACCAGTATCATGATCGATACTTTCGGAACGGGAAATGTATCTGAACAAAAGCTGGTTGACATAGTACGCGATAATTTTGACCTAACCCCGAAAGGGATCATTAGTACCCTTGATTTATTAAAGCCGATTTACCGTAAAACCGCTGCCTACGGGCATTTTGGGCGCAGCGAGTTTTCATGGGAAAAGACCGATAAGGCCGCAAAATTAAAGAAGGGCGCATAAATGAATAAAAAAGCAAGCACATCAAATGATTATAAGGTTAAGGATATTTCTTTAGCCAAATTCGGCCATAAGGAAATAGAGTTGGCCGAGGCAGAAATGCCTGGTTTAATGGCTCTAAGGAAGAAATATTCCACCCAAAAACCTTTGCAAGGCGCGCGGATAATGGGATCGCTGCATATGACCATTCAAACCGCTGTTTTGATCAAGACTCTCGTTGATTTGGGAGCTAAGGTCCGCTGGGCGAGCTGTAATATTTTCTCGACCCAGGACCATGCGGCCGCCGCGATCGCTGATTTGGGCGTTCCGGTTTTTGCCTGGAAAGGCGAGACTTTAAAGGAATACTGGTGGTGCACGAAACAGGCGCTGATTTTCCCGGGAGGAAAAGGCCCTAATTTGATCGTTGATGACGGCGGGGATGCCACTTTAATGGTCCATCTGGGCTATGAAGCGGAAGCCAACCCGTCAGTATTAGAAAAAAAGAATTGCGGTGAGGATGAACAAGAATTGCTCATGTGCCTTAAACAGATTTTAAAAGAAGAAAAGGGTATTTGGGCTAAGGTTGTTAAGGAATTAAAAGGTGTTTCCGAAGAGACAACAACCGGTGTCCACCGCCTTTACCAGATGAAGGACCAGGGCAAACTGCTTTTTCCGGCGATTAACGTCAATGATTCCGTAACCAAGTCAAAATTTGACAATCTTTACGGTTGCCGGGAATCTTTGGCCGACGGAATAAAGCGTGCGACCGGAATAATGGTCGCCGGCAAGGTGGTTGTTGTCTGCGGTTACGGGGATGTCGGAAAAGGTTGCGCCCAGTCGATGCGAGGCTTCGGAGCCCGTGTCATTATAACCGAGATCGACCCCATTTGCGCTTTACAGGCGTCAATGGAAGGCTTCGAGGTAAAGACCATTGAAGATGCCCTAAGTACCGGAGACATTTTCGTTACCGCGACGGGAAATTGCGATATTATCACCG
>JADFZM010000009.1 GCA_015232535.1 Candidatus Omnitrophota bacterium
ATACGCCTTTTTTTAAAGCTTTAAAATCAATTTACACACAATCTAATATACAACCAAGTCTCGTGTGACAATTGCAAAAAAGGCGAAACCTGTTATAATGTTGGAATGAAAATTTTGAAAACAAAAAATAAATTACTATACTGCCTATTATCGCTATTATTCATTTTCGGGTCTTTCGCGCTTCCCGGTTTGGCCCAAAATAATGAAGAGGAACTATTCCTCGTCGCCCAAAAAGCTTTTGAAGACGGGTTTTATGACGTTACAATCCGCTATGTAGACCAACTTACGGAGCAATTCCCGCAATCAACTAAGCTGATCCAAGCCAAGCTTCTGTTAGGGCAATGTTATTTCTTTAAAAACCAGTATTTAAAAGCATATGAGATATTTAACGGCCTCCTGCAATACCCTGAATTAAAAGACGCGACGCTCTTTTGGCTGGGGGAGACTTACCTTAAAGGTGGCGATTACCCAAAAGCAGAAGAGCAATATAAACAGATTATCCAGCTTTTCCCCGATTCAGTATACTTTCCCCAGGCCTTTTATTCCCTGGGATGGGTTTATTTCGATAAAGGTGACTTCGTAAAAGCAAAAGAGGTCTTTAAAAAGCTGGTTACACAATTTCCTTCTAACCAGCTCGCCGAGGACTCGTTTTATAAAATCGGCGAATGCGAATATAACAGCCAAAATTACAAAGAAGCAATCGATAACTTCCAAGTTTATATAAAACTTTACCCCGATACCACTCGCATGGCGGAATGCTTCTTTTATATCGCCGAATCTCATTATTATTTAGGAGACCCGCTGACCGCCGTGACTTTTTATGCAAAAGCAGGCGATAAATCGCTGGACCACAAACTTGCCCTGATGGCTAAGGTGAGCATGGGGTGGAGTTACCTCAAGCTCGCCAAATATAAAATTTCACAAGAGGCCTTTGAGGGTGCCTTAGCTTTCGCCCAGGAAAAAGGGATACTTACCGACGACGTCTATCTGGGGTTGGCTAACCTCTATTCCGAAACCAAAGAATACAATAAAGCCCTGGAGTCTTTCCAAAACTTAATCAGCAACTTTCCCAACAGCCGCAGGATGGCCGAGGCCATGCTCGGCAAAGCAAATATCCATTTTTTGCTCAATGAGTACAAAGACGCAATCGTAGTTTACGCCGAGCTTATCAGTAAATATTCCTCAGATAAAAATAACGCGGCTCTCGTGGAGAAAGCATATTTCGGCCTAGCATGGTCTTACCTTAAGGATGGCAAGGTGGACCTTTCAATAAAAACGTTCAACGAAATAAAAAATAAAGCTGAGAATAAAACCGTTAAAATGAGCGCCTTGGCACAGATAGGCGACGCGTACCAAGACATCGGGGAATGGAATAAAGCAATAGAAATCTACGACCAGGTCCTTAAGGATTACCCCGAAAGCATTTACGCCGATTACCTTCAGTACCAGCAGGGAATAGCACTGCTGAAGACGGGGAATCTTGATTCGGCTACTTTATCTTTTCAAGCCTTGCAGTCAAACTTCCCGGAGAGCAAATATTTAAACGACGTTAAATATTACCTAGCGGTGGCTTATTTCAAAAAAGGGGACTGGACTTCGGCCAAAAACCAGATTAAGCCTTTCATCGAAGGGCTTGAGGGAGAAAGCGAATTCTTGTCCGAAGGCTACTATATACTGGCCCTTTCAAATTTTAACCTTGATAATTATAAAGAAGCGGCGGAGAATTTCCGAATTATTATTGATAAATTCCCCGATCAGAGTTCGCTTCTTAAGAACTCAGACCTCGGGATAGCAAAATGCCTTTACAAATCCGGGAATGTTAAAGATGCCTTAAAACATTTCCGGATGCTTTTATTCAAATATCCCGAATCAAGCACCGCGCAGGAGGCATTAATATGGCTCGGGGACCATTATTTGAGCATCGCCGACTTCGATAATGCAATAAACTACTATCAGCAATACGTCAATAATTATCCGGGCGGAGAAAAGATCGATGAAGTTTATTTTGAGCTGGGCGAAGCCTATCAAGCTAAAAAAGAGTTTGATAAGGCAATCGCCGCCTATAAAAGAATTAAAGAAGGGAATAAAAATATTTATGCCCAGGGTAAACTTTCAATCGCCGAAATAATGTCGCAGGCCTTTGATCCGCAGGAGGCGATTAAAACATATGAAGACATTATTCTGAGCTCTCCCGAACTCAAAAAGGATATTTATTTGAAAATCGGCTTAGTTTACAAAAAACAGAATGATAACGAAAATGCTATAAAAGCCTTTTATGAGGCATTAAAATCGCCTCCAGGAGAAAGCAAGATAACTGATGCTGAAATCCAGTTCAATATCGGCGATATACTGGAAATGTCCGAGAAGCCAGATAATGCCTTGGAAGAATACCTCAAAATCCCTTACCTCTACAAAAAAGACATTGAATGGGTAATTAAGGCTTATTTGCGTGCCGCACAGATTTTTGAAGACCAGGATAAATGGGAAAACGCAAAAGAAGCGTACAACAAAATCATAGAATCAAAAACAGAAGAGGCGGCATACGCCGAAGAAAGACTATCCTGGATAAAAGAAAATATAAAAGAATAAGCGCGTGCCTGGCAAAACTGAGGGAGCAAACATGATAAACCAAGGCTTTGAGGAAATATCTTTAATAAAATTGCTCGCATCCGGAGGCCCATTCATGTGGCCGATACTTTTATGCTCGGTAATCGCCCTAGCCATATCCTTGGAGAAACTGCTCTACCTTAGAACAATCGAGAACGGATTGACCGAGCTTAAGTCAGCAGTTTTTGATTTCATTAGGAATAATAATATAAAGGCGGCTATTGCCTATTGTGATTCGAACCCTTCGCCTGCGGCAAAAATTCTTCTTTCCGGCCTTTCAAAATTCGGTTCCACCAAAGAAGAAATAAAAGACAGCATGGAGGAGGCCAGCAGCTTTGAAATTCCTATCCTAGAATCAAGGTTAAACGCCCTATCCACAATCTCGCATGTTTGCCCGCTTTTGGGGTTGCTGGGCACGGTAAGCGGAATGCTTAAATGTTTTAGGATAATACAGTTAAAATCGACAGCTTTGAATCCGCTGATTCCAAGCGATCTTGCAGGAGGCCTTTTCGAATCTCTTATATCCACGCTGGTTGGGCTTATCGTCTCCATACCGGTCTTTATAGCCTATAATTATTTCGCCTCCCGAATAAGGCATTTGGTTAGCAAAATGGAGTCTGCCGCGTCGCAGATGTGCAACTTGCTAAGGGGTTTAGACTAAAACTTCTCTGTTAACTGTATTTACCCGGGGAAATAGAACATGCGATTCAAGAATAATTTGAGGGCCGGACAAACTTCCCGCCAAATAGAATTATTACCCCTATTAAATGTTGTTTTTTTGCTCATAATGTTCTTGATTCTTGGAGCTTTTTTTATGGTTCAGCCCAGTATTAAGGTTAAGATCCCTAAGGTAATCACCAGCGATTTTCTTACTGAAAATAAATTCGCTGTGACCATTACCGACGATAACATCCTATTCCTTAACGGCAAAGTAGCAACAGCCAAAGACTTGTCCCAGGAACTCAACAAATTAAAGGACAGAAAAATCACAGTCCTCATAAAGGCCGGACAACGGACAAGAATGGGTAGCGTGGTCAAGGTCTGGGAATTATGCCGGAATATGGGGATAGAGAATATCAACTTAGCCACAACCCAGGAATAATCATGATTAAAAGCCTTAAAAAAGGGGTGAATCCTGCGGCATTATTCATGCTTTGGTCTTTTCTGATACATCTTTTAATTATACTCCCTACCGTTTGTGTGTTTTCGCAAGAAGAAAGAAAAGTCTCCTCCGGCCTTACTTTCCTTGGCTCTTTATTCCCTGCCAATTTTTCAGGGGAAGAAAAATCTGCCATTTACCCGGAACAAGGAAAATTCAGAGATTTAGAGATACCCGGGATAAAAGAAAACAAATATAATCCTTTTTTAACTCTGCCTCATATTAAGCCAAAAGACAAAACATCTAAAAGCGAAAAAAACTTTATTAAATCTATCTTTGACCTGACAAATATCGAACAGGCGCTAGAGCAAAAAAAGTCAAAGCAAAAAATAAAACAGGAAACCGATCCCTTCCGTTATAGGCCATTAAGGTTGGAATAAATGATAAAAATTGATTTCTTTTGGGCTTTATCCATGTTTTTTTTTAGCTTTATATCACTTGTGTTTATCTTTTGGTTAATTTATAATATAAAAAATAAAAATTCGGGAAGAGGCATTGCCTCAGATATAAAACAATGCCCCTACTGTACATTAGTCTTCCCCGCCTTTTCTAAAAAAAAGATTCTGGCCTGCCCTCGGTGCAAAAGTTTTATAGATCCCGAGGATATTTCGCCATGAGGTAGTTAAATGCTAAAGAAATTAAATCAAGATAAAGAAGGGGTGGTTTTAGTAACAGTACTAATGGTCATAATAGTGCTCATGGTCCTTGCCGTCAGCGTTATCAGCTTGAACGTTTCACAGGTGAGCTTCTCGGAGACCGAAGTCCAGAGAATTATTAAAGAAAACTTGGCCATAGGCGGCATGAGCTATTTGTATGCGATGCGCGACATAGGAAACTCAGATACGCTGTCATTAACCCATGTTATTAATGGCATAACTTATTTCATCGACGCTGATACCAGCGAGCCTTACACTATACGCATAGGGCCTGTAGATTCTCAAACCCAGGTTACCGTTCAAAACCTGATAGTCAACGTAAGTTATTAAATCAAAATTTTTATCTCTTTTAGCATATAGTCCCTTTCCCTAAAAAAGCGGTTCAGGCTTTGCCAAAATAAACTTTTCCCATCACAAACAGTAAAAAAATATGATTTTTCTTCATTATAACTCCGAAAAAGGATGAATACTTTCGATAATACGAACATTTTTTCACTCAGCACAACGTAATTAGTCATATAGAAAAAGGGCCTAGAATAAAACCCCTTTTCGATTTGCACCTGATTTTGAATTAGACCCACGCCGGCAGGTTAGGCAAAAACAACCCGCGGGATTTCCTTATATATGCTTTTTCCTCTCATCAAGCTTCTATTTTTATCAAAATTACGGCTTATACACCAAATACTTGATATTGTGGTTGACAAAGTAATCCTGTTATAGTCTAATTAAGTTTAGATAAGTTCAAATAACAACTTTATACGGCTTTATAAAATAGGAAAACCAGTCAAAAATGAGAACGCTTTTGGACGTAGATGACTTAGCTCAATACCTAAAGCTGCAAAAACAAACTATATATAATTGGCTTAACCAAAGGAAGATATCCGGCATTAAAATAGGCGGCGTCTGGAGATTCGACAAAAGAGAAATAGATAAGTGGCTGCAATCAAAATCAATGAAAACAAAGAAAATCGAATGACATAAAATAGCATTATCCGATTAAATCTATATGTCAAAAAAGCAAGGTAATCAACTCGGTCTTTTCTGGGGGGAAGAGAAGTTAAACTTCGTTGAAGTTCTAAGCACCTCCCCGGTAAAAGCATTCAGCGTCAAAACAGGGGATCACTCCGTACAATCAAGCGGAGTTTCCTCCGGAGGGAAATTTATCCCGGCCGGAGTAAGCGACGAGTATAATCTATCTCCGATCGTTTCCAACTCACTTCTTCACCAAAACATAACTTCATCTTCGATTAACTTATCGCTCCCGGCTAAGGATATAATCTTTCGTTCCTTCATTCTCCCATGGATGCAGCAGTCCGAAATCAAAAACGTCGTTGAATTCGAGGCCAGCAAATATGTCCCTTTCTCCCTAGATGAGCTTTACTATTCATACCACGCGATGACAGTTTCTATCAGCGGTGCGAAAAAAATCCGCATAATATTCGTTGCCATAAAAAAAGAAACACTGGACAAATTCATCAAGGTCCTGCTTTCTGCCAATTTGACCATCGATTCAGTAGAACCGTCCCCGATGAGCATGATAAGGGCTTTAACCCTAAAGAACTTGCTTCCACAGGACAAGATCGTTGCAATAATACAGAAAGAAAATAATTCCGGTAAAATTTATGTAGTCGAAAAGGGCATACCTCTGTTCGTGCGGGAATTTCAGCTTAGGATACCTGCCGGCCAGAAAGATACCGGGCCCAAAGCATTAATGATGCTTTTTATTAATGAAATACGAATCTCGCTTGATTATTTCAACCGTCAGAATAACCAGGTCCAAGCCAAAGAAATCATCCTTATCACCACCTCGGGGGATGAATTGGCAGCCAAAACAATAGAAGACAACATAAAACTACCTGTCGCCTCAGTGAACATCTCCAATATCCTGGGCACAAAAGAAGAAAAAGACCTGGACCTTATTTGCGCTTACGGCGCGGCAATCTTAACCCCCGGCGGGCCGACTTCTCTTTTTGACCTCTCAACCGATGAAATAAAATCAAAAGGCCAGATGATGTCGATGGGAATACCGGGGCTTAACATTATTTCCGTTTTAATAACCGCCCTCATTTGCCTGCCGTTGATAATAGCCTCATTGATTCTTCCTAACAAATTACTCCAGAGATCAAAAACATCTCTAGAGGCAATAAAGAAAGATATAGGCAAAAAAATAGTATTGACAAATTCAGACATTAAAAAACAGAATGGCGAAATAAGGGATAAATTAAATTATTTCAAGAACCTCCGTTTTGCCAGTAATACTTTCTATTTTACCGCGACTATACCGAGTTTATTGCCAAAAGGAGCGTGGTTAACCAACATGTCCATCAATTATTCATCCTACGACCAAGCGGTCGAAAAGAATACGGAGCAAACAGCGATCAAAAACATGCCGGCACAAGAGGTAAATATCTCCGGATACTCTCATTGGGAAGATAAAAACACGCAGTTTAAAATAATCAACAACTTCGTAAAGAATCTTAAAGAAGACCCGCAGATAGGAAAAGCATTTGATATTATTGACCTGGAATCCGTAAAATCCCAAAACCTGGAAAATTACTCGGTAACTGCTTTTAAAATAATAATGAAATAATATGGACATTAGACGGCTTAATCAGATAAAAATTGAAGATTTCAAGAACATCGACTTCCTCGAGCTTAAAGACCAGATCTTGAGCCGGCCGCATATTCTGATCAATATTGCTTTGGCAGCTGTAACCATATTTCTTTCCTTTGGGGCATTAAAAAGTTATCGGGTTAAACTATCGAACCTAAAAACCCAGGTTAATGAAGCAAATGAAAAGCTTGAATCGATAAAAGAGCAAGAGAAGCTCAATAAAGAGCACAAAGAGTTTCTTAGAAATGCTCCATATCCCATAAGCATAGAGAGCCTAGGAGATAAAATAACCCGCCTGACTAAGTCCAATTTTATTATCATAAGCAACTTTGACCCGGGGAAAAACAAAGAACTAAAATATATCTATTCCGCAGATTTAAAGGTCAAGCTTCTGGCAAACACATACGAAGAGATGGTGGTTTTACTGAAAGAAGTAGAGGATTCTGCCGATACCTTCCGTATAAACAGTTTTTCAATGAATCTCCAGAAAAACCAGAAAAAATTTCAAGCGGAAGATGAGTACGAAGACGCGCCTGATTTCCAAATCGCCATTGATATGGTTATTGAGAACATACAGAATAAAGAAATACCTGTGCAAAGCGAAGAAGAAGCCAAAGGAAAAGCAGTGACAAAATCGGAAAAAAAAGATGAGATCAAGGATAAAAAAGAATAAGATTACAATTATTTCCGTATTTCTTGTTTTCCTACTTTGCGGAATTTCGTACGCCAAAGGCGAACTCCTTACATACGGCTCTTTTGACCCGGAGAAATTCAAAATTAGTAACCCTTTTGAAGCGCAATTCCAGGAAATAACCAGCGTAGAAAATAAGCTTAAAGAAAAAAAACCTAAAATGATAAAAAATCCGGAACAGGCAAAAAAAACAAAAGAAGAGGATAAGCC
This sequence comes from Candidatus Omnitrophota bacterium, assembly GCA_015232535.1. Classification (GTDB taxonomy): domain Bacteria; phylum Omnitrophota; class Gorgyraeia; order Zapsychrales; family Zapsychraceae; genus JADFZM01. Next base: position 7,938 of record JADFZM010000009.1, read on the forward strand.
TTTATCTCCGCCTAAGATAACAATAACCGGGCTTATATGGAACAGCGAAAAACCTCAAGCCATAGCTAACGGGCAAATAGTGAATATTGGCGATTATATCGAAGAATGCGAGATACTTGACATAAACAAAGACGGCTTAGAGATCCAATTTATGACAAACAGCATACAGATACCGGCGAACTGATTTTATTTACCGGAATTTTCTTAAATAAAAAAAAAGGGGGGGGAGCTTTATGCTAAAAAAAGTTAGCGTTATATTTTATTTTTTCGCCTTTATTCTCATCACCACAACCGCCAGTGCGGCAAACTTGTCGCAAAAGTATGATTTCCTTGACTCGGAATTCATCGATGAGAATTACCGGAAAACCATATCTTTGGATTTCCGCAACGCCCCGCTGGAAGACGTTTTAAAAATGTTTGCCCAGCAAGCCGGATGGAATTTTATCGCATCCTCGGAGGTTTCGGGCGTTAAATTGAACGTCTATTTGGACAAGGTTCCCGTTGAGGAGGCCCTGGAGCGGATCTTATCCGCCAAGGGTTTAACTTACGAGCTCTATCCGGACAGCAACATCTTTACCGTAAAACCTTTGGTTAAAACCGACCGTCAATTGGTTACACGTGTTTACCGCCTTAAGAATGCGAGCGTGCCCAAAGCATCGATAAATACGACCTTAGACGATATCACAACCGAGCCATCCGGTTTGACCGATGCCATAAAAGCATTGCTCTCGCCAAAGGGCTCAATGGTGGAAGACCCGCGCACCAACTCGCTTATAGTAAGCGACACCGCCGACCAGATACCTTTGGTCGAACAGGCTCTTTCCCGCCTTGATGTGAAAATCCCGCAAATATTGATCGAATGCGAAATTTTAGATACGAAAAAAGGCGATGCCGAGGAAATCGGAATAAAATGGGGCAACCCCAGCAACAATGAAGGCATAGTTATGACTAACACCCCCGGCACGCTTCAGACCTTTTGGCCTTTTGATCAGGATAGATTGTTCGGAGGAAGAAATCTAAACTCTGCCGATTGGGAGGTGCCAAAATTAAGTTATACCGCCGGAACCTGGGCATTGGTTGGATTAGGGCAAAAACTGCAATTGTTAAGAAGCGATACCGATACAAAGACTTTAGCCAGGCCAAGGATCATTACCCTGAACAATCAAATGGCAAAAATTGAGATCTCGACCGATCAGGTTATCGGAACGAAGACAGTAACAGACAATGTGACAGGAACATCAACTGATTCGATCGAGAGGGCATCTACCGGCGTTAAGCTTAAGGTTACACCCCAGGCTAATATTGATTCCGGGGAAATCACCCTCGCTGTCCAACCGGAAGTAATAAACGCGACCCAATCAACGCTTGATCCAACTACCGCCGAACCGGAAACAAGAGGCTCTAAATCCATTACCCGGGTTATGTCGGGAGACACATTGATAATCGGCGGATTGATCCGGACCGAAGAACAGAACACTTCCTATAGCGTTCCGGTCTTAGGGGCGATTCCTCTAATCGGCCGGGCTTTTAAACATGACAATAGGTCAAAGGTTGACAGGGAACTGATCATTTTCCTTACTCCGAATATTATCGAAGATTCATCTAACCTAATGACGGCAAAATCGGCAAACAAAGGATTCCCTCTCAAGCCTTCCCTTGAGAGAGAACAAGATGAGCCGATAAGCCTCGGGATGAAACAAAAATAAGAAAGGGCCGACCCTTTAACTTTTAAACTTTGTAGTGTTGCAATTTTGGAAATAAATAGGATAATAACTTTATGGCACATTTCAGATTAGGCGAAGTTTTAATAAAAGAAGGCCTTATTACCGAGAAACAGCTCAATAACGCTATTGAGTTCCAGAAGAAAGAAAAAGGCCGCATCGGGGAAATCCTCATCAAGCTGGGATTCATAACTGAGGAAAACATGATTTCCGCCCTCGGGTCACAGCTTAACATACCCTATTATTCCTCCGAGAACGCCGAGCTTCTAAAGCCGCAACCCGATCAAAAGCTGGATAAATTAATACCCTCTGATTTTGCAACTAAGAATATAGTACTTCCTTTGTCTAAGAATATGAACTCTATTACCTGCGCGGTAAACGACCCCTTAGACCTTATGATGATCGACAACCTAAAGCGGCTGACATCATGCGAGATTAATTTGGTTATCGCGACCAAAGCCGCTATCCAAAAAGCCATAAATAACTTTTATTTCGCGAATAAAAAAGAAGACCTTGCCGGTACTTCAATGCTTGATCAGGCGGTCGAAAGCTCATACGCGCAAAAATCGATTGACCAGATGATAACCTCCACCAAAGAGAAACATGAAGCCACCGAGCTAAGCTTAGATAAGCTTATCGAGAAAGCCGGGGAGGCTCCGGTCATTAAGCTGGTCGACCTGATCATACGCCAAGCCATCGACGAGCGGGCCAGCGATATTCACATCGAGCCTTTTGACAACAAGATCAATTTGCGTTACCGTATCGACGGGCATTTGTACGAAATCCCGCCGCCAGCGCCGCATTTGCATTTGCCAATCGTTTCGCGTATAAAAATATTATCCAAGCTCGATATCGCCGAAAAAAGGCTTCCCCAGGACGGTGCTATTGTCGCTAAGCTCGAGGACAGAACTGTCGACTTGCGAATTTCAACGATTCCTACCGTATGGGGAGAAAAGGTCGTCATGCGTATCTTAGACAAAGCGGCCGTGCCTTTGGAATTAAGCCAGCTGGGGTTCGACGCCAAACAGATTGATACGATAAGAAAATCACTCAGCTCGCCTTACGGCCTGTTTTACGTCACCGGGCCGACTGGAAGCGGAAAATCGACCACCCTTTACGCCGCCGTGAGTGAAACGAAAGACCCTTCAAAGAACATACTAACGGTCGAAGACCCCGTAGAATATAAGCTAGACGGCATAAACCAAGTAGCTATCAAACCCGATATCGGGCTGACCTTTGCCGCGGCTCTAAGGGCGTTCTTGCGCCAAGACCCCGACATCATAATGGTCGGAGAAACCCGCGACATAGAAACCGCGTCGATATGCGTTCGCGCCGCCTTAACAGGGCACTTTGTCTTATCCACCTTGCACACAAACGATGCCGCCTCCGCCATAACCAGGCTGATTGATATCGGCATCCCTAATTACCTATTGACCCCGTCTTTGACCATGATCCTGGCCCAGAGGCTGGCAAGAAGGCTCTGTTCTAAGTGCAAAGAACCATACGAGCCTTCTGCCGAACAGCACGGAGGTATAAAGTTTAAAAGCGACCTAATATACCGGTCGAAAGGATGCGACCTTTGCAAAAACACCGGGTACAAAGGCCGAATAGTTGTCTCTGAAGTTTTATGTATCGATGATGAGATAAAAAGTATCCTTTCAAGAAACGGCAGTTACACGGAAATAAAAGACTGTGCCAGAAAAAACGGAATGCTGACAATCTTTGAGGCCGGGGTGAAACTGGTAGAAGAGGGGATAACCTCTTTCGAGGAAGTATGCCGTGTCAGCGTCGATCAATAAATATAAAAAAGGAAATTCGCTTTGCCGAAATATTCTTATGTAGTAAAAGACAAAGAAGGCCGCTCTTTTAAGAACATCACCGATGCCGTAAACAAAAAAATCGTCATCGATAAGCTACAGAAACAGGGTTATTACATAATCAGCGTCAGACAGATCACCGTCGGCAAATCAGCCGACTCCATCCGGATATCAAAAAAAAAGCAGTTTACCCATAAAAAGGCCACACTAGGAGATTTGCTCGGATTCGCCCGTCAGTTTGCAACCATGCTCGAGTCAGGCATTACGATCACCCGGGCTTTATCGGTAATCCAAACCCAGGTCGAAAGCGAAGAGCTTCACAAAGTAATGACCAAAGTAAAAAACGACGTCGAACAGGGCCGGTCTTTAAGCCAAGCCCTTTCGGCGCACCCGAAAGTTTTCAATCAATTTTGGATAAGCCTTTCGGAAGTAGGAGAAGCCTCCGGCACGATCCCTATGGTTTTTAACAAACTTACCTTTTATCTTGAACAGCAAGAAAAATTCAAATCAGTTGTAATCTCCGGCATCATATACCCCTCAATACTATTCATCGTCGCCACCGGCGCGGTCGCATTCTTTGCCCTCTTCGTCGGTCCTCGGTTCCAGGATATCTTTAAATCAATGAATGTACCGCTGCCCGGGATAACAATTTTCTTGCTGGGTTTATTTAATTTTATAAAAACTTACTCATTGCATATTATAGGAGCAGGTTTTGTTGCCTTCATCTTCCTAAAGCTTTATATTAAGACGTACTACGGCAGGATAAACTATGAAAAGTTCCTCTTTAACCTTCCAATATTCGGCGACATTATAAAGCTAATCGTAATCGAGCGGTTCTGTTCGCAAATGGCGATACTCATAGATTCCGGCGTGCCTATACTCTATGCTTTGGACATTGCCGAGCGTTTAGTCAGCAACAACACCTGCGCTTTGATCGTCTCCGAGATCAAAGAAGGAGTAAAACGAGGCGAGGTATTAGTCGCCCCTATGGAACGCAGCGGTTTTTTCACTCCGATGACAATACAGATGATACAAGTCGGGGAGGAAACCGGCGAACTAAGCAAAATGTTCAAACATATCTCCGAGTTCTATCAAGCCCATGTATCGACTTTTATGCAAAGATTTTCTACAATCGTTGAACCTATCATGCTGGTTTTCATGGGAGGAGTAATAGGGACAATAGTTATCGCTATGTTTCTTCCGATGTTCAACATCGCCCAACTCGGAGGAGCGGGGGGATAAACAGGGGCGCGTAAAAATATATAATAATGCTTTATTTATTTACTTTTTTAAGGTAAATTATTGGCTATAGGATGTTTACATAAGAGTTAAGTTATCGTTAGTTCTTTGGCATTTTGCTTATATTTAGCCCGTTTGACAACTGCTCTCTTATATGTTATATCTTGAATAGAGAGTTGCAGCTTTGGTCAAACGGTTATTGATATCAGTAAACCACATAAAGATGTGTGGCACGGAAGTTAAAGTCAATAACTTCAACAAAACAAAAAAAGGTTTGTGCCTATTCTACGCGGTGTGGAATAGGTTTTTTTTATTGCGAACCTTTGGTTAAGCAACCAAAAAAAAGAAGGAGCAAAAGATGAAAAGTAGAAAAAGCGGTTTTACCTTATTGGAAATCATCATAGTCATCATAATCGTCGGGGTATTAGCTTCGCTCGCCTTGCCGCGGTTCTTCTCGACGGTTGAGTTCTCAAGAAGTACCGAAGCCTTGACTGCTATGACGGCGATCCGCCAATCGCTGGAAAGATGCTACAATACTAATAATGCTTCATACGAAAGATGTGGTCTGTTCAATAACCTCGACCTTGAAAATCCCACAACTTCTCCCAATTCTCACTTTAACTATATCTTCAATGGCATGACCAACAATACATACACAATTGAAGCACAAAGAAACGCCCGAGAGGGCGGGACCATTACCGATTGGATAAGATTATCGCAGGATGTGAACGGTGTAACTAGAAGTGGAACCGGAGCATTTAAAGGAATCAAATAGCAATAAAGTTTAGGAATCAAGCGTGAACAACATCGAAGCTCGTAAATCAGGGCTTCGATGTTGTCTTTAATAAAGGCGTAAGGTAGAAATGCCGCATAAAAATATTCATATCAAAGGGTTTTCTCTTTTAGAAATTTCTGTCGCAATCGTCCTTTTAAGCCTCCTCGCCGGAATTGGCATACCGAAATATATAGCTTATATCGACAAAGGCTTGGAGAGAGAGGCCGTAAATCAGCTCCTTTCGATTCATGCCATAAACCAAATATATAAAGCCAATGCCGGAAGTTATTTTAAGATATCGCAAGCCTGCCAACCCAGCGAATGCGACCTTTTAGATTCACAATCTTTGGAGGTTCAAGAACCTAAAGTATATAATTTTAACCAAAATTTTGGAACAAATTTGATCGCAAATCAGAAATATATTTATCAATATGATGAACCGGGAGTAGGAGCAGACACCTTCACGGCAAAAATAAAATTTAGATTAAGCAACGGCAATGATATCAAAATCAGAGTCGCCCAAGAAGCCATTTCAAGCACCTCAACTCCCCCAAACCCTTGTTGCGAGGAGGGAGAGTGTTTTACGCTAGATGATTGCAATCTATAAGGAATAGGTTTTGCTAAAGATACTTAAAAAATCCGGGTTTGCTTCATTGCTGGAAATAACGATAGCGGCCATAATATTCGTCATCGCAGGGATCGGAATATTCACCACCATAGCCATGTTTAGGCCTCAGGCAACCGGCTCCACCAACCGGCTTAAAGCCGCCTATATCGGGAAATATATGCTTGATGAGCTAAGGTCAGGAGTCGATGCAAATACTTGGAATACTCCATCTTCAAATTTATTCTGGCCTACCCCAGGGACAAAGCTGAGGACTATTACTATTAATTCTGTTGACTACACAATCGAATGGTTTAGCTTTCTTGTCCCGGGCCTAAACGTCATTGAAACAAGAATGAATATAACTTATAGTGAATAATCAAATAAACTTTAGACTTAAATCTCCTAGAGCAATTACCCTTACCGAGCTTTTAGTCGCCTCGGTGTTGATCGGCATTGTTATGCTGGGTGTTATCACTTTCAGTTTTACAGTAAAGAATATTCAGGTGTCAACTCAACGCTCATCATCACTTTCGGCCAAAATAGCCTCTGCCATGAGCTATTTACGCCAAGACGCCTATTCCGCAGTAGGATATTTCGACCCTGGCTGGTCAGAACCTAATAATCCTCCGGGAATTTCTGCCGGAGTTTACAAAGGGTTTACAGCCCCCACAAATAGCTCCATATGTTTCCGCCATGATACCGACGGAGATCCGTCATTGTTCACCACTGACCAATGGAGATGTTATTTTGCGCAATCAGGCGGCCCAAGTATCGATGGTAATTTATTATGCGGGCCAGAAGGATTCTTGCTTTGGCGCTGCCCCCTAGATGCGGTGGTAGCCCCTACTGCAGACCAAGGGAGATGTTTAAACGGCGATTCTGGGGCCCTAGAGTCAGCCGAGCCTTTATTATGCATAACTGCCCAAGACGAATATGCGGGTTCCTCCCGGGAAAATGTTTTTTTCCATATTTCGTTTGATGCGGACGGAAAGCTCCAGTATATTGAATTAACACTAAAGGCTAAATACGACACACGTTTAAAATCAAACCCTCTAACAAATCCTGAATACGTCATGAAATCCCGCGTTAACCCGCCGCAATCATCCCGCTAAAGAAGGCATTAATCGGATTGTAAAAAGTTAAAAGCAATTTCTTGTCATTAATAAAGTCTTCTGCTATTATATCAATAATTTTGAATTACTTGGGCCGATAGCTCAGTTTGGGAGAGCGCCTGCTCCGCAAGCAGGAGGCCGGGGGTTCGAGCCCCCCTCGGTCCATTAATTTTCTTAAAACCCTTATCCTCCAAGAATAATTTATGCGCCGTTTCTATTGCCCTAGCTTAAATGCATCTTCAAAAACCGTTTCCATCGAGGATCCTGACGAGATCTTTCATTTGCATAAAGTACTGCGCCTAAAAAGCGGGGACAAAATAGAGGCCTTTAACGGGGAAGGTGAGTCCGGGGAGTTTGAAATTATAGCCGTAAACAAAAAATCAGTTGATTGTCTGCTTCTCTCGATTAAGAATTACCCGGTAAAATCACCTAAAGTAATCCTGGCTTGCGCCGTTCCCAAAAAAAGCAAGTTTGAAATCATTGTCGAGAAATCAACCGAATTAGGAGTAGATGAAATAATCCCTCTTATCTCCGACAGGACAGAAATAAGCTTTAAAAAAGACAAAATATATGAGAAGCTACAGCGTTTTAAGACAATCGCGCTTAACGCCTCTAAGCAATCTCATAGAAATACTATTCCCCGGATAAAAGAGCCCCTTAATTTTCCATACGCTCTAAGCTACTTTAAAAGCCTAAAATCATCAATACTTGTTCCCAGCTTGATCGAGCCGAGAAAAAATATCATTAAAGCTCTTAATGAACTTTCTTCTCCGAAAGCAGTTTCTATACTTATCGGCCCCGAAGGCGATTTTACCGAGAATGAATATGCCTTGGCTTTCAAAGAAGGCGGCATCGGAGTATCGCTCGGCGAAAGCATACTGAAAGTTGAAACCGCGGCGATCTCAGCTTTATCCTGCATCAATATCTATTTCGAAAATCCGCAAAAATCATTATAAGCCTAACATTATTAATAAATTATGAAGATCAACGCCAGCCGGAAGTACTCGGCAGCATAAATCTTTAATCTATAAGTATTTATATCAATGTCTATCACTATAATATATTGACAACATTTTTGAGCTAAGGTATAATTCCACATCTTTAAAGTTCTTTTATTTTCTTGAAGACGGTTTCCCCGACCATAAACTACAGGGGTTCTTTCCCTCGCCCCAAAAACATAAAAAGAGGAGATTCAAAATGGTGGAACAAAAGAAAACGGCAGCAGAGCTGGAAAATAAATCAAAGGCCCTGGAATTAGCCCTGGCCCAAATCGAAAAACAATTCGGCAAAGGCTCGATCATGAAACTTGACGGGTCAAAGACCGTCGATATCGATGTCATTCCCAGCGGCTCTTTAGCCTTGGATTATGCATTAGGAGTAGGAGGGGTGCCACGAGGAAGAGTAGTCGAAATCTACGGCCCCGAATCATCAGGGAAAACAACCTTGACCTTAAGTATTATTTCCCAAGTGCAGAAACTGGGCGGGACGGCCGCTTTTATCGATGCGGAGCATGCATTTGACTCCAATTACGCCAAAACCGTCGGGGTAAAGCTCGACGATCTGTTGATTTCCCAGCCGGATACAGGAGAACAAGCCCTCGAGATCGCCGAAACCCTGGTCCGTTCGAGCGCGGTTGACCTGGTCGTTGTTGACTCAGTCGCCGCTTTAACCCCAAGGGCTGAGATTGAAGGGGATATGGGCGACTCACACATGGGATTACAGGCTAGGCTGATGTCCCAGGCTTTACGTAAACTGACCGCAGTAATAAATAAATCAAACACTTGTGTCATTTTTATCAATCAGATCCGCATGAAAATCGGGGTGATGTTCGGCTCTCCCGAAACAACTCCCGGGGGGCGCGCCTTAAAGTTTTACGCTTCAGTCAGGATAGACCTTAGAAGGGCTGAATCAATAAAGCAGGGCGAAGAATTCATCGGAAACCTGGTAAAGGCAAAGGTTGTTAAGAATAAAGTCGCCGCGCCTTTTAGGGACGCCGAATTCACGATTTATTTTAACGAAGGGATATCTCGTTCGGCTGATATACTCGACTTTGCCGTAAAACATGAAGTGGTTCAAAAATCCGGCGCTTGGTTCACTTTTGAGGGTGAAAAACTCGGGCAGGGAAGGGAAAATTCGATTAAATTTTTAAAAGAAAACCCGAAAACAATAGCCAAGCTCGAGAAAGAAATACGCACCAAGCTGGGAATTAAAGGCAAGGGTTAAGCAAAGCCTGAATCTAGCTTAATGGAAGACGAATCAAAAGCAGATTTCGCAAAAGCCAAGAACGCAGCCTTGCGTTCTCTTAAATATCGGCTTCGAAGCGAAAAGGAATTGTCCGACAAATTGGCGCAAAAAGGGTTCTCAGTAGAGATTATAAAGCTAACTCTAAAGCGCCTTAAGGAAATCGGGCTCCTTGACGACCGTAAGTTCGCCGATGCGGTTATTTCCTCTCGCCTCAAAAGGCCCTTCGGAAAAAACCGCATCCGTTTAGAACTGGTTAAAAAAGGGGTCGATAAAGAGATAATCGACGAGGAAATGGAAATATTGTCTGATGGCTATGACGAGCTGAGCGTGGTAATCGAATTGGCCAGGAAAAGAGCTTTAAAATACAAAGACACCGAAAAAGACAAAATCAAACAAAGGATTTACGGCTATTTAACGCGAAGAGGCTTCAGCACTTACACAGCGCTTAAAGCGATAAACACTTTATGAAAACAAACGAAATACGAAGCAGGTTCCTAAAATTCTTCTCGGCTAAGAACCACAAGATAATCAGAAGCGATTCTCTGGTCCCCAAAGATGACCCGACGGTACTTTTTACTACCGCCGGAATGCAGCAGTTCAAGAAACAATTCCTGGGCCAGCTGGAAGGGTTCACCCGCGCATCAACCTCTCAAAAATGCCTTAGGACCGACGACCTTGACGAGGTGGGTAAAACCGATTTTCACCACACATTCTTCGAGATGCTGGGTAATTTTTCCTTCGGTGATTATTTCAAGAAAGATGCGATATCCTGGGCGTGGGAATTCTTAACGGTTGAATTAAATATACCTGAAGACAAACTTTGGGTATCGGTTTATAAAGAAGACTCCGAAGCCGAAAATATCTGGAAAAACGAAATAAAAATACCGGCCGCGAGAATAGTCAAACTAGGCGATAAAAGCAATTTCTGGCCTTCCAACGCCAAAGAAAACGGGCCTAACGGCCCTTGCGGCCCCTGTTCGGAAATCTTTTATGATTACGGCCCTAACCCAAGATGTACAAAAAATGCCTGCGACCCCAGCTGCGATTGCGGCCGTTTTTCGGAAGTGTGGAATCTGGTGTTTACCCAGTTCAACAGGAAAGACGGAGGAGTTTTGGACCCTCTACCTAGCAAGAATATAGACACCGGAATGGGCTTAGAGCGTTTGAGCGCTGTCATGCAGGGTAAAAAAAGCAATTTCGATACGGACATTTTCGAGCCGATCATGAAGGCAATAGAAGAAGCGCAAGTTAAAATCCCGCTTGATACCCGCGAAAAAAGGATAATCGCCGATCATATACGCGCGGTTGTTTTCGGTATTAACGACGGGGTTGTTCCTTCCAACGAAGGCCGCGGTTATGTAATAAAGAAACTGATAATCAACTCAAGCGACATACTCCTCCAAAAAGGAACTGATAAACCATCGTTTTTTAAGCTGGCCGAATCGGTAGTCACGGCGATGCATGAACCGTATCCGGAAATTAAAAATAACTCCCGAAACATAGCGGACATGATAAAAGGGATAGAGGAAGCTTATATAAAAGTCTACAAAGAAAGGATCCCGGAATTGGCTACATTAGCCCAGGGCATAAACGACCCCGATAAACTGGGAGAGGCCATGTTCAGGTTCAAAGATACTTACGGACTGACTATCGGGACTATAGAGAAAACTATCTTGCCCTTGTATGAGAAGAATGGAAAAACAAGCATATTCCTCGAAACCGCATATAAGAAATTCGAGCAATTGCTGCAATCCCAGCAAAAACAATCGCGTTCCTCGAGCAAAATGACCGGTGACGTTTTTATAAACAAGAATTTGGACTTAAACGTGCCGAAAACAGAATTCCTCGGATATAAACATCCCCTTGTTAGCGCGACGGTCTTAAGGATATTCATCAACGATTGTGTCAGAAATTCCGCTCAAAAAGGCGACTCCATAAAAATTATCCTTGATAAATCCCCTTTTTACGCCGAATCCGGCGGGCAGGTCGGCGATACCGGAAAATTAACAAATGATCATTGCTCGGTCAAGATAATCTCGACCGAAAAACAGGGAGATGTCTTTATACACATTGGAGAAGTCGAAGAAGGGGAGCTCCGCACCAACGACCCTGTTACCGCCGAAATCGACTACGAGCGGCGTCTTTCGATCATGCGTAACCATACAGCGACTCATATACTGCAATCGGCATTAAGGGAAATCCTCGGCCAACATGTTAAACAACAGGGTTCCTGGGTCGGAGAAGACCGTTTGCGTTTTGACTTCACCCATCCAAAAGCCCTTTGCTTTGAGGAGTTATCTGCAATAGAAGAAAAAGTAAACGGATATATACTTAGTTGCGACAGCGTGACCAAGGAATTCTTAACCTTAGACGAGGCTAAAGAAACCGGCGCACTAGCATTCTTTGCCGAGAAATACGGCGAAACCGTGCGGGTTGTATCCATCGGAAATTATTCAAAGGAGCTTTGCGGCGGTACACATTTAGAGAACGTGGGCCAAATCGGGCTTTTCAAGATAACCTCCGAGAGCGCTATCGCGCAAGGAATAAGAAGAATAGAGGCCACAACCGGGCACGGAGCTTTGGCTTTTATCGCCGGGCAGCAAAAAAGCCTGCTGGATATAGCTAACACCCTAAAAGCACCTATCGGAGAAGTTACTTCCCGAGCAAAAGCCATGGCTGAGAAGATAAAATCCATGGAAAAAGAACTTGATGCCGCCCGCTTTGACTCGATCAAAGCTTCCATCGATGATATTCTCCAAAAAGCCGAAAACCATGCCGGCACCAAAATCATTTCCCGTATTTTTAAAGATATAGAGATCGGTATATTAAGAAAAGTTTGCGATCTTATCAGGCAAAAAGAAAACTCCTCGGCCATAATCCTAGGAGCCAAAAGCGACGGAAACGCTTCTTTAATAATTTCTTTCTCCGAAGATCTTGTAAAAATTGGCCTGAGAGCCGATGAATGTATAAAAAAAGTTGCCCCGCTTATAAACGGAAGCGGCGGAGGTAAGCCGCAATTGGCCCAGGCGGGAAGCAAAGACCCAGGGAATATCGATGAGGCGGTTAAACAAGCGATAAGCACAATAAAACAAAACATATAAAACTATGAAAATCATAACCCAGCAATCCGAGGCTTTCCAGAAGTTATGCGCCAGAAGCATTCTTTCGTATAAACGCTCAACACAGGAAAGAGTCAAAGAGATCATCGAGGACGTCCGCCTTTACGGTGACGATGCGGTCATAAAATATACCCGCAAATTCGATAAAGCTAAATTAAAGCCTCGCCAACTACTTGTCAGCGAAGCAGAGATAAGCGGGGCTTTTCAGGTGATAACCAGCGACTTTATCACCCAATTGAAGATTATTTTAAACAATGTTTCTTTATTTTACCGAAAACAGAACCATAAACCATGCCGGATCAGGGATGATGACGGGGTCATGATAAAAGAATCAATTATGCCCCTCGACACAGTCGGCATTTACATCCCCGGCGGTACTGCTCCTTTGGTTTCAACCGTATATATGACGGTCTTGCCGGCAAAAGTGGCGGGAGTAAGAAATATAATAATTGCTACACCTCCCAATAAAGACGGGCACATTAACCCCTACATCCTGGCAGTTGCCAACCTTCTCAAGGTCGACGAGATATATAAAGTAGGCGGGGCTCAGGCAATAGCAGCTATGGCTTTCGGAACAAAAACAATCCCCAAAGTAGATAAAATAATCGGCCCCGGCAATATATACGTGACCGAGGCCAAACGCCAACTTTTTGGGTTCGCCGCTATCGATATGCTGGCCGGGCCATCCGAGCTTGCCATTATAGCCAACCGTTACAGCAACCCCGAAATCATTATTGCCGATATGGAAGGGCAGGTAGAACACTTAGGAGGATTGGCGGTTTTGATAACCACCTCAAAACAACTGATAAGACAAGTGCGGAAGAAAGTCAATAAAGGCTACGCTGTTTTCGCTAAAAATATCGACGAAGCAGTCGAAATCGCCAATAAAATCGCGCCCGAACACTTGCAGATCTTAACCAATAATGCCGCTAAGGTAGCAAAAAGCATCCGTAATGCCGGAGCGATATTCTTAGGGGAATTCAGCCCGACCGCGCTCGGAGATTATGCCGCCGGGCCCAGTCACGTGCTTCCGACCATGGGAACAGCCCGCTTCTTTTCCGGGCTTTGCGTATCGGATTTTACAAAGACAAGCCATATAATTTCTTACTCGAAAAGAGCGCTTGAAAAAGTCAAAGAGCCGATAGAGAAAATAGCTACCCTCGAAGGTTTAGTTAAGCACAAAGAATCGGTACAGATCCGTTTTCAGTGAAAGGACAGAAAATGCCTGACAGAAAAGCCAAATTAGAGAGAAAAAGCAAGGAAACACAAATCAGCCTTTCACTAAATATCGACGGAAAAGGGAAGGCAAGGATAAAAACAAATATAGGTATTCTCGACCATATGCTAGAACTTTTCACCTTTCACGGCTTTTTTGACCTAGATTTGAATGTAAAAAAATCCGACCTCAAGATCGACATACATCATACCAACGAAGATATCGGGATCGTTTTAGGAAAAGGCTTTGCTGCTGCATTAGGAGAGAAAAAATCCGGGATAAAACGTTTCGGCGACGGATTCGCTTTGATGGAATCAACTCTCGCGCGTTCTGTCATCGATATTTGCGGAAGAAGCCACTTAAAGCTTGAAATTCCTAACGAAAAGTCAATTAAGGGCGAGGGAGGCTACACAATTACTCATTTCGAGCATTTTTTGGAATCTTTCGCCAAAGGCATAGGCGCGACGATAAATTTAAAGATTGAAAACCCGAGCATTGATATACATACCACTTTAGAATCAGCCTTTAAATCATTGGGCCTTGCTTTAGATAATGCAACCCAGATTGACAGCCGAAGAAAAGGCGCCACGCCATCGACCAAAGGTATAATAGATTAAAAATGATAACAATAATTGATTACGGAATGGGAAATTTGCGAAGCGTTCAAAAAGCCCTTGAACACGTCGGAGCCAAAGCCAAGATTACTCAAAACCATAAAGATATAGATAAAGCGGTAAAAATAGTTTTACCCGGAGTGGGCGCAATGCAACCGGCTTACGATAAATTAAAATCATTATATCTAATTGAGCCTATCAAAAATTTCATAAGTAAAAACAAGCCATTCTTGGGGATCTGTCTGGGGTTACAGCTTTTATTTGAAGAAAGCGACGAAGGCCAAAACACTAAGGGCCTCGGGATACTTAAAGGCAATGTGAATAAGTTCACTAAATTAAAAATCCCGCAAATGGGCTGGAACCAAATAATCATAAAAAACAGAGATTGTAAAATTTTTAAAGGCATCGATGATCTTGCTAACGTATACTTCTGCCATTCTTATTTCGCAAATCCTAAAGACAAAAATGATATAGCCAGCACAACATCTTACGGAAGGGAATTTGCATCTTCAGTTAATAAGGAAAATATTTTCGGAGTGCAGTTCCATCCGGAAAAAAGCCAGAAAATCGGCCTAAAAATACTGGAAAACTTTACCAAAATTTAAAATGTTAATAATTCCCGCTATAGATATAAGAGAAGGCAAGGTTGTCCGCTTGAGGCAAGGGGACTTTAATCGCGTCACGGAGTATTTTTCGGATCCTGTAATCGTCGCTAAGAAATGGCAGGATAAAGGCGCTCAATTGATACATGTAGTTGACCTCGACGGGGCCAAAGCCGGGAAGATGCAAAACATATCTTTGATCCTCGCCATAATAAAATCGCTTAAAATACCGGTTCAGGTAGGCGGAGGGATACGGGAGCAAGAAGAAATAAAGACGCTATTGGATGGAGGCGCAAAAAGGGTCATATTAGGAACAAAAGCCGTAGAGGACAAAGAATTCTTAAAAGTAGTTTTATCGAAATGGAAAGATAAAATCGCTGTTTCGGTCGATTGCTCAAACGGGTTTGTTTCGGAACGCGGCTGGACGGAAACTTCCTCTATTAAGGGGATTGATTTCGTGAAAGACCTGGAAAAACTCGGGGTTAAATGCATTATTTACACAGACATCTCACGCGACGGAATGTTAGGAGGTCCGAATTATACGGCTTTAAAAGAACTGCTAAAAACTTCCAAAATAAACATAATCGCCTCGGGCGGAGTCTCGGATATCAATGACATAAAGAAATTCCTCAAAATAAAAAAGAAAAATTTGCTCGGTGTTATAACCGGCCGGGCTATTTACGAAGGAAAGCTTGACTTAAAGGAAGCTTTAAAGCTATGCTCAAAAAAAGGATAATCCCCTGTTTAGACGTTAAAGACGGCCGGGTAGTCAAAGGCGTTAATTTCGTCAATTTGCGCGACGCCGGTGACCCGGTCAAAGTCGCCGAGGCTTATGACCGTCAGCAGGCGGATGAAATAGTTTTCTTGGATATAACAGCCAGCCATGAAAAGCGCTCCATCATGCTTGATATTGTCAGAAAAACCGCAGAAAAGGTATTCATGCCTTTGACCGTAGGAGGCGGCATCAAATCAACCAAAGACATCCGGGACCTGCTTAATGCCGGCGCTGATAAAGTATCAATAAACACAACTGCTATTTTAAACCCCGGAATAATCAGGGAATCAGCCGCGATATTCGGCAGCCAGTGTATTGTCGTAGCTATAGATGCCAAAAAAGTTAACGGACGTTTCGAAGTTTACACCCACGGCGGACGGGAAAAAACCGGCAAAGACGCCGTTAAATGGGCTAAAGAGGCCCAAGCGCTGGGCGCCGGAGAAATCCTCCTGACCAGCATGGATTTTGACGGGACAAAAAACGGCTATGACATTACTCTTACCGACGAAATATGCCGCGCCGTCAACATCCCCGTAATCGCCTCCGGAGGAGCTGGCAAATTAGAGCACTTTTATGGTATATTTAGCAAAACCGACTCCGATGCCGCTTTAGCGGCATCTGTTTTTCACTACGCTGAGTTAACAATCCCTCAGGTGAAGGATTACCTGAGCAAAAAGAAAATCGAGGTTAGAAAATGACCGTAGAAGCAGAAAAAATAAAGATCACGTCTAAAACGATTAAGAACCTTAAATTTAACACCGATGGGTTGATCCCGGCAATCGTCCAGGATTTTAAGACTAATGAGGTTTTGATGCTGGCTTATATGAATATCGATTCCCTGAAAGAAACGATCAAGATCGGAAAAACATGTTTTTGGTCCCGGTCGCGCAAAGAATATTGGGTGAAGGGAATGACCTCGGGGCATTTTCAGTTCGTAAAGTCGATAGCTTATGACTGCGACCTGGACACGCTCCTGATAAAGGTCAGGCAAATCGGAGCGGCCTGCCACACTCTTAAGAAAAGCTGTTTCTACCGAAAGATCTCGCTAAAAAACAAGTAAAACATGGAAATTTATCCTTCACAAAAAGAATTCTTAAAACTGAGCCAAAAGGGCAATTTGATCCCGGTTTACGCCGAAATCTTAGGCGATCTGGAAACACCTGTTTCGGCTTATTTCAAAACATGCCAAAAGGCTAAGTATTCATTTCTTCTGGAATCGGTAGAAGGGGAAGAAAAAGTCGCCCGATTTTCTTTCCTGGCAAAAGATCCGGAGTTGATACTAAGAACAAAAGGAAAGAAAGCAATCATAACCTACGGTAAAACTGGAAAATCAGAGGAAAAAACATTTAAACATAATCCGCTGGAATTGGTCGAAGAAGTCCTATCGGCATACCGGTTCGTTAACATTCCCGAGTTGCCGATGTTTTGCGGCGGAATGGTCGGATTTATGAGCTATGATGCCGTGCGGTTTTTCGAAAAGCTCCCCCAAAAAACAATAGACGATTTGAATTTACCTGATACAATATTTGTTCTTACGAAAGATTTTGTCGTTTTCGACCATCGCTCGCACCGGATAAAGGTAATAAATTGCGTTGAGATTAATGAAAATGATAGTTTAAAAGGGAAGATAAGCAAATATAATAAATGTATTGCTTCAATCAAGAATTCGCTTAATGATTTAAACAAGACTTTTGTTCTGCCGAAACGGGCCAAAAGAAAAAAAGACTTTAAAGTCGAGTCGAATTTCACAAAAGAAGAATTTGAAGGGATCATCCGGCGCGCGAAAAAAGAGATCCAATCCGGAGAGATCATACAAGTAGTTCTTTCTCAGCGTTTTAAAGTAGAATTAAATACGGAGGCAATAAACATCTATCGGGCATTACGGGCTTTAAACCCTTCCCCTTATATGTATTTCTTGTCTTTTGACGACGTTAAAATCATCGGCTCTTCCCCGGAGATGCTTGTCCGTTACGAAGGAGGAACCGTTGAAACCCGACCAATTGCCGGAACCAGAAAAAGGGGCAAAGACGAAAAAGAAGATAAGCTGCTAGCGGAAGATTTATTGAACGATCCAAAAGAAAAAGCCGAGCACATAATGCTCGTCGATTTAGGTCGCAATGACCTCGGGCGCGTCTGCAAAAAAGGGACTGTGAAGGTTAGTGAGTTTATGAAGACGGAGAAATATTCTCACGTCATGCATATCGTAAGCAATGTCAAAGGCGAACTAAGCAGCAACAAAACTGCCTATGATTGCCTAAGAGCAGCCTTTCCGGCGGGAACTGTCTCCGGCGCACCGAAAATCCGGGCAATGGAGATAATCGAGGATTTAGAAAAAACATCCCGCGGGCCATATGCCGGTTGTGTTGGGTATTTCAGTTTTACAGGAAGCTTAAACTCTTGTATTACCATAAGAACAATTGTAGTAAAAGATGAAAAGGCCTATATTCAGGCCGGGGCGGGAATAGTTGCCGATTCAATCCCCCAAAAAGAATATAAGGAAACTGTCAACAAAGCCAAGGCCCAAATACAGGCATTGGAGTTGGCAGGGTGTCAATAGAAGAAATCCTTTAGCCCTTTGAGCTACGGGATTAACAATCTTAGGGACAAGAACTCCTAAGATTGGTCAATTAACTATAACCATAACAAGCGGGATTAAATAGCCCCGCTAATACGGGATTACACCCCGTGCTTAAAAGGTATGGCAAGGGTGTTAGTTAATCCCTCGACTTTAGCTCGGGATGGTGAGCTAGAGGCGAACCACTACTTACACCCCGTGCTTAAAAGGTATGGCAAGGGTGTTAGTTAATCCCTCGACTTTAGCTCGGGATGGTGAGCTAGAGGCGAACCACTACTTACACCCCGTGCTTAAAAGGTATGGCACGGGTGTTAGTTAATCTCTCGACTTTTGCTCGGGATGGTAATAAAAAAGCGAACCAATACTTACACCCCGTGCTTAATAGGAATGGCACGGGTGTTCGTTAATCCCTCGGCTTTTGCTCGGGATGGTAATAAAAAAGCGAACCAATACTTACACCCCGTGCTTAATAGGTATGGCACGGGTGTTCGTTAATCCCTCGGCTTTTGCTCGGGATGGTAATAAAAAAGCGAACCAATACTTACACCCCGTGCTTAAAAGGTATGGCACGGGTGTTCGTTAATCCCTCGGCTTTTGCTCGGGATGGTAATAAAAAAGCGAACCACTACTTACACCCCGTGCTTAAAAGGTATGGCACGGGTGTTCGTTAACTACGAAGGAGGACAGATGGAAGTAACAATCAGATTACAAAAAGCAGGTAAACCGGCCCAAAAACACTTTAACTACCGGATAGTCGCTATCCCCAAAAATAAAAGCAGGGACAGCAAATATTTGGAGTTGCTGGGGTATTATGACCCGTCAAAGAAACCGGCCTCAATCGAGCTAAATCAAGAAAAATTGGACAGCTGGATCAAAAAAGGCGCGAGACTATCGGACACGGTTAAATCACTTATGCTAAAACTAAAAAGAGCAGCTAAATAACATTAAACGAAAGGATTTATTATGCCAACTGCAGGCGGAGGAATCCCTTTTCCTGTTGTAATCGTTGCGGTTTTCTTGATATTTTATTTCATCTATATCAGGCCGGAAAAAAAACGCCAGCAAGAAATACAACAGATGAAAAATAATTTAAAAAAGAACGACCAGGTAATATCCTTGGGAGGAATACACGGGGTGGTTTCATTGGTCAAAGATAAAACCGTTGTCGTGCGCGTAGACGACAACGTAAAGATCGAATTCGAGAAAGATTCGATAGTAAGCGTCGTAAAAGCTAAAGAAAACGAATAGGAGAGAATGTCATGAGCAAAAGTACCCGCAATCGTATCTTTTTTATTCTGGCGATAACTGCCGCCGCTTTGTTCTTTACCTTCCCGATCGAGAAGCACATAAAATTCGGCCTTGACCTCGAGGGAGGCATGCACATTGTACTAAGGGTTGATGCCTCTAAGCTCCCCGAAAAGAGCCGCAATGACGCGGTTTTAAAAGCTATAGACATCCTAAGAAACCGTATTGACAGCTTAGGAGTCGGAGAGACTCTAATCCAAAGGCAGGGAAACGATTCCATACTAATTCAGCTACCCGGAGTCACTAACAGAGACGAAGCCTTAGCTATGATCGGTAAAGTTGCCCAGCTAGAATTCCGGCTTGTAGTGGAAGATCCGGCAAAGCTCAAAGAAGCGCTATCAGGCAATGAAACCCCCGGGTACGTTTTAAGGTACATAAAAAAAGAACAAAATGAGCCTATCCTTTTAGAAGAAAAAGTGGCCCTTAGCGGAGAGATAATCGAAGATGCTATGGTAGATGTCAACACTCAATCCTTCGGCCAATACGAGATTTCCTTACAGTTAAACTCTAAAGGAGCAAAAGACTTCGGAGATATAACAAAGAATAACGTTAACCGCCGTTTAGCGATTATCCTGGACAATGAGGTATTGTCTGCGCCAAATATCAACGAGCCGATTCTAGGCGGCCGGGCTAGAATAACCGGGCAATTCAGTTACGATGAGGCTTCCCTATTGTCCAGAGCGCTAAAACACGGTTCTTTGCCGGCTCCGATAATTATCGAAGAAGAGAGAACCATCGGGCCGCTTTTGGGAAAAGATTCGATTATTAGCGGCATTAAAGCAGTTGTCTTGGGCGGAATTTTGGTCTTTGCTTTTATACTTCTGTATTATCTGGGGGCTGGCCTCATTCCGGATATTGCCTTGGCCTTGAATATATTGCTCATTTTCGGGACAATGGGGCTCTTGAATTACCTTTTGCCCCAGTCAAAAATAACTCTTACATTGCCCGGTATTGCCGGTATCATTTTAACTATCGGCATGGCCGTCGACGCTAATATCCTGATAAACGAAAGGATCCGCGAAGAACTTAGAAACGGCAAACCTCTTTCGAATGCCGTCAGTAACGGCTTTAACCGCGCGCTTAGCGCCATAATCGACTCAAACATCACGACAATCGTCGCGGCTTTCATGCTTTTCCAATTCGGTTCCGGCCCGATTAAAGGCTTCGCGGTTACTTTAACGATCGGCCTTGTCTGCAGTTTATTCACCGCTGTTTTTGTAACCCGGACGATATACAGCTTTCTTATTGAAACAAAAATCCTTAAAGAATTAAAAATGTTGAACTTCTTCCCTAAAACAAACATTAACTTCATCGGGATGAGGCATGTTTGTATCGCTATATCGCTTATCTTAGCCATCGCTTCCATCGTCACCTTTATCAACCGTAAAGATACAATGTTCGGCATAGATTTTTCCGGCGGGCAACTGCAGGAATACCGTTTTGAGCGGCCGATCAAAGCTGATGACTTAAGGACTGCGCTTAAAAAGGTTGGCCTGGAGGACGCTACTATACAAATAACAAAAGCGGAAAATACCGCTAAACTTAGCGAAGGATTAAAAAAACTCGGCATAGACGAAAAAATCTTCAAACAGAGCCAGGAAGCGGCCGGAACAGAAAACGTCCTTATCCGGACCAGCGAAGACACTTATGAAAAAGTAAACCAAGCGTTCAAAGAATCATTCGCCGACAATCCTTTTACTAATCTTAGAATAGAAAAAGTAGGGCCGAGTGTGGGGCAAAGCCTCAGGCAAAGAGCTCTTTTGGCTATCATTTTCGCTTTGGCCGGAATACTCCTTTATGTGGGTTTCCGATTTAAGCATTTTGACTTTGCAACAGCCGGAGTTATCGCCCTTTTACACGACGTTCTCATTTCTGCCGGCATACTCGTTATGCTTAACCGTCAAATCGACCTTTTGATCGTATCAGCGCTACTATCAATAGCCGGTTTTTCGATAAACGATACTATCGTCATCTATGACAGAATACGCGAAAACTGGCATAGGTTAAAGAAACAGACCCTAGCACAGGTCATAAACGACAGCCTTAACGAAACACTATCTCGTACAATATTGACCAATTTAACGGCTTTTATGGTCGTCTTATCGCTTTATTTGGTAGGCGGAGAGATCCTTAACTCATTTGCTTTATGCCTGATCATCGGTTTTGTCGCTGGAACTTATTCGACGGTATTTATAGCATCGCCTTTGGTTCTCGCTTGGCAAAAAAAGAAGAAGTAATCAAACTCAAGCATGTTTGAATCGTTAGAATTATTCGTCGGCCAGGTGGCCGATCTCGAGATAATTCTTAACAATCTAACGGCATTTAACTACATCCACGCCAAAAAGTCCTTTCAGGAAGGCGAATTCTCCCTGCGCGGAGGAATTTTAGACATTTTTCCGGCAGGCTTCGATTCGCCAGTCCGTATCGATTTTGAAGACGACAAAATCCGCTCGATAGCCAGCATAAACATAAAAAGCGGGAAATCTGTATGGCAGCACAATATCGTCATCATCCTCCCTTTTAAGCCGTCGAAAAAAGAAGTCTTCAGCGAAGATATCCCCTTAAGTAATTTCGTCGATATAAAAAAAGGCGATTATGTAGTGCATAACCACCACGGTATCGGCCGTTATCTGGGGATCACCGACTTCGAGATCAACGACACAAAAAAAGAACATTTAATTATTGAATACAAAGAAAACGATAAACTCTTTGTCCCCAAACATGACATCCACCTTATACAAAAATTTATCAGCTTCAACAAAAAACCTCCCAAAATATACAAGCTTGGGAGCAAAGAATGGAAAAGGATAAAAACCCTTATCCAGAAAAAGATACAGAGGTTTGCCGCCGAGCTTCTGCACACCCAGGCTTTGCGCGAAACCCTCAGAGGGTTCGCTTTCTCAAAAGACTCGGATTGGCAAAAAGAATTTGAACGTTCTTTTCCTTTCGAAGAAACCCCGGACCAAAAAAAAGCCGTGGAGGAAACTAAAAAAGACATGGAATCGGACCGCCCGATGGACAGGCTTATTTGCGGTGATGTCGGATACGGAAAGACAGAAGTCGCTTTTCGGGCGATCTTTAAGGCGGTCATGGACAACAAACAAGTTGCGGTTTTAGTGCCCACGACGATCCTTGCCGAGCAGCATTATTATAATTTACGTAAACGCGTCAAAAACTTCCCCGTCAATGTCGCAATGCTCAGCCGGTTTCGCACCAAAAGCGAGCAAAATAAAACAGTCATAGACCTGTCAGAAGGGAAGGTGGATGTGATAATCGGGACCCACCGTATCTTATCCGACGATATTTCTTTCAAAGACTTAGGGCTGATAATCATCGACGAGGAACAGCGTTTCGGAGTAAAAGCCAAGGAAAAACTCAAGCGCTTTCGGCTGCTCTCGGACGTCCTTACCCTTAGCGCAACCCCGATACCAAGGACTCTCCATCTGGCATTGACCGGGGCCAAGGATATGTCGATAATCTCAACGCCGCCGCAAAACAGGCTTCCGGTTAAAACAATAATCATCGAATTCGACGAATCGATCATCAAATCTGCGCTCGAAAGAGAACTAAAAAGAAAGGGCCAAGTATTCTTTTTGCATAATCGCATTGAAGATATCGAACAAATTGCTAGAATAATTAAGAGGCTCTCTGGGGACGCCCGTGTTTCTGTCGGCCACGGGCAAATGCCGGGAAAAATGCTGGAAGAAATAATGCTGGAATTCCTTACCGGGAAAGTAGATATTCTTGTTTGCACAACAATAATCGAATCCGGAATCGATATCCCCAATGCGAACACCCTGATTGTCAACCGTGCCGAAACTTTCGGATTGTCCGACCTTCACCAGTTAAGAGGAAGGGTTGGCCGGTTTGACCGCAGCGCATACGCTTATTTTATCGTGCCTTCTCGGAGCCTTCTATCCGCCGAGTCGAAACACCGCATCGAAGCTATTGAAAAATACAGCGAGCTCGGGTCAGGGTTCCATATCGCCTTTGAGGACATGCAGCTTCGCGGAGCGGGGAACCTCTTAGGAGAAGAGCAGCACGGCTACATAACAGCTATCGGATTCGACTTATATTGCCGGATGCTAAAAGAATCTGTTGAAAACCTTAAAAAGAATAAATTAGTTTTAACCGAAGGATAAAAAAATGCTGCAAAAAACTTTTAAATTGCTGGGATTTACCATCTTCCTTGCTATTTTTGCTTTTCCCCTTTGTTCCAACGGATATGAAGACGGAATTATCGCTATTGTCAATAATGAGCTTATAACCTATAAGGACTTCCGCGATTACCTAAAGAAATCCTATGTCGATATGGCTACATCCGGTGCTGCCAAATCCGCAATATCCTCCAAAATGCAATACCTCGAAAAAGAAGGCATACATAGATTGATCGAAGAGAAGCTGATAATCAGTAAGGCAAAAATACTCGGCATCGAAGCTCGAAAGGAAGTTATAGACAAGAAAATAAAAGAGATAATAAAACGTTACCCCTCTAAGAAATATTTTATGAAAACATTGCTTCAGTACGGTGGAACATTAACTGACTTGAGAAATAAACTATCCGACCAGCTCCTCATACAGCACATGGTAGACCAAGAGGTAAGGGCAAAGGTGCATGTGAATCCCAAAGATGTCACCGAATATTACCAAAATAATAAGGCAAATTTCCATTCGAATGAATCAGCAGAGGTGGATTCTATTTATATAAAATTCAAGGAAACGGAAGGCAAGGAACCATCGAGAGAAAAAGCCAAAGCGGCTTACCGCGCCTTAACCGAGGAAGGAAAAGAATTTTGGGATGTTTCTACGCAATATTCCGAAGGCACTTCCTTGGGAAAAGTGGAAAGAGACCAGCTTGTCCCGGAAATCGAGAAAGAAATCTTCTCATTAAAAGAAGGGCAAATATCTTTACCATTCGAAATAGACAAAGGGATATATATTTTCAGGCTTAAGAAGATAATCCCCGAGAAACTTTACAGCGTCGATGAAGCAAATAAAGAAATAACCGATATTTTATACCAAAAGAATTACCAGCAAAAACTCGAGGAGTGGCTGAATACACTAAAGAAAAATGCCTATATCGAGATCAAACAGGAATAAATTCATCGCCATAACCTTAGGCGACCCCGGCGGGGTAGGCCCGGAGGTTATAGCTAAATCATTAAACGACAGTAAAATAACCGGCCTCGCCAGGTTTATTATTATCGGGGATTATTCCGCATATTCATCCTTTGCTAAGAATATCCCTTCCGGATGCGCCTTCATCGACACAAATTCGCTTAAGAACGCAAAACCGGCAATCGGCTCCCCGAACAGATTAAACGCCCGGGCATCGCTTGATTACCTTGATTTAGCAATTAAACTTTTAAAAGAGAGATCTGTTTGCGGCTTAGTCACCGGGCCCGTATGCAAAGAATCTATCCGCGATTGCAATAATAATTTTGTAGGGCATACCGAGTATTTAGCTGAGAATTTCAACATTAAAGATTACGGTATGTTTTTCTCGGTCGATAATATCCGCACGATCGTCGTGACCCGCCACATACCTCTAAAAGACGTTCCTAAATCAGTAACAAAAAAGAAAGTTTATATCGCGACAAAACTAGGGTTTAATGCTTTAAAAGGCTTTTTCGGTATAAAAAGGCCCAAAATCGCCGTCTGCGGGCTGAATCCCCACGCCGGGGAAGGCGGCAAAATTGGAGATGAGGAATCAAAGGTCATTATTCCAGCTATGCAAAGATTAAAAAAAGATGGCATTCTTGTTGATGGGCCCTTTGCCTCGGATACGGTATTTACGCCCAATGTTATCTGCGCCTACGACCTCGTCGTAGCAATGTACCACGACCAGGGGCTTATCGGCCTAAAAACAATGCATTTTAATAAACTGGTCAATATGACAGTCGGCCTACCGTTTATCAGGACATCTCCCGCGCATGGTACCGCCTTTAATATAGCCGGGAAAAACAAGGTCGATCCCGCATCCATGAAAGAAGCGATTCGGCTCTGCGCCACCTTTGCTAAATAATGCCTAATTACAAGCGAGCCAACCGGAAACCACGAGCAAAAAAGCACCTCGGGCAGAATTTCCTGATAAATAAACATATAATTGACCGCATAATAACTTCCTGCGAATTAAAGCCGTCGGAAACCATCCTTGAGATCGGCCCCGGCCTCGGGGCTCTGACAAAAGAGCTATCGCTTAGGGCGCAGAAAGTCATCGCCGTAGAGAAAGACCGCGGTCTTTCACAAAGGCTTAAAGAACAATTTATTGGCAAAAACGTCGAAACAATCGAAGAAGATATCCTTAAGTTTTCTTTTTCTCGCCTTCCACCGCAAACAAGAATAATTGCCAATTTGCCATACTATATAACTACCCCGATAATCGAGAAGATAATTAGCGAAAGGGATAATATCCGGGATTGTTTTTTGACGGTACAGCTTGAGGTAGGAGAGAGGATAACCGCCCCTCCCGGCTCTAAGGAATACGGGTCATTGACATTATTCGTTAATTATTTTACCTCCCCTAAAATGCTTTTTAAGATCACCAACACCGCTTTTTCCCCGGTTCCCAAAGTGCAATCCTGTTTTATATATTTAGATATGAAAAAATCAAAGGAAGGAATGGTTGAAGACGAAGATTTTCTCTTTAAGATAATACACAGTGCCTTTCAGCAGCGGAGGAAAACAATACTCAATTCTCTTTCTTCTTTGATTGAAAAAAAAGATTTGCAAAAGATTTTATCAACTGCCGGAATACGGGAAAACCTCCGGGCGGAAAACTTGAGCATGGAAGATTTTATTAATTTATACGGGCAAATCAAGATGAAAATCCCGTGCGGATAAGAAAAATTAGCGGCTTTAAGTGCTGTCCCAACCCCGAAACCAGTGCTCAACAAGCTTCTTTTTGTCCAAGGCAAAAGCGAAGGAAAGAAGCAACTCCTGATTCTCGGGTGTCATATTAGTAAAATGAACTCCCGTAGAATATCTTGCCTTTTCACGCTTTGACCAGCAAACATATCCGTCCACCTCAAAAGCTTGATCTTCGGAAAGAAAAACTTTAAGATGGACTTTCTGGTTTGTTATTACTTCTTTATTACTCTCGAGGCAGGCACCAGCGCAGCTCATATCACGGGTAAAAGCTTCGCGGTATAGATCAGCAGGGTCAAGGCAATGAAACATTACACGGTTCTTTACCTCCCAGCGGGGTAAATACCTTCGGTCTGACGCATTCGGTTTGGGTTTTTCATCAAAATAAGGCGTCATAATGATCTCCGCATCTTGGGGAAGCGCATAAAAAAAGCCACTTAAACTTCGTGAGGCTGAAGTTTCCGTGGCTGATTAAAATATATCACTTTCTTTTGCTTAGCGCAAGGACTATTATTGCAATTATTGCAATAAATAATTTAAGAGTAAAATTCGATAAATTTTAAATAATCTCCTTTCAATAAGCGTATAATAATTGATAAGAGCATACCTACGACGAAAACTTGAAAGGAGCGGAAATGAAAAATATCGGCAAGAAACCGGTTAAGATCTTTAAGATCCGCAACAGAAAAGGTTATGCCGCTATCTGCGATGGCAACCTGACCGAGGGCCGAACCCCAATTCAGGCTTTTGACAGGATGCTCAAAGCGGTTAAAAGGATCTCTAAGAAGAACTAGCTCTGGTTCAAGGTTTCTATTATTTATTATTAACCAATTAAGAAAAGAACATTTTAAATCTTGAATAATCAGATTTTTTTGTTATAAATGAATAAACGCAATCATAAAACTTTAATAATCAAAAAGGAGCAGTATGGGAAAAGGCGACAGAAGGACAAAAAGAGGCAAGCTTTTCCGCGGGACACACGGTAAAATGCACCCGACAAAAAGAAAATAGGACAGGTATTCTAAGTATCGCTTTGTATTATTTGGCTTTTTTTCCTTTAAGTGCTATAACTCGTTAGCTCCATATGACCTCCTGTTTTTTGTTTGTTTCTCACTCACAAATTAACAGTATTTTGGTCTTTGGAGCTTTTTTCTTTTTTTGTCTCACTTAATGTTACAATCTTTCGAATATTTTTCTTGCCATAAAAATCCTTGAATTTATAGCATTAGCCGGTATACTTAATTAGGAGGCGGTTTCACTTATAGCGCTATATGGAGCGAAAACTTAAACCTATC